>DATEJU010000322.1:0-8522 GCA_035277805.1 Paraburkholderia sp. | reverse complement strand
GTGTTCGTGCTCGCCGACGACGTGACCGAGCAGATCAAGGCCGAGGTCGAGGCGCAGCGCTCCAACCAGATGCTCGAGACGGTGATCGACAACATCCCGCAGCGGATCTTCTGGAAGGACGCGCAATCGCGCTATCTGGGCTGCAACATGACCTTCGCGCGCGACGCGGGCCTGGCTTACCCCGAGCTGATCGTCGGCAAGACCGACGAAGAGTTGCCGTGGCGCGCCTACGCGAGCGCCTTGCATGCGCAGGACCGCGAGGTGATCGAATCGGGCCTGCCGCGCATCAACTACGAAGAAGAGCTGACGATCGACGGCCTGCACCGCACCACGCTCACGAGCAAGCTGCCGCTGCTCGATGGCGACGGCCGCGTGATGGGCGTGCTCGGCAGCTACTCGGACACCACCGAAAGCAAGCGCGCCGATCTGGCGCTGCGCCTGCAGAGCCGGGCGCTCGACGCCTGCGTGAACGCGATCCTGATCACCGGGCCGGGGCCGGACGGCAGCAACCTGATCGATTACGCGAATCCTGCGTTTCGCCGCATCACGGGCTACGATCCCGCCGAGGTGATCGGCCAGGACTGCCGCTTCCTGCAGCGCGACGACCGCGATCAGGAAGGGCTTATCGCGATTCGCCAGGCGCTGCTCTCGAACCGCGAAGTGAGCGCCGTGCTGCGCAATTACCGCAAGGACGGCGCGCTCTTCTGGAACCAGTTGCTGATCGCGCCGGTGCCGGACCTCGACGGCCGCATCACGCACCATATCGGCATCATCAACGACGTGACCGAGCTGATCCGCTATCAGGAGCAGCTCGAATACCAGGCCAATTACGACAGCCTCACGCAGCTGCCCAACCGCAACCTGCTGCGCGACCGCCTCCAGCAGGCGCTCGTCTCGGCGCAGCGCCACGAGCGCGGCGTGGCCGTGGTGTTCATCGACCTCGACGGCTTCAAGAACGTCAACGACAGCCTCGGCCATAGCGTGGGCGACCGGCTGCTGGGCGTGGTGGCCGAGCGGCTCACGCGCTGCACGCGCACGAGCGACACCGTCGCGCGCCACGGCGGCGACGAGTTCGTGATCGTGCTGACCGACATCATCGACGAAAAGTCGCTGATCGGCTGGATGGAGCGCGCGCGTTTGCTGATCGCGGAGCCGGTGTTGATCGACGGCACCGAGCTCTATGTGGGCTGCAGCATGGGCGCGAGCGTGTATCCGCAGGACGGCAACGACGCCGAGGCGCTGCTCAAGAAAGCCGATGTCGCGATGTACCGGGCGAAGGAGCTGGGCCGCAACACGTTCCAGTTCTATCAGCCGGAGATGAACGCGAGCGCGGGCGCGCGCATGGACCTCGAGCGGCGTCTGCGCCGTGCGTTGCGCGACGGCGAGTTCCTGCTGCACTACCAGCCGCAGGTGGAGATCGAAGGCGGGCGCATTGTGGGCATGGAGGCGCTCGTGCGCTGGAGCGACCCCGAGGCGGGGCTCGTGCCGCCATCGCAGTTCATTCCGATCGCCGAGGAGAGCGGCCTGATCGGCCCGCTTTCCGACTGGGTGCTGCGCGAGGCCTGTCGTCAGAACCGCGCCTGGCAGGACGCGGGGCTGCCGCCCGTGCGTGTCTCGGTGAACTTCTCGGCGAAGACGTTCCATCAGCGCGACATCACCGAGCTGGTCAAAGGCGTGCTTCAGGAGACGGGGCTCGACCCGTGCTGGCTCGAAGTCGAGCTCACCGAAAGCACGCTGATGCGCAACACGGAGGAGGCGGTCTCGATGCTCAACGCGCTGCACGAGGCGGGCGTGGGCATTGCCATCGATGACTTCGGCACCGGCTATTCGAGCCTGAGCTATCTGAAGCGGCTGCCGGTGGACCGGCTCAAGATCGACCGCTCGTTCGTGGCGGACATCGGCAACAGCAGCGACGACGAGACCATCACCGCGGCCATCATCGCGCTTGCGCACGAGCTGCGGCTGCAGGTGATCGCCGAAGGGGTGGAGACGTCGCAACAATTCGCGTTCCTGCGCGAGCGCGCGTGCGACGAGCTGCAAGGGTATTTCTTCGCGCCGCCGATGCCGGGGGCGGAAGCCGAGGCGCTTTTGAGCGCGAGCGTGGCGTACGAGGAAGGCACGGGACTCGCATGGCCGGCCTGACAGGGGCCGACCGGGGCTTGCGGCTCGATGTGCGAACCAAGGTGCGAACCGAGATGAAAACCGCGGCGAAAACCGCGGTGCGAGCCGGATCTTATTCGATCGCCGGCAGCGGGCGCGGGCGGCGGTCGTTGCCCGTGGCCACGTAGGTGAGCGTCGCTTCGGTCACCTTCACGACTTCGTCTGCGAGACGCATGCGCTGGGCGTAGACCTCGACCTCGACGGTCACCGAGGTCGTGCCGGTCTTCACGATATCGGCATAAAAGCTCAGCAGGTCGCCGACGAACACCGGCTGCTTGAACAGGAACGAGTTCACCGCGACGGTCGCGACGCGGCCGTTGGCGCGGCGGCTCGCCGGGATCGAGCCGGCGATGTCGACCTGCGACATGATCCAGCCGCCGAACACGTCGCCGTGGACGTTGGCGTCGGAGGGCTGCGGCACGACGCGCAGCGCGGGCGACTTCTGGGGGAGCGGGGAAGAGTCGGTCATCGGGTGTCCATGAAAAGGGCTGGAACAGTGGGGCTCGGACTGCGGGCGGAAGTGAGGCGAAAGCGGCGCCGCAGGCGCGGTCCCATGAGCGCCTCGCACGGGACGCAGCGCCCCAATGCGCGGGCCGGTGGCCGTCAGCGGCGCAAGCTGCCTTCTGCGACAATACGGTGTCAGGAATTGTACGGGAAAGCGGCAGGTGCGGCGGTGCGGCCAGAACGGCCCCAAGCCTCGCTCCGGCGCGCCCCGGAACCCGTCGTCCATCCCCCAACAATACGCCGTGCTTCTCGCGCTCGCCCTTGACTTTCGATCATTGAGGCCCGCACCTGCGGCACGTTGATAGCCGCTCGCCCATGCGCCGCTTTTCCGCTTCCAACGAACCCGCGCCGCTCGCCACCGGGCCGCGCAACGACTGGCAGACCATCGTTTCGCTGCTGCCGTATCTCACCGCCTACAAGTGGCGCGTGGCGTTCGCGCTCAGCTGCCTGATCGGCGCGAAGGTCGCCAATCTGGGCGTGCCGGTCGTGATGAAGCACATCGTCGACAATCTCGCGGCCGTGCAGCACCTCACCGCCCTCGGGCGCGCCGAGCACGCCCCCGGCATCGTGCTGATGAGCGGCATGGGGCTCCTCGTGGTGGCGTACGCGGCGGTGCGCCTCTCGACATCGATGTTCACCGAGCTGCGCGAGATGCTCTTTTCAAAGGTGACGGAGAGCGCCGTGCGCCAGCTCGCGCTCAAGGTGTTCCGCCATCTGCATTCGCTTTCGCTGCGCTTTCATCTGGAGCGCCAGACGGGCGGCATGTCGCGCGATATCGAACGCGGCACGCGCGGCATCACGCAGCTCATCTCGTACTCGCTCTACAGCATCTTGCCGACGCTCGTCGAAGTGGGCCTCGTGCTGGGCTTCTTCACGGTGAAATATGAGGCGTACTACGCGATCGTCACGCTCGTGGCGCTGGCCGCGTACATCGTCTTCACCGTGAAGGTGACCGAGTGGCGCACGCATTTCCGGCGCACGATGAACGAACTCGATTCGCGCGCGAACTCGCGGGCGATCGATTCGCTCATCAACTACGAGACGGTGAAGTACTTCGGCAACGAAGCGTGGGAGACGCAACGCTACGACGAGAACCTGCGCCGCTATCGCGCCGCGGCGATCACGTCGCAGCAGTCGCTTTCGGCGCTGAACTTCGGGCAGCAGGCGATCATCGGCACGGGCCTCGTGTTCATCCTGTGGCGCGCGACCCAGGGCGTGATGGCCGGCAAGCTCACGCTGGGCGATCTCGTGCTCATCAACACCTTCATGTTGCAGCTCTACATTCCGCTGAATTTTCTCGGCGTGGTGTATCGCGAGCTCAAGCAGAGCCTCACCGACATGGACCGCATGTTCAACCTGCTGACCGTCGCGCGCGAGGTGCCCGAGGTCCCGGGCGCGCCGCCGCTCGCGGTGCGCGGCGGCGAAGTGCGCTTCACGCACGTGAATTTCGCCTACGAGCCGGCGCGCCAGATCCTGCACGACGTGAGCTTCACGATTCCCGCCGGCACGACGACGGCGGTGGTGGGCCACAGCGGCTCGGGCAAGTCCACGCTCTCGCGCTTGCTGTTCCGCTTCTACGATCTCGACAAAGCGATAGGTGACAAAAGCGGCGGCGCGATCACGATCGACGGCCAGGACATTCGCGACGTGACGCAGGATTCGCTGCGCGCGTCGATCGGCATCGTGCCGCAGGACACGGTGCTCTTCAACGATTCGATCTATTACAACATTGCTTACGGCCGGCCGGCGGCGAGCCGCGAGGAAGTGATCGCGGCGGCGCGCGCGGCGCATATCCACGCGTTCATCGAGAGCCTGCCGAAGGGCTATGACACGCCGGTGGGCGAGCGCGGGCTGAAGCTTTCGGGCGGCGAGAAGCAGCGTGTGGCGATCGCACGCACGCTACTCAAGAATCCGCCGATCCTGCTGTTCGACGAGGCGACCTCGGCGCTCGATTCGCGCTCGGAACGTGCGATCCAGCATGAGCTCGATTTGATCGCGCGCGAGCGCACGACGCTCGTGATCGCGCACCGGCTTTCGACGGTCGTGCACGCGCAGCAGATCATCGTGATGGATCATGGGCGCATCGTGGAGCGCGGCACGCATGCGGAGCTGTTGCGCGCCGAAGGCCACTACGCGCAGATGTGGGCGCTGCAGCAGCAGCGTGCGAGCGAGGCGGATCGGGCAGCGGCCGAGCCGGCCTCGGTTGCGGCCGAGCGCGGGCACTGAAGCCCGAGCCGCGTATCAACTAACTGCGTATCAGCCGCGCTGCGTCGCGCGTAACGCGGTGTCGAGCGCCGCGAGTTGCGCGGGCGTGCCCACGTTCTCCCAGTACCCCTCGAAAAGCTCGCCGCTCGCGCGCTTCGCCGCGATGGTCTCGCGGTAGTACGGCGTGAGCGCGCGCTTCTCGCCGCGCGGCAGGCCGCGGAACATGCGCGTGTCGTAGAGGCCGATATTGCCGAAGGTGTAGCGCGGCGCGCCGTCGAGCGCGAGCAGGCCGTCGGCGCCGAGCGCGAAGTCGCCGGCCGGATGGAAGGGCGGATTGGGCACCATCACGAGATGCATGCCCGGCTCCGGTTGCGCCGCGAGCGCCTCGGCACGCGCGTTCAATATGCCGAAGTCGTATTCGCTATAGACGTCGCCGCTCACGGCGAGAAACACGGCCGGCTCGCCCGCGCGCTCGATGAGGGGCAGCGCTTGCGCGATGCCGCCCGCGGTTTCGAGTGCGTCGGTCTCGGCGGAGTAGCGCAACTCCACACCGAAGCGCGCGCCATTGCCGAGCGCGGCCTCGATCTGCGCGCCGAGCCACGCGTGATTGATGACGACGCGCGTGCAGCCCGCCGCGGCGAGCCGCTCGATCTGCCAGACGATGAGCGGCGTGCCGCCCGCTTCGAGCAGCGGCTTCGGGCAGGTGTCGGTGAGCGGGCGCATGCGCTCGCCGCGCCCGGCGGCGAAGATCATCGCCGTGCGCTCGAATCTGGCACGCGTCATGAATTCGACCTTGTCATGAATGATTGGAGAGAGTCGGCGCGATCAGAACGTGTAGCCGACTTCGGCGCTCGTGCCCTGCAGCTCGTCGATGAGCCGCGCGAACGGCGCCAGCGGACGATAGCGGCGCGCGACCTTGCCCGCGTAGTCGAGAAAGCGCGGCAGGTCGGCCATGTAGTGCGGCTTCGCGTCCCGATAGTTGATGCGGCAGAAGAGGCCCAGCACCTTGATGTGGCGTTGCAGGCCCATCCATTCGAGCTGGCGGTAGAACTCGCCGAAATCCGGGTCCACAGGCAACCCGGCCTTCTTCGCGCGCTCCCAGTAGTACGCGAAGCAGTCGAGCTCGAACTCCTCGTCCCAGCTCAGGAACGCGTCGCGCAACAGCGAGGCGATGTCGTAGGTGATCGGGCCGTAGACCGCGTCCTGGAAATCGAGCACGCCGGGGTTGGGCGTCGCGATCATCAAGTTGCGCGGCATGAAATCGCGCAGCATGAAGACCTGTGGCTGGGCACGCGCGCTCGCGATCAGGAGCGCGAAGGTGCGATCGAGCACGCCGCGCGTGGCTTCGTCGACCTTGCGGCCCAGATGGCGCTCCAGATACCACTCGGGCATGAGCTCCATCTCGCGGCGCAGGAACGCTTCGTCGAACGGCGGCAGCACGTTCTCGCGCGAGGCGAGCTGGAAGCGGATCAGCGCGTCGATGGCGTCGCGCATGAGCGCGCGCGCCGGCTTGCCGGGGCCCGCCTCGGTCAGCACCTTGATGTAGGGCGCCGTGCCGAGATCGGTCACGAGCATGAAACCGGCGCCGAAGTCGACTTCCAGCACGCGGGGCACGTGCACGCCGGCGGCCTCGAGCAGTTGTGCGACCTGGACGAACTCGCGGCACTTCTCGGGCGGCGGCGCGTCGACGGCGATCAGCGTGGCACCGTGTGCGCCGGCGCTCGCGAGGCGGAAGTAGCGGCGAAAGCTCGCGTCGGCGGAGGCCGGGGCGAGCGTGGCGAGGTCGAGCGCGTATTTTTCTGCGTGGCCGGCAAGCCAGGCGGCGAGCAGATCGCGGCGGGCGTCGGCCAGGGAAGACGGGGCGGTGAGGGTCATGAAAACCGGGGGCAAAATCAGTGGATCAACGTCTTGCCATATAATACCCCACGACTTTTTTGACGCGACTCGCGCCAAAGCCCGCATGACGGTTCGCTCGCCGCACTTATCGCCAGTCCATCGTCGGATGAATTGTAAATAATTGTGCGCGAAATTGCCTTGATCGTTGCTTCGACCGTCGCCCTGAACCGGTTTCTCGCCCGGAGCGGGGCCGATATGTCGATGCACCGGCAGTAGAGCCGTGATGGGCGGGCAGGCTGACGGGCCGATACGCCAAAACCATACATGCCGCCCAGACAGTTTTTCCAGACGATCTCCAAAAGTGACGACGGCGTGCCGGGCAAGCGGCGGCTCATCGCGGCGCTCGTGGCCATGCCGGGTCTTGTGCCCGCGCTTGCGCACGCCCAGCTCGCGGGTGCCGCTGCGCAGCCCCAGCGGCTGGACGACGCGTGGAGCCTGCGCCTTTCCCCGCAGCTCGAGGACCATACGAACGCCCCCGGCCAGCGGCCAGCCACATTCGTGCTCGGCGATTCGGCCACCGGGACGTCGGGCAGCGACTTCGCCGTCAAGGGCTCGGCCGAGCTGCGCGAGGGCATGAACGTCGTCAAGGGCGACGCGCTGCACTACGACCAGGACACCGACATGGCCGATGCTTACGGCAATGTCGTCGTCAATCAGAGCGGCACGAGCTTCGCCGGACCTGAGGCGCACCTGAAGGTCGAGGCGAACGAAGGCTTCATGCCCGCGCCGAAGTACCACTTCTCGGTCACCGGCGGCTCGGGCAGCGCCGAGCGCGCGGACCTGCTCGATAACGAGCGCTCGGTGCTCACCAACGGCACCTACACGGCCTGCCAGTGTTCTTCGAATCCGGCCTGGTACATCAAGGGCACCGAGTTCGACTTCGACACGGGCGCCGACGAAGGCGTCGCGCACAATAGCGTGCTGTTCTTCCAGAACGTGCCGATTTTCGCGAGCCCGTGGTTCTCGTTCCCGCTCTCGGGCGAACGCCGCAGCGGTCTGCTGCCGCCGACGTTCTCCCTCAGCTCGACAAACGGCTTCGAGTTGTCGATGCCGTATTACTTCAACATCGCGCCGAACCGCGACCTGACGCTCACGCCCGAGATCATCTCGAAGCGTGGCGTGTTCATGCAGGGCAACTACCGGTATCTCTCGACGAACTACTCGGGCACGATCACCGCCACGTTCCTGCCCAACGACGCGATCACGAAGACCAACCGCTACGGGCTGTTCATCCAGCACAACCAGAACTTCGGTAACGGGTTCGGCGGTTATATCTACTACAACAAGGTCTCGGACAACACCTATCCGGAAGACCTTGCGTCGGCTGCCAATCAGTTCCTGAATGGCACGCAGATGCTGTATCAGCAGGAAGCGGGCATCACGTACAACAACGGGCCATGGTCCGTGCTCGGCCGCTATCAGCACTGGCAGACGCTTTCACCGTCGGTGGCGCCGTACGGCCGCGAGCCCGAGCTCAACGTGAAGTACGCGAAGTACAACGTGGGCGGCTTCGACTACGGCATGGAAGCCGACTACTCGCGCTTCCGCATCACGACAGCGGATGCGACCGAAGGCGATCGCGTCGTCTTCAACCCGTACCTGTCGTACTCGTTGATGGGGCCGGGTTACTTCGTCACGCCGAAGGTGCAATGGCACTTCGCGGACTACAACCTGAGCAATATCGGCACGGGCTCGCCCGCGGGCACGCCCAAGAGCTTCACCGAATCGATCCCCACCTTCAGCTTCGACACGGGGCT
>DATEJU010000321.1:0-17854 GCA_035277805.1 Paraburkholderia sp. | reverse complement strand
CACGATCACGAGCAGTACCGAAAGGCTTACGCCACTCGTCGCACGCAACTCGGCAAGCAGGCGTCCATAGCGTTCGAGCGCGGCCTCGTGCTGTTCGCACCAGGCATCCACGAGCGCTTGCGCATCGTCCGTGTCGGGGGCCTGTGCGAGCGCGTTCGTCGTGAGCGCACGCTTGAGGCGCGCGACCTCCGCAAGCGCCGCCGCGCGGGCCATCGTGTCCCAATGCGTGGGCGTCGGCAGCGCCGCCGCGCGCTCGCCAATCCAGCCGTAGTTCAGGCGCGTGTCCAGCGCGAAATACGCCGCCGCCACGTGTTCGAGCGGACGATCACACGCGGCGGCCACATCGGCAATATCAAGCAGTGCGATTGAAATCTCGCCGCTCGCCACGCGCACCGCCAACGCACTTTCCACGCCGGCGTTCACGAGCGCGGCCTGACGTGCCGACAACGCTTCGAGATCGGCGGCAGGCAACAGCGTCGGCAGTTGCGGCGCGAGCCGCTGCGCCGCGTCGCGGCAACGTGCGAGCAGCGTGCCGCCGACGTCCGCGGCGCCCGCCTGCAGGTGCCGCAGGAACCAGAGCGCCGCGCGTTCGAGCAGCCGTGCGATGTCCACGAACATGCGGGCCTGCACGTCGTCGGGCACGCGGTTGTCGAGCGCGTCGATGTCGCGCCACACGTCGTTCAGGTCGAACACGTCGCGCGCCATGATGCATGCGCGCACGATGTCGCCGGGTTGCGCATCCGTTTCCTCCATCAGGCGATGCACGAACGCGCAGCCCACCCGGTTCACGAGCGCATTCGTCAGATGCGTCGCGAGGATCTCGCGGCGCAGCGGATGCCGCTGCATCGGCTCGCTGAAGCGCTGCTGCAGCGGCTTCGGGAAATAGTCGATCAGCAGGTGGGCAACGAGCGGATCTTCCGGTACGTCCGATTCGAGCAGCGCGTCGTAGAGCCACATCTTGCTGTAGGCGAGCAGCACGGCGCGCTCGGGCGACGTGAGGCCGAGCTTCGCGCTCTGGCGTTCCGCGATCTGCTCGTCGGTCGGCAGGAATTCAATGGCGCGGTTCAGGCGGCCGGCGCGTTCGAGCCAGCGCATGAGCCGCGTTTCCGCGTCGAGCAGTTCCGCGCTGTAGCGGCCTGCGATCGAGAGCGCCTGGGTCTGGTAGTAGTTGTCGCTCAGCACGAGCAGCCCGACTTCGTCCGTCATGTCGGCGAGCAGCGTGTTGCGCTGCTTCATCGTCATCTCGCCATCGGCCACCACGAGGCCGAGCAGAATCTTGATGTTGACTTCGTGGTCCGAACAATCGACGCCCGCGGAGTTGTCGATGGCGTCGGTATTGATGCGTCCGCCACGCTGTGCGAACTCGATGCGGCCGAATTGCGTGACGCCCAGATTACCGCCCTCGCCCACCACCTTGCAGCGCAGGTCGGCGCCGTTGACGCGCACGGCGTCGTTCGCTTTGTCGCCCACCTGCGCATTGGTCTCGTGCACGGCTTTCACATAGGTGCCAATGCCGCCGTTGTAGAGCAGATCGACGGGCGCCAGCAGGATCGCGCGGATCAATTCGCTCGGCGTGAGTGCGACCGCCTCGATGCCCAGCGCGCTCTGCGCGGCGGGCGAAAGCGGGATCGTTTTCACGGTGCGCGGGAACACGCCGCCGCCCGCCGATATGGCCGCGGGGTCGTAGTCGGCCCAGCTCGAGCGCTCGAGCGCGAAAAGCCGGCTGCGCTCCGTGAAGCTCGTCACCGGATCGGGGTTGGGATCGAGAAAGATATGCCGATGATCGAACGCTGCAACGAGCTTGATATGTGGCGAGAGCAGCATGCCGTTGCCGAACACGTCGCCCGACATATCGCCGACGCCGGCTACGGTGAAATCGGTCGTCTGCGTGTCGACGCCCATTTCGCGGAAGTGCCGCTTGACCGACTCCCAGGCGCCGCGCGCGGTAATCGCCATTTTCTTGTGGTCGTAGCCCACCGAGCCGCCCGAGGCAAAGGCGTCGTCGAGCCAGAAGCCGTATTCGCGCGAAATCGCGTTCGCGTAGTCGGAGAAGGTCGCCGTGCCCTTGTCCGCCGCCACCACGAGATACGGATCGTCTGGGTCGTGGCGCACCACGTCGGGCGGCGGCACGACCACGTTGTTCACGAGATTGTCGGTGAGGTCGAGCAGGCCGCGCAGGAAAGTCTGATAGCACGCCACGCCTTCGCGCATCCACGCTTCGCGATCGGTGAGCGGCGGCGGATTCTTCACCACGAAGCCGCCCTTCGAGCCCACCGGCACGATCACCACGTTCTTCACCATCTGCGCCTTCATGAGGCCGAGCACTTCGGTGCGGAAGTCCTCGCGCCGATCGGACCAGCGCAGGCCGCCGCGCGCGACGCGTCCGCCGCGCAGGTGCACGCCTTCCACGCGCGGCGAGTAGACCCAGATCTCGAACATCGGCTTGGGCTCGGGCAGCCCCGGCACTTTTGCCGGATTGAACTTGAACGACAGCGCCGGCAGCGTCGCGCCATCCGCGTCGCGCCGGAAATAGTTGGTGCGCTGCGTCGCGTTGATGACACCGAGAAACTGCCGCAGAATGCGGTCTTCGTCGAGATTGGGCACCTGGTCTAGCGCGCTTTCTATTGCCTTGAGCGCGCGCTCCGTGCGTGCTTCGCGCCCCTCTCCCAGCTCGCCCACGGCAGGGTCGAAGCGCATGATGAACAGCTCGACGAGCTGGCGCGCGATGGCCGGGTTGCCGGTGAGCGCGCGTTCGATATACGCATCGCTGAATGTCGAACCCACCTGGCGCAGATACTTCGCGTACGCGCGCAGGATGGTGACTTCACGCGCGCTCAGATACGCGCGCAGCACGAGGCGATTGAAGTCGTCGTTCTCGACCTGAGTGGTCCACACGCCCTCGAACGCGTCTTCGAACAGGTCCTTCACGCGTTCGATATCGAACTCCGCGTCGTCGGCGAGTTCGAGGCCGAAGTCGTGCACCCATGCGCTCTCGCAGCCAGGCGCTTCGATGATGTAGGGCCGCTCTTCGTCGACCCGCACGCCGAGATGCTCGAGCATCGGCAGGCTGCGCGACAAGGCAATGGCCTCGCCCGTGCAATACACCTTGAAGCGGAACGCGCGCGGCCCGGATTCGATGGGCCGGTAGAGATTCATCGCGATGCGCCGCGTGCCCTGCACGCGCTCGATCAGCTCGATGTCGCGCACCGCCGTGCGCGCCGGATAATCGTCGCGATAGCCGGCGGGAAACGAGTCCGCGTAGCGATGCAGGAGCCGCGTGCCCTGCTCTTCGCCGAACGCGTCGAGCAAGGCGTCGGCGAGATCGTCCTGCCAGCGCCGCGTGACCTGCACGAGCCGTGCCTCCAGTTCGCGCGTATCGACATCGGGCATCGTGCCGGTTTTCGAATGGACTACGAAATGAATTCGCGCGAGCGCCGATTCGGAAAGCAGCGGCGTGAATTCCACCGATTCACCGTTGAAAACCTCCTTGAGCAGATTCGCAATGCGCTGGCGCAGGTCCGTGTTGTACTTGTCGCGCGAGACATAGACGAGGCACGATACGAAACGGTCGAAGCGGTCGCGCCGCACGAACAGGCGCGTGCGCTGATGCTCCTGCAAGCGCAATACGCCCATTGCAACGTCGAAGAGGTCGTCTTCGTCGGCCTGGAAGAGCTCGTCGCGCGGCCAGGTTTCGAGCACGGTCACGAGCGACTTGCCGAGATGCCCTTTCGGCAGGAAGCCCGCGCGCCGCACGATGTTCGCGCACTTGCGGCGCACGATGGGGATCTCGGAGCTCGAGACCATATAGGCCGTGGACGTATAGAGTCCGACAAAACGCCGCTCGCCGCTGACCTTGCCGTCCGGCCCCACGAGCTTGACGCCCACGTAGTCGAGGTAGCCGGGGCGATGCACGGTCGCACGCGAATTTGCCTTGGTCAGGAAGATGGGCCACGCGCCCGTGATGATCTCCGTTGCCGCGCTCGGCAGCGGCGTGACGTCGGGCGTGTCGGGCGCGCGCAGCGATTCGCGCAAAATGCCGAGGCCCGAGCACTCCACGCCGCGCAAGGCGAATCCATCGCCGTGCTCGACGAGCGCGTAATCGCGCTGGCCAAGGAACGTGAAGTGGTCGGCCGCCATCCATTCGAGGAACGCGCGCGATTCGACGTCTTCGGCGCTGCTCTCGCGCGCCTTCATGGTCTTGATCGTGGCGCGCGCCACCTCGACGATCTTCGGCCAGTCTTCGACCGCCGCGCGCACGTCGCCGAGCACCTTGGCGATGGTGCTGCGCAATTCCTCGAGTTTTGCTGCATCGCCGCAGCGGTCGACTTCGAAGTGAATGAACGAGGCGAGCTGCGACTGGCCTTCGTCTGCGCCCGCGCCGCCCACGTCCATGCGCACGATGGCGCCGTCCTGAGCGCGCCAGATGCGGAACACCGGGTGCATGACCGAATGCAGCGCGAGACCGAGCTTGTTGACCGCCATGGAAACCGAATCGACGAGAAACGGCATGTCGTCGTTGACGATCTCGATCACGGTGTGATCCGAATGCCAGCCGTGCTGCTCGAGGATCGGGTTGTAGACCCGCATGCGCTCGCCGCCCGGGACGAAGCGCTGCGCGGTCTGCCAGTGCGCCATGGCGGCGCCGTAGAGATCGGCGATGCTGCGGCTGCGCAGGTCCTCGGCATCGACAAAGTCGTAGTAATGCCGCAAAAAGGGTTCGACGATCTGGAAGGTGGGTTCGGGTAATCGCGCTCGCGCGAATTCCACGACATCGGAGAGCAGATGGGTGACGAATTCCTCGTTTCTCACTTGCATGGCGGACTCCTGGAGGGACGGCCATGGACTGCATCGGCGGGAGGTCCATTATGCACCGGCCGCGTACCTCAAGGGCTCCATGTGCACGTTGCGGCGTTGCCGCGAGATGTTGCCCGCCGCATCGCAGCATTCTCGCCGCGAAACTATCGCTACTTCCGTCACGCGAATCGGCAAATTCCGGGGTCAAACCCGTGTTGCGAAAATGATTCGATTTGCGCTACAAAATGACTGCATCTCGCCCGATTGATTCGTATACTCGCGTCGTAAAGTCGAATCTGCCGGAAAGCCTGTTCCTCGCGCTTTCCGGCTTCCAGGAGACAGGCGTTGGATTCGGTTAGCAATGCGATGAAATTGACGCTGCGTGCGATGACGGTGTGCGTGGCGCTAGGGGCTCCGGCATTCGTTCAGGCGCAGGAAGTCGGCACCGTCGGCGGCGCGTTGGGCGGTGCCTTTTCGAACAGCGCCAGCCATGCGCTCAAGGCCGCGCAGAACGTCATCGACAGTGCAAGGCTCGACAACAACAACGCCGCCGTTCCTCAGCTCGAGTCCAACGGGAAGGCATCCGCGCCGCGCGTGATGCCTTTCATCGACGGCGGCTATGGGCGCAGACGACCGGCCGTCGGCATCGACTTCTCGTTCGACCTGGGCCAGGTGTGCAGCGGCTCACGCGCTTCGTCATACGTATAGGTATGGATTGCGCACGATGGCACGGCATTCGCCCAGGCGAACCCGCTTTGCCGCTAAGCGCTCAGCCGTGCCTGAACACGTCGATGGACGACAACGCGCGGCCGTGGAAGTCGAATAGCGTGTTGTTGTCCCACTGATCGCCTGCCTCCACCTTCCAGCCCACGTTGGGCGTGGGTATCCATTCAGGCTCCCACCAGAAGATGCCTTTGCCGCGCCCGTTGGGAATGCCCTTCACCACGTTCGTGAGCGCGGCGAAAAACTGCGCCTGTCCCTCGGGCGTGGGCGGATACGTGAGCGTGCCGGTGTTGGTCATCGTATTGGGCTCGGAGTCGCCGTCGCTCGTGGTCCACGGATACGCGGTCTCCACCACGACGATGTCCTTGCCGTAACGGGTCGCGAGGTCGTTCGCGTTGTTCTGCAGATCGTCGAGCGAACCCTGCCACTGCGGGTAGTACGAAAGCCCGATCAAGTCGAAGGTCACGCCGCGCTGCACCGCGCTGTCGAACCACCAGCGGCTCGTGGCATTGTTGCCGCCGCTGTCGATGTGCAGCATGTGCTTGATCTGCGGATCGACGGACTTCACCGCATCATGGGCCGTTTTCAGCAGCGTCGCGAGATTGTCCCACTGGTCGTATTTGCCTAGCGGCCAGAGCATGCCGCCTGTGATCTCATTGCCGGTCTGCACCCACTCGGGCCGCACGCCCTCCTCGCGCAGCATGCGCAGCACGCCCGAAGTGTAGTCGGCGAGCAACGCGCAGGTCTGCGCGAGATCCTTGCCTGCCCAGGCATGTGGCGGATACTGCTTGCCCGGGTCGGCCCACCAGTCGCTGTAGTGAAAGTCGATCAGCACGCGCAGCCCCAGCTCGGCCGCGCGCCGGGCAAGCACGCGCACGCGCCGCGCATTGTTATATCCGGCCGACGGGCTCTGGTTCGCTGGAAAATAATCAGGATTGCCAGGATCATTCCAGACCTTGATGCGGATAGCGTCCAGACCGTGGCGCCTGAAAATGCGCAGGCAATCGTCTGCCTTGCCGTGGTCGTAGAAGCGCGCGCCGTTGGCCTCGAGTTCGAGCAGCGTCGAAACGTCCGCGCCCATCGCGAAGCGTGCGCCGGCGCCCTGTGCGTCCGTCTGCCCGTGCGATTCGCCGGCGAGCGCCGCCGCGGAGAACGAAGCACCCGCACCCGATGCGAGCGCGGTGCAGGCCAGCAAGGACAGCATCTCTCTTCTATTCATCTGTGCTCCTTTCGTGGATTGTGGCGGACGACGCAGGCTGCGGCGGCCCACCGGCTGACGCATCGCCGCGCACTATTCGCGGCGGCGAACGGCGCGGCGTCGAAAACGTCCGGGGCGCGTTCACTGCAGATCGCGCCAGGCGCACACGTCTCCCGTGCCAAGCACGGCCTCGCCGAGCACGAATTGCGCGCCGGCGGGCGCCGGGGCCTGCACGCGCGCGGCGCCGAAATTGAACGCGAAGGTCAGCCCGCCGCGCCGCGCAAGGCGCAGGCCCTCGGGCAACGCTTGTGGCGCAAGCCCCGCCGCCCGTGCCGCATCGGCGAGCAGCGCGCGATGCAGGCCGTCGGTGAGCCATGCCGCCACGTAGCGCACGCGGCCCCGCGAGATGAGCGCGGGCCAGCCGTCTTCGAATCGCGCATCGACACGCGCGCCGTCGTTCGCGCGGACGTGCTCGCGCCAGTGAATGGCCGTTCCGCTCGCGTCGCCCATGGCCAGCGCGGGCGCAAGTGTTGGCCGCAGCGATTCCGCTTCGAGCACCTGCAGCGGCAGCACGCGCTGCAGCGCGCCAGGCGGCAGCGTGCCGGGGATGGCGAAGGTCGCCGTTTTGGAGCCGCTACGCGGCCCGAACACCCAGTGCGCGTCGCTACGCTCGATCTGCGCAACAAAGGCGTCGTCGATCACCGCGAGCGACGGCACCACCACGAGCCGATACGCCGAAAGATCCGCATGGCGCGAGACGATGTCGACGTCGAGCCCCTGCTCGCGCAGCGCGCTGTAGTAGTCGAACGCGAGCATCTGATAGTCGAATCCCGCGCCGTGGCGCTGGATCTCGAACATCCATTGCGTCTCGTAGTCGAACGCGAGCGCGACCGCGGCGCGCGCCGCCGGCGCGAGCGAACGCAGCGCCTCGGTCTGGGCGATTTCCCGCGCGGCCTGCGCCACCTCCCGGCCGCCCGGCGAAAGCTCGTCGTTCGGCAAGTTCAGGCCCGAGTGCATCTGCTCCTGCGCATAGGGGCACTGGCGCCAACGGAAATACGACACCAGTTCCGCGCCGTGCGCGAAGGCCTCGTAGGCCCACAAGCGCACCATGCCCGGTGCGGGCACCGGATTCCAGGGCGCCCAATTGACTGGCCCCGCCTGTTGCTCCATTACCCAGAAGCGGCCCGCGCCGACGCCGCGATAGCGATCGTGATCGAACGCTGAGACGTCCGGATGCGAGGTGCGTGCGTAACGGGCCTTCTGCGCTTCCGGCAGGCCGATCGCCTCGGTGCGGGCAATCGGATAGCTGTCCCAGGTGGCGACGTCGATAGCCCTGTCCGCCGCGAAGCGATAGTGATCGAAGGTCGTGAAAAAGCCCATGAAGTTGTGCAACACATCCGCGTGCGGTGCGTAGCGGCGCAGCACATCGGCCTGCTCGCGATGGAAGCCCGCCACTTCGTCCGACATGTAGCGGCGGAAGTCCAGCAGATGTGATGGGTTGGCGTCGGTGGGCGTGAGCACTGGCAGCCCGATCGACTCGAACGACGGATACTCCATGCTCCAGAACACATTGCCCCACGCAGCGTTCAGCGCTTCCACGGTGCCGTAGCGCCGCTGCAGCCACGCATGGAAGCGCCGCTGGGCAACCGGCGAATAGCTCGGCACGGTATCGTGACAGCCGAGTTCGTTGTCCGTCTGCCAGGCGACCACGGCGGGATGCTTGCCGTAGCGCTGCGCCATCGCCTCCGTAATCCGTACGCATTCCTGACGATAAATATCGGAGGCGATGTCATAGTGCCGGCGCGATCCATAATTCCAGCGCGTGCCGTCGGCGCGCACGGGCAAGATCTCGGGATGCCGCTCGACGAGCCACATCGGCGGCGCGGCCGTGGGCGTGCCGAGCACGAGTTTCAGACCGCACGCGGCCAGTGTCCCGACCGCGTCGTCGAGCCATTCCCATTCGAGAACGCCCGCACGCGGCTCCATGCGGCTCCATGCGAATTCGGCAATGCGCACGTGCGTGATGCCCAGTTCGGCCATGCGGCGCGCGTCGTGGGCCCACATCGAGCGCGGCCATTGTTCGGGGTAGTAGCAAACACCGATTTGCATGAGTGAAAATCCAGTCCGGAAAAGCGATAAGTACGTGAGGGAAAAAGGACCTTCGGCGCCAACTGGGGAAGATCAGCCCTTGCTGGCGCCGAAGGTCAGCCCCGCGACAAAGTGTTTTTGCATGGCGAAGAACATCAGCACGGAAGGCAGCGCCGCGAGCACCGAGCCCGCCGCCACGAGATTCCATGCCGTGGTCCATTGCCCTTTGAGGGCGGCCACGCCCACGGTGATGGGCGCTGCGTCGTCGCCTTGCGTGAGGCACAGCGCCCAGAAGTAGTCGTTCCATACGAACGTGAAGACGAGAATGCCCAGCGCCGCGAGCGCGGGCCGCACGAGCGGCATCACGATGCGCCAGTAGATGGTCCATTCGCTTGCGCCTTCCACGCGCGCGGCCTCGATCAACTCGAACGGCAACTGCTTGATGAAATTGCGCAGAAAGAGCGTGCAAAAGCCGGTCTGGAACGAAACGTGAAAGATGATGAGCGCCCATACCGTGTTGTAGAGCCCCACGCGCAGCGCCATGTCGCGCACCGGAATCATGAGGATCTGGATGGGCACGAAGTTGCCGGCAACGAAGGCGAACAGCACGGCCGTGTTGCCGCGAAAGCGATAGGTCGAGAGCGCGAAGCCCGCCATCGAGGCCAGCGCGATGGCGCCGATCACCGAAGGCACGGTAATCAGCACGCTGTTGGCGAAATAGTGGAGCATGGGCGTTTGCGTGAGCGCCGTGCCGTAGTTTTCGAGCAGCGCGAAATGCTTCGGCCAGCCCCAATAGTCGCCTTGCTGGAGCTCGTCGGAGGAGCGGATGGAGGTAAGCAGCACCGCGAGCATCGGCAACAGCCAGACGATCAGCGCAATGGGCAGAGAGATCTTGTAGAGCGTGCGGCTCGCGGGTTTCCAGCGTTCGACGGGAAGCGGATACATATGCGGCAACTCCGAAAGTTTCAGCGTTCTTCGCGCAGCATGCGGCGCAAATGGAACACGATGTACACAAGCATGATGGCGAACAGCACCACGGCAATCGACGCGGAATAGCCTTCGCGGTAGTACTTGATCGCCTGGTCGTACATGTAATAGGCGAGCACGGTGGAGCTGTCGAACGGACCGCCGCCGCTCATCACCGCGATGAGGTCGAAGCTGCGCAGCGCGCCAATCACGGTCAGCACGATCGCCATGAAGGTGACCGGGCGCAGTTGCGGCAGGACCACGTGCCAGAAGAGGCGCAGGCCCTTCGCGCCTTCCATGCGCGCGGCCTCCACGATCTCGGGGTTGATCGACGTGAGTCCGGTGAGATAGAGCACCATGCAGAATGGTGTCTGCGGCCACAGTGCGGCGAAGATGATGCCGAGCGTGACGAGTTTCGGGTCGCCCAGCACCGGCACGCCGTGCCCGACGATCAGGCGCAGCAGGCCGAAGGTGGGGTCGTAGAACCACGAGAACACGAGGCCCACCACCACGCCCGAGAGCACGAACGGTGCGAAGAACAGCGACTTCACGACACGGATGCCGCGCACGCGCTGATTCAGGTAGAGCGCGAACAGCAGACCGAACGGCGGCGCGAGCAGGAACAGCACAAGCCACAGCAGGTTGTTCTTGAGCGCCGTGTAGAACGTATCGGTCTGGAACAATTCGACATAGTTCGCGAGTCCCACGAAGGTTTTCGCGGTCATGCCGTCCCAGTTGTAGAAGCTCAGGGTAATACTGCTAAAGATCGGGTAGATCACGCATAACGTAAAGAGCGCGCAACCGGGCAGCAAGAAATAGAGCGCGGCGCGATTCTGCTGGCGGCGCGCCGTGGATGCGCGGCGCGCTCGCGACGCTCCGACTGGGCGCGCCAGGGTATCGGACATGGCTGATATCTCGCGAGACATTATGGATTACGAACGAATAGATGGAAACCCGCTACTTCGCGCCGGCGGACGAGCCGCCGGCGTATGCAAGCCTTACTTGTGGTAGATGCGCTGGCGCGTTGTTTCGAGGCGCGCGAGCAGAGCGTCGATCTGCGACGGGTCGCTGTAGAACTGCTGCATCGCCTTCATGCCCTCGTCGGCCATTTCCTTCTGCATGTCGCGGTCGTAGAACTGCGCTATGCCGCCGCGCGTGCTCGCCAGGGTCTGGAAGCCAACCTTCGAGATGGCGTCTTCAGGTTCGGCGGCCTTGTTGTTCGACGGCAGCTGGCCCCAGCCGCGCGCGAGATCCGCGTTGATCTCCGGCGTTTCCATGAACGCCAGCAGGCGCCGCGCATCGGCCTTGTTCTTCGCCTTGGCGGGAATCAGCAACACGTTGACGGGGCCGTCCTCGGCCGTCGGCACGCTGGCGTCGATCACCGGGAAGCGGAAGAAGCCCACGTCCTGCTTCATGTTCGCCGGGAAGCTCGCGGAAAAGAACGTGCCCATCAGCATCATTGCGGCCTTGCCGTTCACGAGCACCGGCGCAATCGAATCGACGTCGTAGGACAGCGCGTTCTCCATGAAGTAGTGATCGTCGATCAGGGTCTTCCAGGCCGTGAACACTTTCTTCACGCGCGGGTCGGTATAGGGAATCTCGCCCGCCATCAGTTGCTGGTGGAATGCGTTGCCGTTCAGGCGCAGGTCGAGATAATCGAACCACGCAGCGAGCGTCCAGCTATCGCGCGCGGCCACGGCAATGGGCTGCACGCCGCTCGCCTTGAGTTTCCTGCACGCGTCGAGGAACTCATTCCACGTCTTCGGCTCGGCCTTGATGCCGGCCTTCTGGAACAGGTCCTTGCGGTAGAAAAAGCCGTAGGCGTCGTAGCCCAGCGGCGCCGCGTATTGCTTGCCCTTGTAGGTCGACGCCTCCTTCACGGACGCATACTGCTCATTCCAGCCGTTCTTCGCCCAATCCGTCGAAAGGTCCTCCAGCAAGCCGCGTTGCGCGTAATAGGCCATGCGCTCGCCGTCGTGCCACGAGACCACGTCGGGCGGGTCGGTGGCGAGCCAGCCGCCCATCTGCACCTTGTAGGCCTCTTCGGTGATATAGGAAACCTTGAGATCGACGTCGGGGTTGGCCTTCTTGAACTTGTCGAAGGCGTCCTGCCACGTCGAGCGCTGATTGCCGCGCGCCGAAACGTTGACGGTGAGCGTCGCGGCGTCGGCAGCGCCGCTCGCGAGCGTGGCGGCCACGACGGCCACCGCAGCCACGGCGGTCGTGGCGCGCGCCAGAGTGCCTAAGGTACGAAAGCGGGTACGAAAGCGCTGAGCGAACATCTGTTGTCTCCTGTCTTGGTCCTTGCTTTGCCTTGCCTGTCCGGCGGCGTGCTGCCGCCGGTCGTGGTGACCCGCTCTTGGGGCGGGGTGAAAAACGAATCGTGTACTTGTCGGCTACAGCCTTCAGGCCGCCGCCACCAACGGTGCATTCGGCACGCTCGCCAAATTCGTTGTATGAGCAACGACAAGGCGGCGCCGCGCCACGCCGCTTTGCTCGAACAGATGGCACGCTTCGGCGGGCACGCGCACGCGTAGCCGCTCGCCCACACCCACGGGCGTGTCGCCCGGTGCCTTCGCCACGAGCGAGCCGGCCGCCTGATCGGCGTGCAGATAGCTGTGCTCGCCAAGACGCTCCGCCAGTACCGTCGTGCAGGCGATCGACTGTCCCTCGCCATCGAGTCGCAGATGCTCGGGCCGCACGCCCAGCGTCACGCGCTCGCCGCGTTGCAGGCCGTGGCCATCCACGCAGGCGTGCAGCATCTCGCCACTCGCCAGCGCCACGCGGACACCGCCCCCGTCCACCGCATCCACCTGGCCGTCGATGAAGTTCATCCGGGGCGAGCCGATGAAGCCCGCCACGAAGCGCGACTTCGGATGGTGATAGAGCTCGAGTGGCGCCCCGCTCTGCGCCACGCTGCCGTGGCGCTCCATCTCGGCGCCCGCGTGCAGCAGCACGATGCGGTCCGCCAGCGTCATCGCCTCGACCTGGTCGTGCGTGACGTAGACCACGCTCGCATTCTCGAAGCGCTGATGCAGGCGCGCGATTTCCACACGCGTGTGGCTGCGCAACGCGGCGTCCAGGTTCGAGAGCGGCTCGTCGAAGAGAAACACGCCCGGTTCGCGCACGATCGCACGGCCGATGGCCACGCGCTGACGCTGGCCGCCCGAGAGCGCCTTCGGATGCCGCTCGAGCAGCGCTTCGAGTTGCAGGCTGCGCGCGGCGTCGCGCACGCGGCGCACGATTTCGTCCTTCGGCACCTTGGCGATCTTCAGGCCGAACGCCATGTTTTCGAACACCGTCATGTGCGGAAAGAGCGCGTAGCTCTGGAACACCATCGCCACGCCACGCTCCGCGGCGCTCACGTCGTTGACCACGCGGCCGCCGATGCGCAGCTCGCCCTCGCTCAAGTCCTCGAGGCCCGCGATCATGCGCAGGAGCGTGGACTTCCCGCAGCCCGAGGGTCCGAGGAACACGCAGAATTCGTGATGGCCGATGTCGAGATCGACACGCCGGATCACCGGCGCATGCTCGCCGTATTGCTTGCCGACATTCGTCAACTGGATCGTCGCCATGGATTCGTCTCCTCCATTCCGTTGCCGCGGCGCGCCCGGATTTAAGCGCTTAAATTTTATGCCGCAAATTTAGCCGGGGGCTTGCGCGACAGGCTTTTAACCGCTTAAATTCCTGAACGGTCGAGCCGTGCGCTGATCGATTCCCGGCTGAGTGTGCGTGAAAATTATCAATCCCCGCGCCGGTTTGCAACATTTGAGTCGCACTCCCTGAATGTGGGATGCGACAGCGAAAAAGGCAGGACATGGTCACCTTGTCAGAAGTCGCGCGGCGCGCGCGGGTCACCGCGGCTACCGTTTCGAACGTGCTGCGCAATCGCGAGAAGGTTCGCCCGGAGACGGCGGAACGCGTGCTCAAGGCCATCGCAGAACTGGGCTACCGCCCGAACCTCAATGCGCGTGCGCTCGCGCAGGGTCGTTCGTCCACGCTCGCGCTGATGCTTTCGAACATCGCCAATCCGTTCTACCCCGAATTCGTGCTCGCGGCCGAGCGTGCGGCGCGCAAGGCCGGCCACTTCCTGATGGTCTGCAACACCGACGACGACGCGCAAATCGGCCGCGCCTACCTGAACCAGATCGCGGGCACCTTCGCGGACGGCGTGCTCGTGATGAACACCGACATCGCCATGAACGAGTTGTGCATCTCCGCGATGCACAGCGGCCCGATCTTGCTGGCGATGTGGGAGCACCCGGAGAAGCCGCCGGCCCTGCCCTGCGTGGCCGTCGACTTCGCGCAGGCGGGCGCGCTCGCGGCGCAGCATCTGCTCGCGCTCGGACATCGCAAGATCGGCATGTTGATCGGCGATGGCTGCGGCGGTTTGCAGGACGCACGCTCGGACGGCTTTCGCACGGCGCTCGCGGCGGGCGGCGTGGCGGGCGCCACAGCGCAGATGCAGGTGCGCGATTCAATCGATTCGGGCTACGAAGCATGTACGGCGCTGATGATGAATCATCCCGAGCTCACGGCGATCTTCGCCTCCAACGACCTGCTTGCGATTGGCGCGATCCAGGCCTTGATCGGCATGGGTCGCGCAGTGCCCGACGACGTCTCCGTGATCGGCATCACCGACATCGCGCTTGCCCACCAGGTGCGCCCCGCGCTCACCACGGTCGCGATCCAGACCGAGGCCGTGGCGGAATTGTCGATACGCAGCCTCATCCAGCTGATCGACGCGCCTTCGCAGCAGCCTTCGATGGCGCTCGGGCCGGCGCCCGCGCTGATCGTGCGCGACTCGACGGGGCCATGCAGGAAGCGGAAAACGCGCACAGCGAAGTCGAGTGGCTAGAACCGGTCGATCATCCCGAACTGCACGCCCCGCACCGTGGCGCCAGGCCACGATGGCGGAAGGCCTGTGACGTTCACGCCGCGCAGCGTCATTTCTCCTTGCCCGCGATTGCGCAGCCAGCCGGCGCTCGCATAGAGCAGCACACGCCTCGAGAGTTCGTACTCGCAGGCCGCGCTGAACTGGTCGGCGTTGTTGTCGCCGCCCGAGCGGTCGCGCATATACGTGTAGCCCAGCGAAGCGCGAAAGCGCGCGCTCACCGCATAGCGCGCCGACACCGAGACACCGTCGTTGTAATAGCGCGGCGAGCCGCCGTCGCCGTTGAAGAACGACACAAAGCCCGTGAGCGGGCCATACACATACGAAACGCCGCCGAGATTCGCGCGCAACGCGCCGTTGCCGTGCGTCTGCTGGTGCGCATACGAAATGCGGAACGGGCCGTTGCGATACGCAAAAGTTTCGATGTTGCCGGCGATTCCGTTGCCGTCGCTGTCGTTCGCACTGCGTAACGAGGCCATGAGCGTCGTCGAGAAGCCGTGGAATTCGGGCGACAGGTAAGTGATCGCGTTGCTCTCGTACGGCGTGATCTTCGAGAGGTTGTTGAGCCCCGAAGCGATGGTGCCCGCGCCGAACGCGTCAAGCCCGCCCTTGAACGGGATGTAGATGGGCGAGTACTGGCGGCCGACGCGCAGCGTTCCGTAAGGCGTGCCCATGCCGATCCACGCCTGGCGGTTGAAGATCGTATTGTTCACGGCGTACGTACCGTCGGTCGAGCCAAAGCCGTTCTCGAGGTCGAACAGGATCTGCACGCCGTTGCCGATGTCTTCGGCGCCGCGCAGGCCCACACGCGAGCCGCGGTACGCGCCCGAGTCCATGCGCGCGACATAGCCCGCGCCGGGGTTGGTGAGTTCGATGCTCGTATCGAGCGCGCCGTAGAGCGTGACGGAGCTTTGCGCGTGCGCGTCCATCGCGCGCGCCGCCAGCGCAGCGAGCACGACGAGCGCAACCAGCACGCCTCGCGGCGTGCTCGATGCACAAAGGCGCGCACAAACCCGCACGCGTTACTGCGGCAACGCGTAGGCGATCACGTAGTCGCCGAGCTTCGTGCCGAACGAGCCATGCCCGCCGGCGGCGATCACGACATACTGCCGGCCGTTGACCGAATAGCTCATCGGCGTGGCCTGGCCGCCTGCCGGCAGACGCGCGCGCCAGATCTCCTTGCCGGTGTTCACGTCGAACCCGCGGATGTAGTTGTCCGCCGTCGCGCCGATGAACGCCACACCGCCCGCCGTCACGATCGGGCCGCCCAGCATCGGCATGCCCATCTTGAACGGCAGCGGAATCGGCGAGCTGTCACGCACCGTGCCGATGCGCTTCTTCCACACGATCTGGTTGGTCTTCAGATCGATCGCGGCCATGTAGCCCCATGCCGGCTGCTTGCACGGCAAGCCGAACGGCGAAAGGAACGGGTTGAGCGTCACGCCATAGGGCACGCCGTATTGCGGCTGGATGCCCGACTCCGTGCCGCTGCCCTTGGCACCTGGCTCCGGCTCCATCGGGTTGCCCGGGCCGCGCGGAATCAGCCGCGAGACGAATGGCAGCGCGATCGGATTGGCGATGGCGATCTGGCGGTCCGTGTCGACCGCAATGCCGCCCCACTCGAACATGCCGAGGTTGCCCGGGAACACGAGCGTGCCTTGCAGCGAAGGCGGCGTGAAGGTGCCTTCGTAGCGCAGCTTGTGGAACATCACGCGGCAGACGAGCTGGTCGTACATGGTGGCGCCCCACATGTCGGCGTCGGTGAGCAGCTTCTTCGGGCGGAACGTGAGCTCGGAGAACGGCTGCGTCGGCGAGACGTGATCGCCCGGCGCGGCGCCCTGCGGCACCGGCATTTCGGGCGCGGGCACGACGGGCTTGCCGGTGCGGCGGTCGAGCACGAACAGGTTGCCCGTCTTCGCGGGGCCGTAGACGACCGGCACGGTCTTGCCGTCCTTGTCGGTGATGTCGGCGAGCGTGGGCTGCGAGGGCATGTCCATGTCCCACAGATCGTGGTGCGAGGTCTGGTAGAACCAGGCGAGCTTGCCCGTGGACGCGTGCAGCGCCAGGATGCCGCTCGCGTAGCGCTCCATGAGCGGCGTGCGGTCGCCGCCCCAGATGTCCGGGGTCTTCACGCCCATCGGCAGATAGACGATGTCGAGCTTCGCATCGTAGGCGGCGGGCGCCCACGAGTTCGGCGAATTCAACGTGTAGTGTTCGCCCGGGCCCGGGATCTTGTTCGGATCCTCCGCGCCCGGATCGAACGCCCAGAGCAGCTTGCCCGTGTGCACGTCGAAGCCGCGGATCACGCCCGAGGGCTCGCGGGTCGAGAAGTTGTCCTCGACCGCGCCCGCCACGACGATCACCTTGTTGGTGACCACTGGCGGCGAGGTGGGCTCGTACATGCCCGCCGTGGTGACCGGCATGGCATGCTGCAGGTCGAGGTCGCCGTTGTTGCCGAAGTCCGCGCAGCGCTCGCCCGTGATCGCGTCGAGCGCGTACAGGTGGCCGTCGTTCACGGGCAGCAGGATGCGGCGCGTACAGGTGCCATTCTCCGATGCCGTGGCCGTTGGGGCCGGCGCCGCCGCGGTGGCATCGCTCGCGGGTGCGGCGGCCTGGGTGGAAGACGCATCGGCGTTGCTGGCGGGCGCGGCGGCTTGTGTCGATGAAGCGGCGGCGGCATCCGACGCGCCGGCCGTATCGCTCGCGGCCGCAGCAGGCTCAGCCGCCGCATTCGCGGAGAGATCGACATACGATACGCCGCGGCAGGTCACGTGCTGGAACGACGGATCGGCCTGCAGCTTCGGATCGAACTTCCACTTGAGCTCGCCCGTCTGCGCATCGAGCGCGAAGAGCTTCTGGTGCGGCGAGCACAGATAGAGCAGATTGCCGATCTTCAGCGGCGTGACTTCGTTGGTGATTTCGACCGGATCGTTCGGGCCTTTCGTGTCGCCCGTGCGGAAGGTCCAGGCCACCTGCAGGTTCTTCACATTTTCCGGGGTGATCTGCTGCAGCGGCGAATAGCGCGTGCCTTCCTGCGTGCGGCCGTAGGCGGGCCAGTCGGAAGGATCGATGCCGTCGGGGCTCGCAGCAGGCGTCGTGCCCGCCGATGCGCTAAACGTGCCGTTGATCGTCTGCGGATCGTGATAGCACGCGTAGACCAGCACGCCCGCCCAGATCACGAGCGCGCCCAC
>DATEJU010000320.1:0-5024 GCA_035277805.1 Paraburkholderia sp. | reverse complement strand
ACGGGCCGCGCTATGCCATCGACGTGCGCAATCTGAACAAGCATTTCGGCGACAAGCACGTGGTCAACGACGTCTCGCTGCGCGTCGCGCCCGGCGAGATCTTCGGCTTTCTCGGACCGAACGGCAGCGGCAAGACCACGTCGATCCGCCTCATGTGCGGCCTGCTCACGCCCGACTCGGGCTCGGGCACCTGTCTTGGCTACGACATCGTGCGCGAGAGTGCGCAAATCAAGCGGCGCGTGGGCTACATGACGCAGCGCTTCTCGTACTGGGACGATCTCACTATCCGCGAGAATCTCGACTTCGTCGCGCGCATCTACCGCATGCCGCGACGGCGCGAGTGCGTCGATCGCGCGCTCGAATCGCTCGGCCTCGAGAGCCGTGCGAACCAGCTCACGGGCGCGCTCTCGGGCGGCTGGAAGCAGCGTCTCGCGCTCGCCGCCTGCATGCTGCACGAGCCGCAACTGCTGCTGCTCGACGAACCCACGGCCGGCGTCGACCCCAACGCGCGACGCGACTTCTGGGAGGAACTGCACCGGCTCGCCGCGCGCGGCATCTCCGTGCTCGTCAGCACGCACTATATGGACGAAGCCGAGCGCTGCCACAAGCTCGCGTATATCGCCTGGGGCAAGCTGCTCGCGCAGGGCACCGCCGCCGAAGTGATCGCCTCGCAGGCCCTCGAAACGTGGGCGATTCACGGCGATCAGCTCAGCGCGCTCTCGACACAGCTGCGCGCCATGCCGGGCGTCGCCCAAACGGTGGTGTTCGGCTCCGTGCTGCACGCGAGCGGCAGCGACCACGCAGCGCTCAAGGCCGCCGTCGAACGCGCGGTCTCCGGCACGTCGTTGCGCGCGCAACGTATCGATACGAGCCTGGAGGACGTCTTCATCTACCTGATGAGCCACACTCGCGACAACTACGGAGGCACGGCCTGATGTTCAAGCTGAACCTCGCGTTCTCGGTGTCGCGCTGGTGGAGCATCGTGCTCAAGGAGTTCCTGCAGCTCAAGCGCGATCGCGTGACGTTCGCGATGATCGTCGGCTTGCCGATCATCCAGCTCACGCTCTTCGGCTACGCCATCAACACCGATCCGAAGCATCTGCCCACGGCCATCGTCGTGGGCGAGGACAGCCCCTTCTCGCGCAGCTTCGTGGCGGGCATGAAGAACTCGGCCTACTTCGACGTGGTCGAGACGCTGCCCGACGAAGCCTCGGCGCGGCATGCGCTCGCGCGCGGCAGCGTGCAATTCGTGCTGAGCATTCCCGTGGATTTTTCGCGGCGGCTCTTGCGCGGCGAGCGGCCTTCGCTGCTGGTCGAGGCGGACGCGACCGATCCCACCGCCATCACCACCGCGCTTGCCGCCCTGCCGGGCCTCATTGCGCCCGTGGCCGCGAAGGATCTGACCGGCCCGCTCGCGCATCTGAACGGCACGCCCGCCGCTTTCGACGTGCAAGTCCATCGCCTCTACAACCCCGAAGGCATCACCCAGTACAACGTCGTGCCAGGCCTCATGGGCGTGATCCTCACGCTGACGATGGTGATGATGACCGGCCTCGCCATCACACGCGAACGCGAACGGGGCACGATGGAAAACCTGCTCGCCATGCCCGTGCTGCCCATCGAGGTCATGACGGGCAAGATCGTGCCTTACGTGGCGATCGGCCTCGTGCAGGCGACGATCATCGTGCTCGCCGCGCGCTTCGTATTCGACGTGCCATTCGCGGGCAGCCTCGTGGCGCTCTATCTCTCGTCGCTGCTGTTCATCGCCGCGAATCTCACCGTGGGCATCACGCTCTCCTCGCTCGCGCAGAACCAGTTGCAGGCCATGCAGCTCGCCGTGTTCTACTTCCTGCCGAACCTGCTGCTCTCGGGCTTCATGTTTCCGTTCGCAGGCATGCCGGGCTGGGCGCAACGGATCGGCGCACTGCTGCCGCTCACCTACTTCAACCGGCTCGTGCGCGGCATCCTGCTCAAGGGCAACGGCTGGGCCGATCTGTGGCCTTCCGTGTGGCCGCTCGCTGTTTTCGCGGCGGTCGTGATGACGATCGCGGTGCGCTTCTACCGGCGCACGCTGGATTAGGGCCGCGATCATGACACGCTGCGCGCCGCTACCTCAGCACATCGCATCCGCCGCGTTGCCGGCGCTATTGATAACGCTGGCGCTCGCGGGCTGCACCGTCGGCCCGGATTTCCATGCGCCCCCCGCGCCGCAGGCGTCCGGCTACACGCGCGCGCCGCTGCCCGACGCCACAGCATCGGCGAGCGGACCAGGCGGAGCGGCGCAAACCTTCGCCGCGACTGCGCAGGCGCCGCGCGCGTGGTGGAAGCAGTTCGGCAACCCGGCGCTCGATAGTCTCGTGGACGAAGCGCTGCGCTCGAGCCCGACGCTCGATTCCGTGCGCGCGAAGCTCGTCGAGGCGCGCGAGAACTACAACGCGCAAGCGGGCGCGACGCTCTTCCCTTCCGTCGATCTGAAGCTCTCCGGCACGCGCCAGAAGGTCGACCTCGCCGCGTTCGGCATCACCCAGGTGCCGAATCCGGCGCCGTTCACGCTTTACGATGCCTCGGTCAGCGTCTCGTACGTGTTCGACCTGTTCGGCGCCAATCGACGCGCGCTCGAGGCCACGCTCGCGCAAGTCGATTATCAGGAATACGAACTTGAAGCCGCGCAACTCACCGTGGCGGGCAATGTGGTCGCGACGGCGATCCGCCATGCGGCGCTCAAGAGCGAGATCGGCCTCACGCAACGCTTGATCGATGCGCAGACGCACCAGCTGTCGATCATGGAGGCACGCCTCAAAGCGGGCGGCGTTGCGCAACTCGACGTGCACAGCCAGCGCACGCTGCTCGCACAAACGCGCGCCACGCTTGCGCCGCTCACCACGCAGCTCGCGCAGACCGACCACCAGCTCGCGATCCTGCTGGGCGTGGAGCCATCCAGCTCGGCCTTCGCCACGCAACTCGATGCGCTCACCCTCGACGCGCTGCCGTTGCCCGATACGCTCGCGCTCACGCTGCCTTCCACGCTCGCACGCGAGCGGCCCGACATTCGTGCGGCCGAAGCGCTGCTGCATCAGGCGAGCGCGAACGTCGGCGTGGCGACGGCCAACCTCTTTCCGCAGATTTCGATTTCGGCGGGCGTGGGCTCGGAGCGCACGCACATCGAGGACGTGATCGGCGGGCTGAACATCTGGAACGTGGGTCTCGGCCTTACACAGCCGATCTTTCACGGCGGCGAGTTGCGCGCGAAGCGGCGCGCGGCGCAAGCCGCCTATGAAGCGGCGTTCGCCGACTACAAGCAGACGGTGCTGCAGGCGCTCCAGCAAGTCGCCGATACGCTGCATGCCTTGCAGGACGACGCGCTGGAATTGCAGACCCGCGACGACGCCGCGCGCGAAGCGCAAGCCAGCGCGGCAATCGCGCAGAGCCGCTACGCGGCAGGCGGCGTGAGCGAATTCGATCTGATCGACGCGCAACGCCAGGCGCTGCAAAGCGGCCTCGACCGCACGCGCGCGCAAGCCACGCGGCTCACGGATACGGCGGCGCTCTATCAGGCACTGGGCGGCGCGGCATTGCCGGGCGTTGCCGCGCGCTAGCGCTGCGTACCCACGCATGATGGGCCGCCGCGCCATTACAAATGGCAAACGGCACGCGAGCCGCCCACCCACCAACGCCCGCCCGAGCGCAATAAAACCCCTTGCCAGGCGGCAACCATTGATTCACGCGGCAACTGTCCGTTTGCTTTTACTTGCACGCATGCTGCGCGACAATGAAGTTCCCCCTGCTCCATCCGCAACCATCCGTCCACGAGAGTCACGCATGAATCAGGCATCACATTCCCCCACCCAGCCTGGGCAACAGGGTACGCAAGCGCCCGCGCCCAACGAGATCGTCGCCGCCGACGCGCTGGAGCTCTCGCAATGGATCCGCCTTCGCAAGCTCTCCTGCCGCGAAGTGATGAGCGCCTTCCTCGACCATATCGAATGCGTGAACACGCCGGCCAACGCCATCGTCTCGCTGCGTGAGCGCGCCACGCTGCTGGCCGAGGCCGAGGAATGCGACGCCCAGCTCGCACGCGGCGAATATCTCGGCTGGCTGCATGGCATTCCGCAGGCGCCGAAGGACCTCACCGCGACTGCGGGCATTCCCTCCACGCAATGCTCGCCGATCTTCCGCGACGAAGTGCCGAAGACCGACGCGCTCGTAGCCGCGCGCGTGCGCGCGCAAGGCGCCATCTTCATCGGCAAGACCAATTCGCCCGAGTTCGGCCTGGGCTCGCACACCTACAATCAAGTGTTCGGCACCACGCTCAACGCTTACGGCCCCACGCGCAGCGCGGGCGGCAGCAGCGGCGGCACGGCGGTGGCGCTCGCGCTGCGCATGCTGCCGGTGGCGGACGGCAGCGACATGATGGGGTCGCTGCGCAATCCGGCGGGCTGGAACAACATTTTCGGCTTCCGGCCCTCGCAAGGACGCGTGCCTTCGGTGCCCGCCGTCGACGTGTTCTACAACCAGCTCGGCTGCGCGGGACCGATGGGCCGCAGCGTCCCCGACGTGGCGATGCTGCTCTCCACGCAAGCGGGCTACGACGCGCGCGCGCCGCTCTCGATTGCCGAAGATCCCGTGCGGTTCGCGGGCCCGCTCGTGCGCGATTTCAGTGGAGCGCGAATCGGCTGGCTCGGCAACTACGACGGCTACCTGCCGATGGAAGACGGCGTGCTCGCACTCTGCGAGACCGCGCTCAAGGACTTCGAGGCGATCGGCGGCAAGGTCGAGGCCGCGCGCCCCGACTATCCGATGGAAAAGCTTTGGGACTGCTGGCGCACGCTGCGCCACTTCTCGGTGGCGGGCACGCTGGGCGCGCTGTATCGCGATCCGGCCAGGCGCGCGCTGCTCAAGCCCGAGGCGCAATGGGAAGTGGAAGGCGGCTTGAAGCTCTCGGGCGAAGACGTGTGGAATGCGACGGTCGCGCGCACGCAGTGGTACAACGCGCTGCTCGCGCTGTTCGAGCGCTACGACTACCT
>DATEJU010000319.1:0-2798 GCA_035277805.1 Paraburkholderia sp. | reverse complement strand
GGACGCCGTCCGCAAGCTCGACTGCTTTCAATTGCTTGCCGATCACGAGGTCAAGGTCTTCAACAACACCGTGCGCGGTCTCGGCCAGCTCGCGAGCCGCCTCTCGGAAGTCGACGCGCTCGTGCTGATCCGCGAACGCACACGCATCTCCTCACAATTGCTCGACAAGCTCCCGCATCTGCGCATGATCAGCCAGACGGGCAAGGCCGGTCCGCACATCGACATTGCCGCTTGCAGCGAACGCGGCGTCGCCGTGCTCGAAGGCACCGGCTCGCCGGTCGCGCCCGCCGAACTCACGTGGGCGCTCATCATGGCTGCGCAGCGGCGCATTCCGCAGTACGTGGCCAACCTCAAACAAGGCGCGTGGCAGCAGTCGGGGCTGAAAACCTCGGCGATGCCGCCCAACTTCGGTCTGGGCCAGGTCCTGCGCGGCCAGACGCTCGGCATCTGGGGCTACGGCAAGATCGGACGCCTCGTGGCCGGCTACGGCAAGGCGTTCGGCATGCGCGTGATCGTGTGGGGCCGCGAGCACTCGCTCGAAGCGGCGCGCGCCGACGGCTACGAAGCGGCCGCCAGCCGCGAGGCGCTCTTCGAGGAGAGCGACATCCTTTCGTTGCACCTGCGCCTGCACGACGACACGCGCGGCATCGTCACGCAGGAAGATCTGTTGCGCATGAAACCGACTTCGTTGCTCGTCAACACGAGCCGCGCGGAACTGCTGGAAGAGAACGCGCTGCTTGGCGCGCTTTCGCACAACCGGCCGGGCATGGTCGCCATCGACGTGTTCGAGAGCGAGCCAATCCTCCAGGGCTACAGCCTGCTGCGCATGGAGAACGTGATCTGCACGCCGCACATCGGCTATGTGGAGCGTGAGAGCTACGAGCTCTACTTCGGCGCGGCGTTCCGCAACATCCTCGCGTTCGATGCGGGCGATCACGCGCACGTCGCGAATCCGGACGCATTGCAGGGCGGACGCCGCCGCTAAGCGCGAGGCGCAGAAAGAACAAAGGCGGCTCGGGCCGCCTTTTTCATGCGCGCACGCAGCGGGCTGCCATCATGCGTGCGCGGCCGCTTCGAATACCTCGGGCAGACGCTCGAGCAAGCGCTCACCGTCCTCGGTGCCGAGGTTATAGGCGTGCTGCATCTGCTGTGGGCTCGTGTAGTCCCAGCTCGAAATCGGCACCTTGGCCGAGGGCTGCACGTAAAGACGCTGTTGCACGCCCTCCGTCTCGTGCGTGCGGTGCTTCACGACGAACATCTGCGGACGCGGATAGAGACGCGTCACCATCACGAGCACGCGGCCAGGCGTATCGTCGAGCGCCCCCACGGGCACGTTGTCGACCATGCCGCCGTCGAGCACCGGTCGCCCGTTGCGGTGCAGAACCGGCGTGAAGGGCGGCGTGCACGACGACTGCAGCACGAGATCGGCGAGATCGTCCACGCGTTCGCAATCCTGCGCGATCACGAATTCCGGATGAAAGCCGAGCTTGCGCCCGAGCGTGGGATGCAGCGTCTTGCGGATGTGCTTTTCGATGTTGTACGCGATGAGCCCGGCCGCGACGGCGCTGCGCGCGCCCAGCCAGCGTGGGATATGCGAAACGCCGACGCGGATCTCGGGCGCGTCCTGCAGCCGCGCGAAATGCGGGCCGTAGATGTCGAGCAGCGCCTGACGATAGATGCGGTAGTGCGGAAAAACCGATTCGCCGCGCAGCAGATTGCCCCAATAAGCGTTGCGCTTGTTGTGCTTGAGCGCTTCCTCGTAATAGCGCATGACCCATTGCGAGTCGCGCACGTAGAGCATGCAGGCGGTGGCCGCGCCCGCCGAGATGCCGGTAATCACGCGCGGACGAATCTGCAGTTGCGGCTGCACGACGTCCCAGAACCCCGCCTGCCACCAGCAGCGATTGCCGCCGCCAGCAAAGACAACCTGATCGAACATGCGCCCTCTAGCTCTGGATTTGTCGTGAAGACAAGAGCTTAATCGAGCAACGCGTAGGTCGAGGTGGCGTGGACGGCCATTCGGCCCTCTTCGTCGTAGAGTTCTATCTCACCGAACACCAGATTGCGGCCCATGCGCAGCACGCGCGCGGTGATCGTCACGTCGCCTTTGCGCACGGCGCGCATGAAGTTGGTGTTGAGCGCAACCGTGGTCATGGGCTTGAACTCGCCGAGCGCCGCGGTAATGGCAACGATCATCGCCGTATCCGCGGCCGCCATGAACACCTGGCCGCAGATCACGCCGCCCGAGTGACGCAGTTCACCGGAAAACGGCAGGCGCATCGTGGCGCTCTCCTCCGTCACTTCGACCGGCCTCAACCCGAGCGCCTTGACCCACGGCGCCAAGACGCGCTCGAGTAGCGCGTCGATTGCCTTTTCGTCCATCGTCTTATGCCTTCTTGTCTGGAATTCTTGCCGCGCGGCGAGGCCGTCATCCGGCGCATCGAATGGATCTGACAGCACTGCGCGGCTTGCCGGCTGGGAATCAGCACGGCGTGGCGACATCATACCGGGAGGTATCGTCGACGGCTCAACATGGCACAGCGTCAAGGCGATGACGTAGGCGCGCCTACGTCATGCTCATGAGCGCACCGTTCGCGCGGCGATCATCTTTGAAGAATTTTGCGAAAAGGGCTTGCCAACTCTCAAAAACCCATGCATAATTTTTCTTCTGTTGGGGGCGTTAGCTCAGTTGGTAGAGCAGCGGACTCTTAATCCGTAGGTCGAGTGTTCGAGTCACTCACGCCCCACCAGCGAATTCATGCAAAAAGCCCGGTCACTGCGACCGGGCTTTTTGCTTT
>DATEJU010000318.1:0-5189 GCA_035277805.1 Paraburkholderia sp. | reverse complement strand
AATCGAAGAGCCCGGCGAAGCGCTCGCGGCCGCCATGCTGCGCGGCATGACGGGCCTCATGGAGCGCCACTTCAACGTGCGCATTCTCGACGAGGCGATCACCGAAGCCGTGCGCCTCTCGCATCGCTACATCAGCGCGCGACAGCTGCCCGACAAGGCGGTGAGCGTGCTCGATACCGCGTGCGCGAAGGTCGCGCTCGCGCATAGCTCGACGCCCGGCGCGATCGACGACGGCAAGCGCCGCATCGAGCGCATCGAGGCCGAGATCGCGGCGCTCGAGCGCGAGGCCGCGAACGGCGCCGCGCATGACGAACGCCTCGCCGAACTGCGCACGGAGCGCGACGAATCCGCGGCCGCCGTTGCCGAGGACGAAGTGCGCTACGCCAGGGAGCGCGAGCTCGTCGCGCGGATCGTGGCGCTGCGCAGCCGTATCGATGCCGCACGAGAAGAGGGCGCATCGCCGGACCTTGCACGCGACGCCGATGCCGCGCGCGCGGAATTGCCCGTGCTCGTGGAGCAGTTGCACGGGTTGCAAGGCGACGGCCCGATGGTGCCGCTGCAAGTCGACGCACACGTGGTAGCCGAAGTGGTCGCGTCATGGACCGGCATTCCGCTGGGCCGCATGGTGAAGGACGAGATCAAGACCGTGCTCAACCTGAGCCCGTTGCTCGGCGAGCGCGTGATCGGCCAGGACCATGCGCTCGAAGCCATCGCGCAGCGCGTGCGCACGGCAAATGCGAACCTCGAAGACCCGAACAAGCCGCGCGGCGTGTTCATGTTCGTGGGTCCGTCGGGCGTGGGCAAGACCGAGACGGCGCTCGCGCTCGCCGATATTCTCTATGGCGGCGAGCGCAAGCTCGTGACCATCAACATGAGCGAGTATCAGGAGGCGCATAGCGTCTCGGGGCTCAAGGGCTCGCCGCCGGGCTATGTGGGCTACGGCGAAGGCGGCGTGCTCACCGAGGCCGTGCGCCGCAACCCGTATTCGGTCGTGCTGCTCGACGAGGTCGAGAAGGCTCACCCGGACGTGCTGGAAATGTTCTTCCAGATCTTCGACAAGGGCACGATGGACGACGCCGAAGGGCGCGCCATCGACTTCCGCAACACGCTCATCATCCTGACCTCGAACGTGGGCTCGTCCGCGGTCATGCAGGCGTGCCTGAACAAGCCTGCCGAAGAATTGCCGAATGCCGACGCGCTCGCCGAACTGTTGCGCCCGCAACTTTACAAGAGCTTCAAGCCAGCGTTCCTCGGGCGCATGAAGGTCGTTCCGTACTATCCGATCTCCGACGACGTGCTCGCCGAGATCATCGAACTCAAGCTCGAACGCATTCGCCGGCGCATCGGCGCGAATCACGGCGCCGCCTTCGAGTGGGACGATTCGCTCGTGGAAGCCGTGCTGGCCCGCTGCACCGAAGTGGACTCGGGCGCACGCAACGTCGACCACATCCTGAACGGCACGCTGCTGCCCGAGCTTGCGCAGCAGGTGCTCGAACGCATCGCGCAGGGCACCGCGCTTGCGAGCGTAGCCGTGCGCGCGAATGATGCCGGCGAGTTCGAATACACCGTGAATTGATCATGCCGACCGACACTACCGCGCTCTTTGCGCCCATCAGCGAAAGCTCGCCGTGCGGCGAAGATCTGCTGTTCTCCGCGGATTTCGACGCCATCGCGCACGCGCGCCGCTTTGACGATCCATCGCTCGATCAGGGCGAGTGGGTCACGGAAATCAAGGAAGCGGACTGGGCCTTCGTCGCCGAACGCTGCATCGCGCTGCTCGCCACGCAAACCAAGGATCTGCGCGTGGCCGTGTGGCTCACCGAGGCGCTGGCGATTCAGGACGGCATGGCTGGTCTCACGCAAGGCTATGCGGTCCTCACAGGGCTCGTGGAGCGCTTCTGGGATCACCTGCATCCGCTGCCCGAGGGCGACGACGTCGAGTCGCGCCTTGGCAACGTCGCGTGGCTAGCGGGGCGCTCGGCCGAGTTGCTGCGCGCCGTGCCGCTCACGCAATCGGGCATGCCCTTTAGCGCACTCGATTGGGAGGTGGCGCAGCACGTCGCGCAGGCCATCAAGCGCGATCCCGAGAACGCGGCCGACATTGCGCGCGGCAAGCCCTCGGTCGAGCAGATCGACGCCTCGCGGCGCGCCACCGCGCCCGCGTTCTACGAGACGCTGCTTGCGCAATTCAAGGCCTTCCAGACGGCGCTCGCGGCGCTCGACTACGAGCTGGAGCGCCGCGCGGGCGATGCCGCGCCAAGCTTCCGGCAGACCCGCGATGCATTCGAGAATGTCTACGGCCTTGTGACGCGTTTTGCCCGCGACGTAGGTGTCGATCCGGACGCTGCGCCCAGGCAGCCGGAAGCGCCGCATGACGGGCACGCTTCGCAAGCAGTCCGGAGCAATGTGCCTTCCGTGCCGGAGCGCACGGAGCCGAGCTTCAAAACGTCTTTGCCCCATGAGGAAACCGTGCAGACCCCGACTCGCGTTCACGGCCGCGCGCATGGCGGCATTCAGAGCCGCGCGGACGCCGTGGCGCAACTGCGCGCCGTGGCCGATTATTTCCGCGCCACGGAGCCCCACAGCCCGGTGGCCTATCTCGCCGACAAGGCCGCCGAGTGGGCCGGTATGCCGCTGCATCAGTGGCTGGCGACGGTGGTGAAGGACGACAGCACGCTCTCGCATATTCGCGAGATGCTGGGCGTGAAGACCGAAGAATAAGACGCCGATGACCGGGGGAAGGGCACGTGGTGCCCGCGCCCGGTCCGGCGAGAGAACAGCAGGACGTGCTGCAGAAAGCGTGAAGCGTCAGAGGCCCGCGCGGAACTCGATGCGCCGGTTGCGCGCGCGCCCATCCGCCGTATCGTTCGAGGCCACCGGCTGATCGGGGCCGACACCGTCGGTCGTGAGTTGCTGCGGCGAAATCCCCTTGCCGACGAGGTAGCCCTTCACCGCGTCCGCGCGCGCCTGGCTCAGCGCGATATTCGATGCGCGATTGCCGGAGTTGTCGGTGTGGCCGATGATCTCCACGGTGCGCGTGTTCATCTTCGCCAGCACCGTCGCCATCTGGTCGAGAATCGCGCGGCCTTCCGGCGCGAGCGTGGCGCTGCCGGTTTCGAATTCGATCGTGCGGTTCGCGAGCGTCTGATCGAGCAGCCCCTGCTCGGACGCGCTCACGCGCAGCCCGTTGCGAATCGTATAAGCAGGATTGAGCGCGTTGGCCATGTCGCTGGCGATCTGCTGGCGCTGGGCTTCGTTGCCCACTTCGCCGCGCACGTCGATTTGTGTGCCGTCGATCTTCAGTTGTCCTTTATGGACCTGCTTGAGCTGCGGGTTGATCAGCTTCTGCACGTTCGCCGACCAGTTCGGCGGCGTCGACACGTCACCCACTTCAATCTGATCGACCACGTTTGCCGCGCCGTAGGTGTCGCGCAGGCGCTGCAGCACGGCGGCGTGCGTCGCCTCGTCGGGCACCTTGCCGCCGGCCACCACCTGGCCCGGCACCGTGTTGGCCGGCGCGGGTGCCGAGCTCACGGCATTGCGTGCACTGGGAGCCGAGGGCGCAGCGGCGGCCACACCGGCCTGGCTGGTCGAGGAGGCCGAGCCGGGCAGCACGCTGGTGCGGATTTGTCCGCCGCCCGTGTCCACGGGCGTGACGCGCGCGGGGCTGGCATCGTCGGCAAGCGCGGGAGCGCTGAAGGTGCCGGACACGCCGAACGCCAGCGCCGCCACAGCCGCGAGTGCGCTGCGCTTATGCAGATCGAACATGGGCAGCTCAAGCACGGCGGCCATTGACCGGCTCCCCGATGAACGCCTCGCGGAACGTGTCGATCGAGACGCGCAGCGACAGTTGCGGCTGATCGAGGTAGCTGACGAGTTTGCTGATGCCATGATCGTTCTGTGCATGTTCGTCGATCCATTCGGGATCGTCGATATCGATGTTATGGGCTGCGTAGGTTTGCGGATCGACCACGCTGTGCAGGGTTTTCGCGGAGGCGCCGTTAAAGCCGATGATGAGCCGCTCGCGCTGCGCGATGGTGCCCATGAAAATGGCCAGCTCGAAGTCGGCCTTCGAGACGAACGGCGCGATCAGCTCGAGCCAGAACGCCGCCACGAGGCTGCGGTAGAACGGGTCGGTCGGCAACGGCAGCGTGAGGCCGCGCTCGAGTTGTGCCGCGCCGCTCGTCATCACGGGGCGCAGGAGCGAGCCGAGCGCAAGCATCGCGCCGCGCACGCGCACCGGATGGCCGCTTGCGAGCAGCATCTGTTCGAGGCCCGAGAGCGTTTGATGCTCGATGAAGTCGGCGAAGGTGCCGTCGTGCGGATTGCCCGCGCCGCCCACGTCCACCGGCACGAGCGTTTCGCCGAGCGCCTGCAGTGCGCCGGCCGGCTCGCTCGTGGAGAGGAGCGGTTGCATCTGCGCGGAGACGCGCGACCACAGGCGCGCGAGCGCGAGCGGGCTGCGCGCGAGAAACGCGAGCGGCTGCTCGACTTCGAGCGCCGTGGCCGCGAGAAACGGAAAGCGCCGCGACGACTGGTCGTGGCTCGCCACCATATGCCCCGCGATTGCGAGCCGGCTCTGCGAGCCGAGAAACGCGAAGTGCATCGGCTGCGCTTCTTCGTAGACGATCTTCCAGCGCGGATCGTCGGTGAGCATGTCCATCGCTTCGGCAATCCAGCGGTCGAGCGTCTGCAAGAGCTGCGGATTGTGCGCGCTCTTCACGAAGTCGCCGCGCGACGGGATCTTGCCGAAGTAGGCGATCTGCGCCTGAACGGTTTGCGTCATTGCGCCTCTCCCGCGTTATTGTTGGCGCCCGTGGCATTGGCCGTCGTCATCGCGCCGGCGGGCGCGTTGACGGGGGCGTTGTTGTTCTGCGCGTTGCCCGCCGTGTTCGGCGTGCCCGGCGCACCGGGCACATTCGGCGTATTGGGATTGCCTGCCGCCGGGCCCACGTTCGCGACCGAAGACGGCAGCTGCACGCCGCTCAGTCCCTGCTGTTGCGGAGCATTGCCGCTCGAGGCCGTGGGCTGCGAGGTGCTGATGATGCGCATGCTCACCGACACCGTCACGCTGCCTTGCGTCCACGTGAGATCGAAGGTGCCATCCGGACGGCGGTTACGCTGCGCCGAATTGATCAGCTTCTCGAGACCGTAGCGGCCCGGCTCGTTGACGAGCTGGATCGTGCGGC
>DATEJU010000317.1:0-10707 GCA_035277805.1 Paraburkholderia sp. | reverse complement strand
ACTCGATGCATCCGGTCAGGCGAATGCCGTTGACCAGATAGATTTCGACGCGCTTGCGCTCTTTGCGCGCGGCGTTCATGAAGTCGTTTTGCGGGTGCGATTCTGCGGAAGGCATGGACGAATTTTGACCAGGCGGCTCAGTGCCGCAATTCAATTGGAAACGTTTGCTCGCCGGGATTCTACCTTGTGCCGGCAAAGCGCGCGTGCGTTGACATACTTTACTGTAGAACTATACCGGCTCGCGGTTTCAGCCGCAGAGTCCTGGTGCAGGCATGGCGTATGCCAGTCAAGATACATGAAAGCAGGGCTCGAACTGTGACAGTTTGTCACGACTGGTCAGGTACGGCCGGTCAGGTGCGGCCGGTCAGGTGCGGCCGGTCAGGTACGGCCGGTCAGGTACGGCCGGTCAGGTACGGCCGGTCAGGTACGGCCGGCCGGGTACGGCCGGTCAGGTACGGCCGGCCGGGTCCGGCGCAGTCGTGGCGCATACGTTCATAGCGTAGTGCAAAGACGTGCGAATGTGTCGCGGATTTCGGTGCGCTTGCGCGCGCCGCGCGGTATCGCATCGTGTCATTACGCGCATCGACGCGCGTAAGTGCAATAAAGCTTTCCAACGCCTTACTTGGTGGCGATTGTCCAGTTTCGCGCGCTTGCTTTCTGTGCGGCGACGCACGTGCGCGCGGTCGTCTTCCTGCTGAGCACCGAAGTGAGCCGTTCGTCGCTTGCCGGCTACAGGACGGCCCGGAAAATAAACATGGCACGGCTCGCGTGGGCCCGGAATAACGCGGCGGCGCGCCGCGTTTATCACCATGTCGACGCCCGCGGTTCGCACCTGAGCCGCGCGCTACGTTCGCAACGTCCCGGCAGCCTGGCTTTCCCAGGTGGCCAGCGAACCAGGAAAGCACGTCGTATCGGGTAGTGAATGGCCTGGTCAATGGCTTGCCGGGCATCCTCAAACGGGAGATGACCATGAAGCGGTATCGCATTGCTCTAGCATGTCTTTTCTGCCTGGCGATGGCCGCAGTCTCGGGTTCGGTGACCGCGTGCAGCGACATGAATTCGGGCAGCGGCAGTACGTCGAGCAGCTCGGGCGGCTCGTCTGGCGGTTACTGATTGCGCGACGGAACGCCATTGAATGCCGCGCGCCATGCTGCGCCGTCCGTCCGCGGAGTTCGAAGCGCAAGTGGTCGCGCAGCTCGCGCCCATGCGCCGCTACGCGCGTGCGCTCACCGGCGATGCCGCCTGGGCCGACGATCTCGTCCAGGACGCCGCCGAGCGCGCGCTCTCGCGGGCTGCGTCGTTTCGGCCCGATAGCAATCTGCGCGCCTGGCTGCTGACGATCCTGCGCCACATCTACATCGACCAGCTGCGCGGCCGGCGCGAGATTGCGGTGGATGACGAAAGCGCGCCCTGGCGCACGCTCGAAGCGCCGCACGGCGAAATCGACGGCCTCGTGCTGCGCGATCTGCAGCGCGCGCTGTATCTGCTTCCCGCCGCGCAGCGCGAAGTGCTGCTGCTGGTGTGCGTGGAGGAACTGAGCTATCAAGAAGCGTCTACCGTGCTCGGCGTGCCGGCGGGCACGGTGATGTCGCGTCTTTCGCGTGCACGCGAGCATCTGCGCGTGCTGCTAGACAGGGGGCCGGCGCAGGATCCGGCGCGGCGTGCCGCGCCGCTCAGGGTGGTGGGGACGACGCGATGAACGACGACGAACTCGAACGCGAGCGCGCGAGCGCACATCCCGCACCGGCCGCTTCGCCCGAGGGCGGGGCGCCGCCCGGCTCGACGCCGCCTGCGGCAGCCTTGGCGCCCTCGGCCACCTCCGACGCCGACGCCGATTTTGCGATGCTCGGCGCCTACATCGACGACGAATTGCCCGTGGACGCACGCGCGGCGCTGCGAGCGCGGCTGGCGTCCGACGAGGGCGCCGCGCAACGCGTCGCCGCCTGGCGCGCGCAGAAGGCTGCGTTGCAAACGCTCTGCCGCGCCGGCGACGAAGCCGCATCGCCCGGCTACGTGGTGCTGAGGCGGCGCGATCCGTGGTGGCGGCGCGCGGCCCTCGCGGCGGCGTGGGCGGTCGTGGGTGCGGGCTTCGCGGTGGCGGCAGGCACGCTGATGCCGCAATGGCTCCCCGATGGCACCTGGGTCGCGCGCAGTGCAGCGGGCGCGAGTCATGATGCCGCGTTTCTGGCGCGCGACGGGGAGGGCTTCGCACGACGTGCCGACGTTGCCTACGCCGTGTACTCGCCTGAAGTGCGTCATCCCGTGGAAGTGGGCGCCGCGGACGAAGCCCATCTCGTCGCGTGGCTCTCGAAGCGGCTCGGCAAGCCACTCGCCATTCCGCCGCTCGGCGAATACGGCTATGCGCTCGTCGGCGGGCGCCTGTTGCCCGGCGCGGCCGGCCCGGCGGCGCAGTTCATGTATCAGAACGGCGCCGGCGCACGGCTTACGCTCTACGTGAGCGCATCGGGGCTCGATCGCGATGCGGTGCATCTGTTGAGCGACGGCAGCCGCCGCACGTTCTACTGGAGCACCGGCGGCATGGGCTATGCGCTTTCCGGCCCGGCCACGGAGGGTCGCCTGCGCGCGATTGCCTATGAGGTGTGCAGCGCGCTCGGCGGCACCTCGGCGCAATGGTGACGGGCGCGCGATGGAACCGCAGCGCACGGATACGGCTCGCGTGCTGCCGCCAGGCATGAGCGCGGCGCGCTTCGCGCGTGCGCTCGCGGCATTCGAATCGATCGTGGGCGCGCCTAACGTTTGCCGTGGGGGCGCAGCGCTCGCACCGTATTTCGATCCGTTCGCGCCCGTCGGCGATGCGCGCGCATTCGCGCCCTCGGCGGCGCTCCTGCCAGCCAACGTCGATGAAATCCGTGCGATCCTGCGCGTGGCCAACGCGGCGCGCGTGCCGCTGTGGACCGTCTCCACGGGCCGCAATTTCGCTTATGGCGGCGCGGCTCCGCGCCTCGCGGGCTCGGTCGTGGTGGACCTGCAGCGCCTGAACCGCGTGCTCGCGGTGGACGAGCGGCTCGCCTGGGCGCTCGTCGAGCCCGGCGTGAGCTACTTCGATCTCCACGCGCATTTGCGCGAGCACGGCACGAAGCTGTGGGTCGATCCGCCCGCCGCGGGATGGGGCAGCGTGATCGGCAATACGCTCGAGCGCGGCTTTGGCTACACGGCATACGGCGATCATGCGGCAGCGCAGTGCGGCATGGAGATCGTGCTCGCCAATGGCGACATCGTGCGCACCGGCATGGGCGCGATCACGACGGGCACCGCGTGGCAGCTCTACAAGCCGGGCTACGGACCGTCGTTCGACGCGCTTTTCACGCAATCGAATTACGGCATCGTCACGAAGATGGGGCTCTGGCTGATGCCTGCGCCGCCCGCCTACGTGATCGGCGAAATCCAGTTTGCGCGCGAGGACGATCTGGGCACGATCGTCGATACGCTGCGTGGCTTGCAACTGAGCGGCACGATCGCGCAGCACGCGGTCATCGAAGGCGCGATCCGCCGCGCGGCCGGCATTGCGCCGCGCTCGCGCTGGTACGACGGCGACGGGCCGATGCCCGAGGCCGCCGTTGCGGCCATGCAGCGCGACCTCGATATCGGCCGCTGGAACCTGCATTACGCGCTCTACGGCGAAGCCGATGTGATCGAACTGCAGCGTCGCATCGTCGAGCGCGCGTTCGCGCAGGTGCCGCACGCGCGCGCATTCGCGAAGCGTTATGCGGACAGCGAAGAGCCGCAGGGCGGCGGCGACCGCAACATGGCCGGCATTCCTTCGATGAGCGCGTTTCGCATGCTCGACTGGCGCGGCGGTGAAGGCGCGCACGTGGACTTCTCGCCGCTATGTCCCGCCGACGGGCGCGACGCGCTGCGTCAATACGCGCTCGTGAAGGCGCGCGCGGCGGAATACGGCTTCGATTACTACGGTGGCTTCACGGCTGCGGGGCGCTGTCTGCATCATGTGTTCGCGGCGATCTTCGCGCGCGAGCGGCGCGACGACGCGGCCCGCGCAGGCGACCTGCTGCGCGCGCTGATGAGCGATGCGCGTGCGGCGGGCTACGGCGTGTACCGTTCGCATCTGCTCTATATGGATTACGCGGCGGCGCAGTACGACTTCAACGACGGCGCGCTGCTGCGGCTCGCGCAGGCGGTGAAGGATGCGCTCGATCCGCATGGCGTGCTGGCTCCGGGCAAGCAAGGGGTGTGGCCGGCGGCGTGGCGCGCAATGCGCGGTTATACGTGAGCGCGCACGCACGCGTGCGCGAGGCAGGCACAGGGACGAGGATGAAGCGATGAACCGGCGGACGTTTCTTCACGCGGCGGGCGGGACACTGGCGGCGGCATGCGCTGCGCGTGCCGCCGCGTATCCGCGTCCATTCGGCGCGCAGCAGGACGCAATGCAACTGCCGATGCAAAGCGCGATGCGCATCGCGCTCTACGATCCGACGTTGGCACGGGGCCAGGCACTTGCGCGCGCGGCGGCGCGCATGAGCGTCCCGGCGTTCGCACTCGAGGGGGAAAATGGCGGCGACATCGGCATGCTGTGGCACACGCAGCTTGCGCGCCGTGTCGAGGTCAGCCCCGATGCGCCAGTCGCCGCGCTTTGTGCGCTCTGTGCATTGCGCGCCTCGGACCGCTTCGTCCTGGAACGTCTCGCGGCGCCGCGCCGCTGCATCGTGCTCGACGCGCCGCAGGCTTAAGCCGCGGGCGCCTTGCTCATCTTCGCGATCTCTTCATCGCGCAACTCGCGCCGCAGGATCTTGCCGATGTTGCTTTGCGGCAGCGTCTCACGAAACTCCACGAGGCGCGGCACCTTGTAGCCCGTGAGCTGCTGGCGGCAGAACTGGATCAGCGCGTCCCCGGTGAGCGCGGGGTCGCGGCGCACGACGAACACCTTGACGCGCTCGCCCTGCACGGGATCCGGCACGCCGATGGCCGCCACTTCGCGCACGCCCGGATGCCGCGCGATCACGTCCTCGATTTCATTCGGATACACATTGAAGCCCGAGACGAGGATCATGTCTTTTTTGCGGTCGATGAGGCGGATATAGCCGCGCGCATCCATGATGCCGATGTCGCCGGTCGCAAGCCACCCATCGTTGACGAAGGCGCGCGCGGTCTCGTCGGGGCGCATCCAGTAGCCCTTCATGACCTGTGGGCCTTTTACGCAAAGCTCGCCTGGCTCGCCGAGGTTCGCCCACGTGCCGTCGTTGCGGCGAAAGCGCACCTGCGTGGAGGGCGCGGGCAATCCGATCGATCCGTCGAAGTCCTGAAGATGCGCGATGTCGACGGGGTTCATTGACACGATGGGCGAGCATTCCGTGAGCCCGTAGCCCTCGACGATCGACTTGCCGGTGACGGCCTTGAAGCGCTCGGCGATGGCCTTTTGCGTGGCCATGCCGCCCGCCATCGCGAGCTTGAGGCCGGAAAAATCGCGCTGGCGGAAGGCTTCGTTATCGAGAAATGCGTTGTAGAGCGTGTTGACTGCGCTGATGCAGCTGAACGTTTCGTGACGCAGGATTTTCATCACGCGCTTCATGTCGCGCGGATTCGCGATCAGGATGTTGCGCCCGCCAATCGCCATGAAGATCAGCGCGTTCACGGCGAGCGAATAGATGTGATAGAGCGGCAGCGGCGTGAGGATGGTTTCGGCCTCGCTCTCGAGCTGCTCCGCGATCCACGTTTTCGCCTGTATCACGTTCGCGAGGATCGTGCCGTGCGTGAGCATCGCGCCTTTGGCCACTCCCGTGGTGCCGCCCGTGTATTGCAGGAAAGCGAGATCGGCGAGTTTTGCGGCGACGCTTGCGCGCGGCGTGCGTTCGCCCTGGGAGAGCGCATCGAGCAAACGCACCGCGCGCACACTGGGCGGCAGCCGATACGCGGGCACGAGCTTCTTCACGTGGCGCAGCATGAAGTTGATGAAGCGGCCCTTGAGGTTGAAGCCTTCGCCCAGCAGGTCGCCGAGTTGCGTGAGGACGACGCGCTCGATCCGCGTGCCGGGCAGTGCGTTTTCCAGCGTCTTCGCGAAGCTCTCGAACACGACGATGGTTTGCGCGCCGCTGTCCTTCAATTGATGCGCAAGCTCGCGTGCCGTGTAGAGCGGATTCACGTTCACGACGACCGCGCCGGCCTTCAACGCGCCAAACAGCGCGACCGGATACTGCAGCGTATTGGGCAGCATGATGGCGACGCGCTCGCCGGGCCGCACGCCCGCGCTCTGCAGCCATGAGCCGAATGCGGCGGCCTTGCGTGCGAGCGCGCCATAGGTCATCGGCGCGCCAGCGCTCACGTAGGCCACGCACTCGCGAAAGCGCGCGGTGCAATCATCGAAGAACTGGACGAGCGACGCATACTGCGTCACGTCGACTTCGCGCGGGACGCCAGGCGGATAGGAGGCATACCAGACGCCGTCCGTATCGGGGGCCGCTGTGTCGGCGAAAGATTGCGCAAGCGGTGGCGTGGCGGCTTGCGTATCGACTTGTGCGCCGGCTTGTGCGCTGGTTTGTGCCTTGGTCGGGGGCGTTTCGTGCCGCGCTGGTTGTGGCGTATCGCTCATTTTCGTTCTCCGGGCGTAGCGTGAGTCTTCGTCGTATCGCGCAGCGCAGCCGGCGTGTGCGGCGCGCCTGCCTTACACGACGCATACATGATGCGCCGCGCCGGGAAAGAAGGGCAAACAGAGTTTCCCCGCAGCGCCGCGCCAGGCCCTGTTGCCGCGATTCTGCGGAACGCCAGGAGAAAAGGCCGTACGGGCGGCAGCCCGGCACGGCCTTTTCATGATCCTGCGTGACGGACTTCAGGTTTCGGGCGGTGCAGCGGCACCGTCCGAAGGGCCGCCCAGTCGCTCAGCTCGCGCGCCGTATCAGGCAGTCACGTCTTTGGCGGTCTGCGTCATGTCGATGCCGCGCCGCTCGCGGCTGAACGGAATCAGCACCGCGATCACGACAGCCACCGTGCCCGCGACGACCGCCATCGCCATTGCATAGTTCTGGCCATGCGTTTGCGCGAACGAGGCCTGCAGCGTGGCGTTCACGGAAGCGAGCAGGTTGCCGAGCTGGTAGACGAGACCTGGGAAGGTCGCGCGCACTTCGTCGGGCGAGATCTCATTGAGGTGCACCGGAATCACGCCCCAGGCGCCTTGCACGGAAATCTGCATGAGAAACGCGCCGAGTGCGAGGAGCGCCGGCCCCGACGAGAACGCCCAGAGCGGCAGCACCGGCAGCGCGATCAGCGCCGAGATGAAGATGGCCTTGCGGCGGCCGATCTTTTCCGACACCGAGCCGAAGAAGAGGCCGCCCACGATCGCACCGATGTTCAGCGTAATGGTGATGAGCGAGACCGTATGCGGATCGAAGTGATGCTGCTCGCGCAGGAAGGTCGGATAGAGATCCTGGGTGCCGTGCGAGAAGAAGTTGAACGCCGTCATCAGCACGATCGCGTAGATCGACAGAGCGAAGTTGTGCTTGAGCGTGGAGAGCAGGGTCGGGCGCACGCGCTTTTCCATCTCCTTCCAGGCCGGCGATTCGGGCACGTGAGCGCGCACGTAGAGTACGAGCAGCGCGGGCAGCACGCCGACGAAGAACATGCCGCGCCAGCCGATGTACTGGTAGAGCACGCCGAACACGATCGAAGCGAGCAGATAGCCGCTCGGATAGCCCGCTTGCAGGAGGCCGGAGACGATGCCTCGCGATTTCGGCGGAATGGTCTCCATCGTGAGTGCGGAGCCCACGCCCCACTCGCCGCCCATCGCCACGCCAAAAAGCGCGCGCAGGACGATGAAAGTCGTGAGGTTCGGCGAGAAGCCGGTGAGCAGCTCGAGCAGCGAATAGCACGCGATATTGACCATCAGCGTGGGACGGCGCCCGAATTTGTCGGCGAGCCGGCCGAAGATCAGGGCGCCTATCGGGCGCATGGCCAGCGTGAGGGTAATCGCAAACGCGACGGCGGGAATTTCGGTGTTGAATTCAGTGGCGATATCTTTCAGAACGAAAACCATTAGAAAGAAATCGAATGCGTCGAGCGTCCACCCCAAATACGCTGCGATCGTGACGTTTTTCTGTTCTCGCGTCCAGCTCATTTCATTGTTCTCCTCATAGACATGTGCAATGCCCTGTCTCCCGGCTTTGCACGTGTGGCTTGCTTCGCCCCGCGCGGCGAGCGTCGTACGAGTGTACGCCCGGCATTAAACATTTGCATGATTGCCCGCCGCAACCCGGACTAATCCCTGGACGATAGTCTTATCGGGTCTTATCAAACGAAAGGTATTTGTTTTAATAGTAATAAAAATGTAATTAAATTGAATTGAAAATTGAATGCCCTGCGAATGATGCATGCGCGCGTTTTCGTGCGTTTGATGCGGGACCAGTCGGACTATTGAGCAATCGGAGCAACGTAACGGATGATCGTCTGCAATCCTGATTACGTCGGAGCGAGCGTGCGCCGCAAGGTCTTGCGGCGCTTCGGAAAGGCGGCGGGAAGGGGAGGGGTGCGTGAGCTCAGCGTTGCAACAGCCATTCGGCGGCGCGCGAAACAACGCCGTCCCAGTCGCCCATGGTGGTCTGGCGCACCATGTGGGCATCGCGCATCCAGGGCGAACGCGTGCCGGTGCTGCCCCAGCGCCATTCGCCGGCCGGATTGACGAGCACGGCAGTGGGTTTGCCGCTCATGACAGCGAGATTGGCGACGCCCGAGTCGACACTGATCACCGCATCCAGCTGTTCGATGCAGGCTGTGGTGTCGGCAAAGGTCATGATGCCCGGCGCGTAGTGGGCGATGTTGCCGCGCGGCGAGCCTCCCATCATTTCCGCAACGGGGTGATGGAGGCTGACGAAGTGAATGCGGCTTGTGAGTTGCGGGCTCGTAGTCAGACGCTCGAGCGATTCGAGCGGCAAGCTGCGCAACTCCGCCCAACTGCGTTCCTTGCTGCGCATATCGCGGCTATGGCGTTGCGAGCAATCCCAGAACACGCCAACCAGTGCCTTGCCCGGATGCTGCGCGCGCACCGCGTGCGCCCACTCGGCGGCGCGCTCGCTTGCGATCTTCGGCGCACGGATATAGGCCTCGAAATAAGGATCCGGCTGCGGCTGGTCGTGCGTGGCGAGCATCGGCAGATGCAGCAGCGTGGCCTGCAAAGTTGGCGCGAATGCCTGAATGGCGGGCAGCATCTCCGGGCCGAATGGCGCGAGCGATACCAGCGGGCGCGGCGCCGCCACGACGAGGCAATCGGGCAGCGACGCCTCGATCGCACTATGTATAGCCGCATCGCAGGTCACCATGACCTCCGCGCCGGCCGCGCGCCAGTGGCGGATGCTGCCGAACAGCATGAACTGGTCGCCATAGCCCATCTGGTGCGTGACCAGTACACGCTCGCCGCGCAGGTCGCGCTGGCCGCTCCACATCGGCACCTCGCTGTAACGGAGGGTTCCGGTGTCGTTGACGTTGCGCCAGACCCAGTGCCCAAAACCGCGCGCGTCGCCCGTGCTGAGGAGCGCCTCGGCCAGCCACCTGCGCCCCCGCAGTTTGTCCGGATGGTCGTCGGCGCCGGGGCCTTGCAAGGCGTGCTCGAGCACGGCAATGGCGCGCGCCGTGTTGCCGCTCAGATAAAGATCACGGCCGAGCCTTCCCTGATAGAACAGCGGCGACCAGTCGAGCGCCGCGAAATCGAGCCAGGTCTGCGCGGCTTGCGCGTGCTGGCCGTTCAGACGCAGCGCGCGGGCGCGCGCGTGAACGAAGCCACGGTTGCGTGGATCGAGCGCCAGCCCCTTTTCGGCCCACGGCAGCATTTGTTCGTCGCGGTTGACGCCGACGAGGGCTTCGCAGATCCGGATCAGGGGCGCGGGGTCGGAGGGACTGCGGGCGTGCGCGATAAATGCCTGGAGGAGCCGCTGTTCTGGATCGTGGGTCATCGTAGGGTGTCGGAAATGCTGTCAGATAAATCCTATCGGTGCGTATGACGGGTCGATATCAGAGCCGTCCTAAAAATTGCCTCGGCACGCTCGCTGCGCACAACACGTCCGCCTCACTGCATCGACGCACACTTTCGAAGATAATGAACGACCGTGCTTTTCCTGATTCACGGGATGGGACGGAGTCACTAGAATCGGTTTGATCCTCGCGGATTCCGCAATGCGGAACTCGTGCGGGCCAGCAGTGCGATCAGGGCCAGGGCCGATCAGCGGCGTGGCGCAATCGGCGGGCGTCGCTGCGCAGCGCTCGCCCGCCGGCAGACATCAAGGAGACGAAAGCATGCAGGTCAGGGAATTGTTCGAACTGGGCGGCCAGGTGGCACTCGTCACGGGCGGCTCGCGCGGGCTCGGGCTGCAAATGGCCGAGGCGCTCGGGGAAATGGGCTGCCGCGTCGTCATCACGGCGCGCAAGGCCGGCGAGCTCAAAGAGGCGCAGCGGCATCTGCAGGCACGCGGCATCGAAGCCATGACGATCGTGAGCGACCTGCAGCGTCCCGAGGCCGTCAAGCCGCTCGTCGACGAGACGCTGGCGGCGTATGGCCAGATCGACATTCTCGTGAACAATGCGGGCGCTACGTGGGGGGCGCCGGCGGAGGACTATCCCGACGAGGCGTGGCACAAGGTCATGAACCTCAACGTCAACGCGCCGTTCTTCCTCGCGCGCGAAGTGGGCAAGCGCTGCATGATTCCCGCGAAGCGCGGCAAGATCATCAACATCGCATCGATCGCGGGCCTGAAG
>DATEJU010000316.1:0-15315 GCA_035277805.1 Paraburkholderia sp. | reverse complement strand
GAACACAAGACGTTTTTCGAGGTCGGCGACCAGGCGCTCTATGACGAGGCCATCGCCCAACTCGGCAACGATGGCGTCGACCCGCTCGTCTATGGCTATCCGTCCGGCGTGGTCGGCTTGCGGCTATGGCCGAATCCGGATTTCTTCGGCAATTCGCCGGCCGCGAAGAAAGCACGCGAGCACTGGAACGAGCAGGTCGTCAGCGATCAGGGCAAACGTTATTACTCGACTGATCCCAGGGACGCGGCCTTTCACGCCGATCCTTTGCTGGTGCGGCCATTTCGCGTCAGCATGGCGTGCTCGTTCTGTCATGTCGGCCCGCATCCGCTCGCGCCGCCGAAGGATCTCGAGCATCCGGAATGGGGGGAGATGTCGAGCATGATTGGCAACCAGTACTGGCTGCCTTCGAATGCCTTCACGAACCTGAAGAAGCCGGAGAGCTTCCTCTGGCAGTTCGTCGCGAGCCAGCAGCCCGGCACCATCGACACGTCGCTCGTGGCCACGGACCACATCAACAATCCGAATACGATCAACGCGATTTTCGAAGTGAATGCGCGTCTTGATCGCGCCGCCATTAATCCACCGGAGGCGCAAAGCAAGAGCAACCTGATGCTGCGCGGCATCGAGGACAAACCCCTGTTCACGCTGGACCCGCGCCACACGCCGCGTGTGTTGCTCGATGGCGCCGACAGTATCGGCATCGAAGGCGCGCTATTGCGCGTGTATCTCAACATCGGCGCGTACTCGGAGCAATGGCGCCGCGTGCAGAACACGATCGTCGGCTTCGTGCCGCAGCGGCCGTTCGATATTGCGACCATCAGGGCAAGGTCGGTCTACTGGAATGCGACCGAGCACTTTCGCGTAGAGGAACTGGAGAACTTCTTCCGGTACGTCACGCAATCCGGCGCCACGGTAGCGCAGCCGATGAAACTCGCCTCGACCGAGGAGGGGCTTGCGCGGATCACCGCCAACAAGGCCGATAGCGATAAAGGCCGCGACGTGTTCATTCAAAACTGTGCGATTTGCCATTCGAGCAAGCAGCCGCCCAACCTGCCCATCACGTTTTCGCGCGATTGGCGCACCGCGAACGCGAGCGGTCAGAGCGGCATCACGCTACCCATGGACTTCGCCGACTGGGATGCGTTCAAGCTGAGCAAGCCCTGGCTCGACTATGTGAAGCGGCTCAAAGACTACATCGATCAACCGCCGAACAACGCCCATGACTTCTTCGCGAAGGATAACTATCTATCCACGGATGTGCGCGTGCCGATCACCCTCGTCGGCACCAATTCGCAGCGCGCGGTAGGCACCAACGGGATGCGCGGCCAGGTCTGGGACAACTTCTCGTCGGAAACATACAAGTCCCTGCCTGCAGTGGGACTGGTTCACTTCTTCAATCCGTTCAGGAACTCGAGCGCCGTCGACAAGTGGGGGAACAACGACGAATATGCGCCGCCCGGCGGCGGCCCGGGCTACTACCGGCCGGCCTCGCTCGTCAGCGTCTGGGCGACGGCGCCGTTGCTGCACAACAATGCGCTCGGCATCTATAACCGCGATCCGTCGGTCAAGGGCCGGCTCGCGGCATACGACGACGCGATCGACAAGCTGCTCGACAATAGCAAGCGCGCCGTCAGCGCCACGCCCGCGCATGGCGCCGCCCAGCTCGTGAACGTGTATCCCGCGCAAAAGGAACAGTTCTGCCGCGACAACCCCGCAGACCAGAGCATGGAATGCAGCGCGCTGCGCGGCGATTTCCGCCAGTCGTTCGCGGTGGCGGGCGTGGCCGATCAACCGGGCTTCAGGGACACCGGCTTTATCTACAGGACCACGAAGGATTCGTATATCGATTTCGCACCGGGATTCATCAAGCCGCTCGTCACCGGCGTGCTGGGCGAACGCTGGACATCGTTTCTGTTCCTCTATGTGTGGCTGGTGCTCGCCCTGATCGCCGTCGTGCTGATTTTCGTGGGGCAGCCGCGTCTCGCCGGCGGCTTGCTCGCCTTGCTCGCGGCGGTGCTGGCGACGGTGTTGCGCGTGTCGGGCGTGGACACGGTCTTTCCGTGGCTGTGGCTCATTCCCCTTGTGCCGTTGGTGCTTGCGGTCGCGTTCTTCCGCTTCCCCAACGCGCAGCGCAGCGCGCGCGTGTTCTTCGCGGTGAGCGCCGTGGTGTTCGTCGTCATCGGCGGTGTGGCGAAGGCTTTCCTCGACGGGCGCCTCATCGGCATCGACATCGGTCCCATTCCGCGCGGCACGCCGGTGAATCTCATCATGAACATCAACCCGGACGCGCCCACCGTGGATCTGCTCAATGCGGTCGCCGGCCTCACGCGCGGCGTGCTGCTGATGCAGCGCGACGACGACCCGAAGGACCATAGCTTCAAGGCGCTCGACGAATTCCAGCGCGAGGCCGGCCCGGCGCTGCTCAAGGCGAGCAAGTGCCCGGACTTCGTGCTGGACCGCGGGCATTGGTTCGGAGAGTCGCTTACCGCAGACGAAAAGCGGCAACTGAAGGCCTTCCTCGAAACGCTCTGAGTCGTCAACTTCGTCCACCGGAGCCGCGATGAACCCCGATGACCCACTGTCGAAAGCCCGGGATCCGCACACCACGCCCTTCGACTATGTGATCGTGGGATCGGGCGCGGGCGGTGGCCCGCTCGCCGCCCGGCTTGCGTCGAGCGGGCGCGGCGTTCTGCTGATCGAGGCCGGCAACGATCCCGCCGTCGCGCAGCCCGATGCGCCGGCTCAGCCGATGACGCGGGGCGCTCCCGATATCGCCCAGCAGCAGATGCGCCAGGTGTACGCGGTGCCGGCCTTTCATGCTCGCGCAACCGAAGACCCGGACATGAGCTGGGAATTCTCGGTGCGCCATTACACGGATACCGCGCGGCAGAAAGACGACTCGAAATATAACGCGGCGATGGACCCTTCCGCGGCCACGCCGGGGCAGCAGCAGGGCGGCATTTTCTATCCGCGCGCGGCGGCCATTGGGGGCTGCACCTCGCATCACGCGATGATCATCATTCGCCCGAACGATGCCGATTGGGACCACATCGCCGAATTTACCGGCGACGATTCGTGGCGTTCGCAGAACATGCAGGGCTACTTCGCCAAGATCGAGAACTGTCTTTACTACTCGGTCTACCGGACCTTCGCGGGCAAAACGCTGGGGCTCCTGTTCCGGTTTCTGGAATGGTCGGCGCGCGTGCTCGATCCGCGTGGCCAGCTCGATCCCGGCGGCCACGGCTCCTGGGGCTGGCAGAAAACGAGTTTCATCGACCCGCTCGTGATCGCAGGCATCGCCCGTGGCGACCGCACTTTTCTCGGCGTGCTCAAGGACGTGCTGTTCGCCTCGCTCGCGGATCACAACGCGGCCACGATGTTCGGCCGCGCGCTCGCCCGGTTTCAGATCCTGCAGTTCCTCGACCCCAATGTGCGCTCGCCGGATATCGAGAGCCGTGCCCATGTTTCGCTGATCTCGATCGGCACCGACGGCAAGCGCCGCTGCGGCCTGCGCGACCATCTGCTGAACGTGAGGGCCGAATTCCCCGACCGGCTCATGATCCTGAATCCGGCGCATGCAACGCGGATCGTGTTCGGCAAGAGCAGCAACGGTTTGCCGCGCGCAATCGGCGTGGAAGTCCGCCTCGGCCCGTATCTCTACGCGGCCAGCCCAAAGCACGCCGGCAACGAAGGAACAGCGGGCACGCAACAGGTGTTCGCGCGGCGCGAAGTGATCGTCTGCGGCGGCGCATTCAACACGCCGCAACTGCTCATGCTGAGCGGTATTGGCGACGCAGCGCATTTGCGCGGCATCGTCGATGGGCCGTGCGGCCGCGATGGAAAACCTGTGGCGCCGATCGTGCATCTTCCGGGCGTCGGCTGCAATCTTCAGGACCGCTATGAAGTCAGCGTGATCAGCGAGGCGCGCGAGCCGTTCACCACTCTCGACGGCGTGAGCTTCGATCCGGGCGACACCACGGACCCCATGCTGCGCCAGTGGCTCACCGACCAGAGCGGCCTTTACTCGACCAACGGCGGCGCGCTCGCCATGATGATGTCGTCCGCGAACGGCACCTGCGTGCGCAGCGACCCGGACCTGTTCATCTTCGGCTTGCCGGCGGCGTTTCGCGGTTATTACTGGAATTATTCGCGGCAGTTGCTGTGCCGGAGCATGGCGTCGAACGCACAGACGCGCAATTTATGGAGCTGGGTGATTCTCAAGGCGTACACCAATAACAACAACGGCACGGTTCGCCTGCGCAGTGCGGATCCACTCGAAACGCCGGAAATCAACTTTCACTCGTTCGACGACACGAGCGAGGGCGCGCAAGACTGCGATGACGACGTGGATGCGCTGTGCGACGCGATCAATCGCACGCGCGAGATCAATCGCCGCGTTGCCGCGTTCGCCAGCGAGGTCCAGCCGGGCCTCGACAGACCCGATTACTCGCCCGCCTTGCGTCAGTGGATCAAGGACGAAGCGTGGGGGCATCATGCATGCGGCACGTGCCGGATCGGTCACGATCCGTGGCGCGCCGATCCGGGCGACCTGCAGGACCAGCATGCCGTGGTCGACAGCAACTTCCGCGTGCATGGGGTGGAGGGTCTGCGCATCGTCGACACATCGGTCTTTCCACGAATCCCGGGCTACTTCATCGTGACGCCTACCTTCATGATTAGCGAGAAGGCTGCCGACGTGCTGCTGGCCGACTCGGAGAGCTATCCGCGCGTTCTGGAAGGCGTCGAGGCCGGCGCGGTGCGCGCGCGCCGTGACTCCGCCCGGCCTGAATGGGACGATCCGGCCGGCGCGGATCCCACGCGGCTGCCGGAGGACACGCTCGGCCTCGCCTTGTCGGGCGGCGGCGTGCGCAGTGCCACCTTCTGTCTTGGCGTGCTTCAGGCGCTCGCGAAAACGCGGCGCCTGCGCAATATCGACTTCATGTCCTCGGTATCCGGCGGCGGCTATATAGCGTCATTTCTCGGCAAGCTGTTTACGGAGATGCCGGCGCAGGGGCGCCAGATGCCGGCAGACCGCGTCGAAGAAACGCTCACGAATCTGGGCTCATCGACCATCCAGTGGCTGCGTTACAACGCTCAATATCTGGCGGGCGGTGGCCGTCAAGACACGTTGTTCGACGTCGCGGTCATTCTGCGCAATCTCGCGGCGGTGCAGGTATGGATCGGCGCGCTGCTGTTCGGCGTGCTGGGCGCGCTGCACTGGTTCGTGCTCGACTGTGCGCGGCTCAGCTACCTTTCGCCGGTGTGCGAGACCGCGCCGCCGCAATGGTACGGCGTGACGTTGTCCGCCTGGTGGTGGCTGCCGCTCTGGCTCCTCGTGCTCGGCGTGCTGCCGCCTTCCATCGGCTACTGGCTCACCATGCGGCGGCGCCCGAATAACGACTGGCGCTTGTGGATGCCCTTCCTCCTGTGGCTCGTGATGCTCGGCTGCGCGATCTATGGACTGACGCTGCCCGACATCGAAACCTGGAGCGCACTCGCGCTCGGCGTGCTGCTGCTCGCGTGGTTCGAGCAGCAGGCGGCAGGGGTGTTCGTCGCCAACCCCGCGCCGCCCGGAGCGAGTGCGCCGCCGATCAATCCAGGCACGGCGCAGCCCGAGGGCGGCACGATCGTCATACGCAACCGGTTGACCCGGCTGCTCGGCGCGGCGCTGTTCGGTTTCGTCGTGGCCGCGTTGTTCGTGGTGGTCGATACGCTCGCACAAGTCCTGCCGACGCGCGGCTTTCGAGCGATCGGCTGGTCCATGGCGGGCGTCCCTCCCGTTCTGGCGCTGCTACGAGGGATGGCGGCGAGCCTGCTGAAGCGTCAGGTGAAAACGGCCACGACGCCCGCGCCGGAAGCGGGAAAGAGCTTCGCGGGCGGCTTCATCCAGGAGGCGCTGCTTGCGCTCCTCGCATTCACACTGGCATTCGTGCTGTTCCTGTTCCTCGATCTGCTGGTGTATCTGGCCTTCAGCCTCGATTCGGCCACCGCGCGCTTTTGCGTGGTCGCCGCATTGCTCATTTCGGCTGTGAAGGGCCGAGCGCTGTTCTTTCTCAACTTGTCGTCCCTGCAGCACAGCTACGCGCAGAAACTGGTGCGAACTTATCTGGGCGCCTCCAACGATGCGCGCGTGAATCCGCCTGGCGTCAGCAAGCCCGTGCCGGTCGGTGTGAGCGACCTCGGCGACGACGTCCTGTTCGACGAATACCATCCCGAAAGCCATGGCGGACCGCTGCATCTGGTCTGCACATGCCTGAATAACACCGTCGATCCGCTCTCCGGCAATCAACTGCGCGACGACAAGGGCATGCCGATGTGCGTCGGGCCCGCCGGCATCAGCGCGGGCAGGCGCTTTCACGCGCTCTGGGGCGCGCGCGACGCGAACAAGACACCCGCGCGCGTCGCGCCCATCACCGCCGTGCGAGTCGGCCCCAATCCGAACGAGTTCAACGCGTTCGCGCGAGCCGACGGCGCGCCGGTCGGCGTCGAGCGGCTCAGCCTTGGCCAGTGGATGGCGATCTCTGGCGCCGCCGCGACGACCGGCCTTGGCCGCAACACGAAGCTCGCGGAGTCGCTGCTGCTTGGCCTGCTGAATTTCCGCATCGGTTACTGGTGGAACAGCGGCATCGGCGCAGGCGACCGGCCGGGCCGCTATCCGCCGAGTCTCTGGCGCCGGCTCAAGTCGCTGCCCTCGGCGGTCTTCACTTTGCAGGCGAAGCTGCTGGACGAATGGCGCGCCTATTTCGAGGGACCCTCCGCGCGGATGTGGTATCTGAGCGATGGCGGGCACTTCGACAACACGGGCATCTACGAACTGATACGGCGCAGGCTCCCCCTTATCGTGGCCGTCGACGCGGCCGCGGACCCCGATTACCGCTGTGACTCGCTTGCACTGCTGACGAGGCAGGTGCGCTACGACTTCTGCGCGACGATCACCTGGCTCGATCCGCGCGCCGCGCGCGCGAGACTTCCGCGACGCAGATTCGGCTGGAGCGCCTTCGAGCGCGGGCCGAACGAGCCGTGCGTGCCGGACTGGATCAAGCCTTTACTCGATCCGGAAGCCATTGGTGCGTTCCCGGAGCTCCAGCGCGATGGCTTGCGTGGCGCCGCGCTTGCCTGCATCACTTACTCCAGCCAGCCCGACCGCCCGAGCTGGATGCTGTACGTCAAGCCGAGTGTGGGCATCGGGCCGCCCACCGACGTCAGCACATATGCGGAAAACTACAGCGACTTTCCCCAGCAGAGCACGGTGGACCAGTTCTTCAACGACAGCCAGTGGGAGGCCTATCGCGAGCTGGGCTACTGTGCGGGCATGAAGGTATTCACCACCCGTCCCGAGGATTGACCCGAATACCCGCAGCGCAGTGCGGTCGCACGGCGATGAATGGACTGGCATGATTGAGCGCGAAACGTGCTTTCTGCTTCGCGAAGCCAGCGAACCTACCGGCGAGATGCGATGAACATATTCAGGTTTCAGTCGGCGACGGAATCGAAGTTCCTTAAACGCGCTTCGGCGCCTGGCGCGATTCGTGCGTGGCTCGTCGACATGCTGTGCTGGCCAGCCCGATTCGATGATCCGCAGGTCGAGCGGGAATTTACGGAGGAGTATGGCCGGCGTTTTGCCGACTTCCGCCGTGCGGCGCTGGTGCTCGGAACCCTGATCTGGGTGTGCTTCGGCTATTGGGAAATCAGTCTTGCGCAGACCAGCCAGGTGTTCCGGCCGTACTTTCCGGAGGTTTTCGCGTTCCGTTGCGCCGGTGCGCTTGTCGCGACCATCGGCATCGTGCTGGCCTTCAGGCTCGCATTTCATCTCGACAAGGTGGCACATTGGATCCTGCTGGCGGGGCTGGCGTTCATGTGTCTGTGTCTGTTGATGCAAACATTTATTGCGCCACGCCCGTTCAATTTCACCCATTTTTTTGTCGGCTTTTATTTAATTCTTTTCTATCTGTTCGGTTTTCTTCGCCTGCGAGCCAAGGCGACACTGATGCTGGCCGTGTGCGTGGTCGTCTCGATCGTGCTGGCGCAACTGCTCACTCAGGCGCTCGAGCCGGATAACTTCGCAGCGGGCATGTTCTATCTTTTGAACGTCGTCGTTCTGGGCCATAGCGTCAATGTGAATGCCGAGCGGCATGTGCGCGACCGGTACGCCGCCGTTCAGGCGCTTGCCCGCAGCAACGATGCGCTGCAAAGCGCCAATGCCGAACTCGCGCAAAAGCACCATGATCTCGAGCGCGCACGGCGCGACCAGCAGAGCAAGTCGGAAGCGCTGATCGCCTTGCGCGAGCAGCAGCGCGAAGCCGCCGAGCAGGCGAGCCGGGCCAAATCGCGCTTTCTGGCGGCGGCCGCGCATGACCTGCGGCAGCCCATGCATGCGCTGAATCTCTTTCTTGCCGCCGCCGCCGAAGCGCTGAATGCGCGTGACGTCGAAGCATCGGGCAAGCTGATTGGCGAGGCGCGCAAGGCTTCGGTGCTGACGGCGCGTCTGTTCAACGCGGTGCTCGATCTGTCGAAGCTCGAATCGGGGCACGTCAAGCCGAACTATACGGGCGTCGACCTGAGCCGCGTGACCGAGGAGATGGTCGAGCAACTCGCACCGTTCGCCGCGAGTCGCGGCGTTGCACTGCGCTATGCGAGGGCGCAGCAAAAGCCCGCATGGGTGCGCACCGACGCCGACTGGATTCCCCGCGTGCTGAGCAACCTCATCTCGAACGGAATCAAATATGCGGACCCGTCGAAAACGGGCCGCCGCGCGGTGCTCGTGAGTTTGGTACGGATGCCGAACTATGTGCGGCTCGACGTCCTCGATAACGGTATCGGCATCGCGCCGCAGCATTGGGATGCGATCTTCCAGCCGTTCGTGCAGATCGGCAACCCGGAGCGGGACCGCGAGAAAGGGCTCGGACTCGGTTTGTCGATCGTTAACGCGGTGGTGTCGCTGCTCGAGGGACACCGTCTCGAACTGAAGTCGGTGGAGGGACGCGGATCGCGCTTCTCGGTGCGCTTGCCGGTGGCGGATCCATTTGCGCTCCCGGATGCCGCGATATCGCCCGCCGATGCGGCAGCGTCGCTGTCGCCCTCGTCGCTGCGCGGCCTCTACGTGTTGCTGGTCGAAGACGACAGCCTGGTGCGCGCATCGATGGAGGCGCTGTTTGCGCGCTGGGGCGTGCTGTTCGACTCGGTTCGCTCCGTGGCCGAACTCGACGATCTGTTGCAGGCGATCGAGCGCGTGCCCGACCTCGTCATCAGCGACTACCGGTTGCCGGAGGGCTCGACCGCACGCGACGTCGTAGAGCGCCTCGCCGGGCACTTTTCGCGGCCGGTGCCGTGTCTCGTGGTGACCGGCGAAGCCGGGACAAGCACGCAGGGGGTGCTGCCGGAGCGCTGCGTGCTCAGCAAGCCGCTGTCCCCCGACATGCTGATCGCACGCATGCTCGAATTGACGGAGGCATCCACCCGGGCGTGCTAAACCGCCGGGTCGTGCGCAGCGGTGGGAATCTCAATGCCGCGGCGCGCCATTTCGACGATCAGGAACGTGCGCCGCGAGACGTTGAAGCGGCTCAGCAGATCGCTGATGTACTCCTTCGCGGTGTTCTCCGTGATATTCATCTTTCGCGCGATGGCCTTGTTCGACATCCCCTGCAGCAGAAAGCGCAAGGTTTGCGCGAGGCGCGGCGGCAGGTTCAGCGAGTCGATCGGAATGGCCTTGTTCGGGCCCGGGGACTGCGGGGTGTGGCCGCCTTTGCCGAGCACGCTGTTGGGCAGATAGACCCGACCGTTCAGGATCGTCTGCAGGGCTTCCCGGAAAACCGCGCCGCCTTCCTCGCTGGCCTTCGAGATGAAGCCGCTGGCGCCATTTTTGATGCAGTCCAGCACGGTCTCGCGGTCGTCCTGCGCGGACAGCATCACGACATGCGCAGCGCGCTCGTTGTCCTGCAGCCAGCGCAGCAGGTCGAGCCCGGTGCGATCGTCGCCGATCTGGTAGTCGAGAAAAACCAGGTCATAAGCCTTGTTCTGCAAGCGCTCGACAGCGGCCGTGTACGAGCCGGCCTCGTCGATGTCGAGCGTCGGCTCCGACGTCAGGATCAGGCTCTTCATCGCGATACGCGTCAGGCCTTCGTCTTCGACGAGCAGGACGTGGCGGAAATACAGGTTGTCCATCGGCGCTTCTCCAGTCAGGACGATAGTACCCGCATTCGGTCGGGTTGCTATCCCCCCAAAGCGGGGGACTCTTCCGGGGCCGCCTTCTGGAGGTGTTTCTCCCCCGGTATGGCCGGTTTTGCGCGAGCCCCGGGCGGCGCAGCATGGAGTCGTTGCAGATCGAACGACGAGGGACACCGCCATGCGCACGCCACATCCCGACTTGAAAAGCCTGCTGAACATGTTGCGCTTCGTGCCGGACGACGCATCGCGTCGTGCACCATGAACTCGATCCGCGCAACCGAATACCACGAACACGCTAGCCTGGCGGGGCGAAAGCGGGCGCAGCGCGAGGAGACCAATCGCGCAGAGAGCGGGGAGACCACTCGTGCGAGCCTGGCCGGGGGCAAGCGGGCAGAGCGCGAGGAAAACGATCGGGCGAGGGCGAAGACACAGACCCAGACGGAGACTGGGCAGCGACCCCTCAGCCCCTACACCATCCAGAATCTTGATGCCGCCATTGCTCACCTCGAAATCGCGATGAACGCGGACAAGGCGATGGCGATTTTCGGTCAGAGCTATTGGCACGGACGCGTGCTCGAGCTGCGCTCCACACCGGGCATCCTGCATGCTCAGGAGCGTCGGCTACTGTGCTTGATGGACCGGTTTGCGGCCACGGGGTAGTGGGCCGGGGTGTTCCTTAATCACAGGGGGGGCGGTGAGTCGAGAATAAGCCGGCGGTCTGCAGGGGTGGGCTGAACGGGCATCGGCGCCTTGCTGCTTCAACCCGTGTTCTTCAACGATGCAGGCATCCAGAAGCGGAGAAAGATGCGACATCTGTAAATGGCTGGCAGTACGACATCTGTATCTGGCCGGGACAATGTATGTAACGCCATTTCACATCGCATACAGCCGACGGCGATGCTCACCGTCGGCTGTGTTTGCACCTTCGGGAAGACAAATCGTTGACGATCTCACGGCTGCGTCGCGGAGGTGGATGCGATAGTTTGCTGTTATCCCGGCAAAACACGAGGGCGATCAAGGCAACAATACGGCCCCGTTGCCGCATGCCCATTCTCGTGCCCGTCTGCGCGTAATGCTCGCCTGAATGCCGCCGCCCGGCCTGCACGGCGGCTCACTGACTGCTGCCGCTACTTCACCTTGGCTGCCGCCTCCTTGGCGAGCAGACGCTGTGCCTGCTTATCTCCCTTGGCGGCTTCCTGCGCGGTTTGAACCGACGTCTCCGTGGCCTCCGCCAGCATGGCGTGCGCTGTGCTGCTGATGTTGACCGTATACGACGACGTGGACGCGCCGGCGCTTGATCCGTTAGCCGAAGAAGCGCTTGTACCCGAGGCGGGGGCAGTCGGCGCCGAACCCGAAGCCGACGCGACGGACGAACCCGCTGCCTGCGCGGTACCTTGACTAATTGCCTGAATGGACATCTAGCTCTCCCGATAGAAGATGTGTCTACTGCGCTCTATCTATCGGCCTCGATTCGTCAAGCTTGAGAACTATATTTTTTTCGTTTTTGGCCGTCCTTAAGCATTTGATAAGGCTTGGTGAGATTCAGGCCTGGGCTGCGTCTCCTGGTCAGGACCGCCGGTGCCGCCGGTCGCTTTCGATCACCCGTCACGCGTTTGCGAGGAGCAGCACCTCGCGGCTGGAATCCCTCCGTGACAAGGTTTCATGCCATGCGTTCGCGTCCGTTAAGCGTTGCTTAAGCACCTTGCAGTGACAATCCCCGGTTGTCCGGGGAATAGCGTGAGGCTGCTGCGAGGCTATCGCAGGCTCGGACGCCGTGCGGCGGTCATCGCAATGCTCCTCCACGGTCTCTTCGCGAGCCCGGCGGTAGCGCTGGACGTCGGCGCCTTGTAAGCCGTCCTGAAAGCGAGAGTGGCTGCGGAAAGACCTTGGGCGAACGTTCAGCGACTTCATGCCAACGCACCTTTCGATCGAGGTTTGAGATTGAACCTGTCGGCCCCGTTCATTCGACGCCCCATTGCCACCTCGCTATTGATGGTGCTGGTTCTGCTGCTCGGCGTCTCAGCGTATTTCGGCTTGCCCATTGCGGCATTGCCGCAAATGGACATCCCCACCATCGAGGTATCGGCGTCGTTGCCTGGCGCGGGGCCGGACGTGATGGCCGCCACGGTGACGAGCCCACTCGAGCGCCAGCTTGCGCTGATTGCCGGCGTGACCGAGATGACCTCGACCAGCATTCTCGGCAACAGCTCGATCACCCTTCAGTTCGATCTCTCGCGCAATATCGATGCCGCTGCGCAGGATGTGCAAGGGGCGCTCAATGCCGCTGCGGGAGATTTGCCCAGGACATTGCCCCATCCGCCGACCTACGAGAAGGCCAATCCGGCTGATTTCCAGATCATGTCGCTGGCGGTGCGCTCGTCCGTGTTGCCGTTGTACGAGGTCGACCGCTATGCCGACATCTATATCGCTCAGCAGTTGTCACGCGTGCCCGGCGTGGGCCTCGTCGATTTGCACGGAGAACAAAAGCCGGCGGTACGGGTGCAGATCGATCCGGACAAGATCGCCGCGCTCGGCATCAGCCTCGAGGAAATTCGTGCGGTGCTCGGCAACGCCACGGTCAGTTCGCCCAAGGGCACGCTGGACGGCCCGCACCGGTCGCTGACGGTGGAGTCCACCGACCAGCTTTTCCACGCATCGGCCTTCGACGACTTGATCATCGCGTGGCGCAACGGGGCGCCGGTGCACATTCGCGATGTCGGCCGCGCGATCGACAGTGTCGAGGACGTCAATACCGCGGCCTGGTACGGCAAGCAACGCGCGATCGTCGTCGATATCCACAAGGCGCCGGGCGCCAACGTGGTGGCCACCGTCGATGCGATCAAGGCCTTACTGCCGTCCCTCGAGAGCAGCTTGCCCAGTTCGGTTGCGGTGGCGGTGGTGAGCGACCGTACGCAGACCATTCGTGCTTCGGTGGCCGACATCCAGCTGACCATGCTGATATCGGTGCTGCTGGTGGTGCTGGTCGTGTTCGCGTTCTTGCGCGGTATCTGGGCCACGCTCATTCCGGCAGTGGCGATCCCGCTTTCCATCGTCGGCACCTTCGCCGTGATGTACGGCCTCGGCTTTACCATCAACAACCTGACGCTGATGGGATTGACCATTGCGGTCGGCTTCGTGGTGGACGATGCGATCGTGATGATCGAAAACATCATGCGCCACCTGGAACACGGCGAGCCGCCGCTCAAGGCCGCGCTGGAGGGGGCGCGCCAGGTCGGTTTCACCGTACTGTCGATGACCTTGTCGCTGATCGCAGCCTTCATTCCGTTGTTGTTCATGGGCGGCGTGGTGGGGCGCCTGTTCCGCGAGTTCTCGGTCACCGTGAGTGTGGCGCTGGCCGTGTCGGCGGTGGTGTCGCTGACACTGACGCCGATGATGTGCCGCCTGTTTCTGCATTTCGACAGCCAGCGCCGGCACGGACGGCTGGAAGCACTGGCTGAACGCGTTTTCGATGCGATGCTGCGGTTCTATGAGCGCACGCTCGATTGGGCGCTGGCAAGACGAGCGCTGATGCTGGCGGTGACACTGGCGGCCATGGCGCTTTCGGTGCTGATGTACTGGTTTGTCCCGAAGGGGTTTTTCCCGCAGCAGGATACCGGGCAAATCATCGCGTCGACCGATGCGTCTCCCGGCATTTCCGCGCCGGCCATGGCGGAGCACCAGCAACAGTTGATCGATATCGTGCGGCGCGATCCGGACGTCGCGATGGTGTACAGCTGGATCGGAGAGGACAATACGCTCAACAACGGGCGCATCATCATCAGCCTCAAGCCGTTCAGCCAGCGTCACGCGAGCGCCGCGCAGATCATCGAACGCATCGGGCGGCAGGCGGCCGCCGTGCCGGGTATCGTGCTGCACATGCAGGCGCGCCAGGATCTGCAGGTTGGTGGGCGCATCAGCCGCGCACAGTTTCAATACACGCTCGAAGATGCCGACCTGCGCGAACTGTATGCGTGGACGCCTCGCCTGATCGACAAGCTCAAGTCGCTGCCGTCCGTCGAAGACGTCAATAGCGATCTGCAGCGCTCGGCGCCGGGCACGCGGGTGGCGATCGACCGCAATCGCGCCGCGTCGTTCGGGATCTCGCCGCAACTGATCGACGACACGTTGTACGACGCGCTAGGCCAGCGCCAGGTTGCGACCATCTTCACCGACATCGACCAGTATCACGTCGTGCTCGAGGTCGACCCGGCGCGCAAGATCGATGTGGGTTCGCTGAACGACATCTACGTGCCGTCCGATAGCGGCAAGCAGGTTCCGCTGTCGGTTTTCGCACATTTCGAAGACGACCCGGTGCCCTTGCAAATCAATCATCAGGGCCAGTTTCCCGCAGTGACCTTGTCGTTCAACCTGGCGCCCGGTGCGGCGCTGGGCGATGCCGTCGCGCAGGTGAACGCGGCTATCCATGGCATGCGTCTGCCGGCCACCTTGCATGCCAGCTTCCAGGGCACGGCGAAAGCGTTCGAGTCGTCGCTGGCGACCCAGCCATGGCTCATCGCCGCCGCGCTGGCCGCGGTCTACATCGTGCTGGGAATACTGTATGAAAGCTATATCCACCCGCTGACCATCTTGTCGACATTGCCATCCGCCGGTCTTGGAGCCTTGCTGGCGCTCCAGCTGTTCGGGCTCGAGCTGGACGTGATTTCGCTGATCGGCATCATTCTGCTGATCGGCATCGTCAAGAAAAACGCCATCATGATGATTGACTTCGCGCTGGAGGCCGAGCGCAAGGAAGGCAAGGCTCCGATCGACGCGATTTACGAGGCATGCCTGCTGCGTTTTCGCCCCATCATGATGACCACCATGGCGGCGCTGCTCGGCGGCCTGCCGCTGGCGCTCGGTGCGGGCGTAGGTTCGGAGCTGCGGCGTCCTTTGGGTATCACGATCGTGGGCGGGTTGATTCTCAGTCAAATTCTCACGCTATACACGACGCCGGTAGTGTATCTCGCCTTTGACTGGCTGGCGCGGCGCTTCGCGTTCCATATTGGCAATCCCATCGAGGAAACGGCGGGCGGGGACTGAACCGTGAACGTTACCTCGAATTTCTCCGCTCCTTTCATCCGGCGGCCGGTAGCCACATCGCTGATTACGCTGGCAATCCTTCTCTCCGGAATTGCAGCCTTTCGCTTCTTG
>DATEJU010000315.1:0-8733 GCA_035277805.1 Paraburkholderia sp. | reverse complement strand
TTTAAAGAGGCTTTAAAGGCGCCTTGAATCGTTGCGTCCGGCCGGATCAGGCGCCCCAGACGTCGCGGAACACGCGCACCCAGTTTTCGCCCATGATCTTGCGGATGCGCGACTCCTTCCAGCCGGCGCGCTCCATGGCGGCCGTGAGGTTCGGGAATTCGCCGATCGTGCGAATGCCCTCAGGATTCACGACCTTGCCGAAGTTCGTGAGGCGGCGGTAGCGGCCCTTGTCATGCGTGAGCATGTCGAAGAACTCGGTGCTGTAGCCCTGCGTGAAGTCGGTGCCGATGCCCACGGCATCCTCGCCGATCAGGTTCACGACGTAGTCGATTGCCTCGATATAGTCCTCGACGGTCGCGTCGATGCCGCGCTTGAGGAACGGTGCGAACATCGTCACGCCCACGAAGCCGCCCGCGTCCGCGATTTCCTTGAGCTGCTCGTCGCTCTTGTTGCGCGGGTGCTCCTTGAGGCCCGAGGGCAGGCAGTGCGAATAGCAGACCGGCTTCTTCGAAAACGCGATCGCTTCGGAAGACGTGTTGCCGCCCACGTGCGAGAGGTCGACCATGATGCCCACGCGATTCATCTCGGTGATCACTTCGCGGCCGAAATCCGAAAGGCCGCCGTCGCGCTCATAGCAGCCGGTGCCCACGAGGTTCTGCGTGTTGTAGCAAAGCTGCACGACGCGCACGCCCATGTCGGCGAACGCCTCGATATAGCCGAGGTTGTCTTCGAACGCATGCGCGTTCTGGAAGCCGAGAATCACGCCCGTGCGCCCTTCCTTCTTGGCGCGCGCGATGTCGTCCGTCGTGCGCACCAGCGTGAGCAGCTCGCTGTTCTCGCGAATCTGCTGCTTCATCAGCGCGATGTTGTCCACGGTCTTCGTGAAGCTGTCCCAGACCGAGACCGTGCAGTTCGCAGCCGTGATGCCGCCCTTGTGCATGTCCTCGAACACCGAGCGTTCGAACTTCGAAATGTTCAGACCGTCGATGATGATGCTGTTTGCGTGCAGATTGCTCATTGTGGACTCCGAGACTGGCGTATGAGGTTCAGGGGCGGCTCAATAGATCGGGAAACGTTCGCACAGCGCGAAAATCTCGCGGCGCACGCGCTGCTCGGTTGCGGCGTCGCCTTCCGGATGCGCGCGCAACGAATCGAACACTTCGAGGATCAGGCGGCCGATCTCGCGGAATTCCGCCACGCCGAAGCCGCGCGTCGTGCCCGCCGGCGTGCCCAGGCGAATGCCCGAGGTGACCGTGGGCTTTTCCGTGTCGAACGGGATGCCGTTCTTGTTGCAGGTAATGCCGGCGCGCTCGAGCGCCTGCTCCACTTGCGCGCCCTTGAGGCCCTTGGGCCGCAGGTCCACGAGCAGCAGGTGATTGTCGGTGCCGCCGGTGACCAGATCGACGCCGCCCGCCTTCAGCACTTCGCCCAGCGCCTGCGCGTTGGCGAGCACATTGTCGATATAGCTCTTGAAGCTCGGGTCGAGCGCTTCGCCGAACGCCACCGCCTTGCCGGCGATCACGTGCATCAGCGGGCCGCCCTGCAGGCCGGGGAAGACGGCCGAGTTGATCCTTTTGGCGATCTCTTCGTCGTTGGTGAGCACGAAGCCGCCACGCGGGCCGCGCAGCGTCTTGTGCGTGGTGGATGTGACCACGTGTGCGTGCTCGACCGGGTTCGCATGGCGGCCGGCGGCAATCACGCCCGCGATGTGGGCCATGTCGACCATGAGCTTCGCGCCCACGCTATCGGCGATCGCACGGAAACGCGCGAAATCCAGTTGCCGCGGATAAGCGGAAAAACCGGCGATGATGAGGCTCGGCTTGTGTTGTTGCGCGAGCTCCTCGACCTGGTCATAGTCAATGCGCATCGTTTCGCGGTTCACGCCATATTGCACCGCATTGAACCACTTGCCCGAAAGCGCGGGCTTCGCGCCGTGCGTGAGATGGCCGCCCGCGTCGAGCGACATGCCGAGCACCGTGTCGCCCGGCTTGGCCAGTGCGAGCATGACCGCGCCGTTGGCCTGGGCGCCCGAATGCGGCTGGACGTTGGCGAAGCCGGCGTTAAAGAGCTGCTTGATGCGCTCGATTGCCAGCGACTCGATGTCATCCATGAATTCGCAACCGCCGTAATAGCGCTTGCCGGGATAACCTTCCGCGTATTTGTTGGTCAGCACCGAGCCCTGCGCCTCCAGCACCGCGCGCGACACGATATTTTCCGAGGCGATCATTTCGACCTGCGACTGCTGACGCTCGACTTCTTTCAAAATGCTGCTACGCACCGCGGAGTCGCGCTCGGCGAGCGGCTGCGAAAAGAAATCTTGAGTATTCGACATAGAACGTCCGTGACGATGTGAGATGACTGGCCCGCACCGGGACGGCCGGCCCCCGCGAAAGGCCCCGCCCCGCCTCGGTTTCCCGCCGTTCGGGACGGTGGCGGTTGACGGCTCTATTCTTGTCGTTCGGATTTATGGCCGATGTATGAATTCAGACGCGTTCTTTTCCTTTTCCGCCATCGGCGTCCATTTTTCACAAGTAAGGCAGCACGCTAACCATAGGTGGAATGATTTCCGATCCGAACAATCGTCATACGTTATTCGTGGTGAATTGAAATCGCCCCACTGCCGCCGCGTTTCAGGAACGTTTTGGGAATACGCCGGGCATGTTTCTGGCCGGCCCACCCGTATTTTTGTCCGGCTTGAATTAGGGTTTAGCCGCATGGCACACTGGACGTGCCAGATTCCAGAATTGCGGTAGCCTGGCCCGGGTTTCCGGCCCACGGCTTCAGAATGAAAGGAATCGTCCCCTCATGTTGCCCGACCGCTCGGCGTCATTGGCGCATTTCGCGTTCATGCCGCTGCCCAACTTCACGATGATCGCGTTCACGAACGCCATCGAAGTCCTTCGCATGGCTAACTACCTGAGCGGCCAGCCGCTCTACCGGTGGTCGATCATCAGCCCGCAGGGCGGCCAGGTCATGGCAAGCAACGGACTTTCCATCGACACCGGTCCCGCCGAATGCGCGGGCCAGCCCGATATCGTGTTCGTGTGCGGCGGCGTGGACGTGCAGCGCGTGACCACGCCCGAGCATCTCTCCACGCTGCGCCGCTTCGCGCGCATGGGCATCGCGCTCGGCAGCCTTTGCACCGGCACTTACGCGCTCGCCAAGGCGGGCCTGCTGGCCGGTTATGCATGCGCGATCCATTGGGAGAACATGTCGGCGCTCAAGGAAGAATTTCCGTCCACGCGCTTTCTCAAAGAGCTCTTCGTGATCGACCGCGACCGCGTGACCTGCACCGGCGGCGTGGCCCCGCTCGACATGATGCTCAACCTGATCACGGCGCGCGTGGGCACCGCGCGCGTCACGCAGATCGCCGAGCAGTTCGTGGTGGAGCACGTGCGCGATACCAGCGCGCAGCAGCGCATGCCGCTGGTCGCGCGACTCGGTTCGGCGAACAAGTCGCTGTTCGAGGTGATCGCGCTGATGGAGAACAACATCGAAGAGCCGCTTTCGCGCGAAGAGCTCGCGCGGCTCGCGAACATGTCGCAACGGCAATTGCAGCGGCTCTTTCACGAGCATCTCGGCATGACGCCGACGCATTACTATCTGACCTTGCGTCTGCGGCGTGCGCGCGAGTTGTTGTTGCAAACCGACATGTCGATCATGCAGATCACCATGGCGTGCGGTTTTCAATCGGCGTGCCACTTCAGCAAGAGCTATCGCGATGCATTCGGTAATGCGCCTACCGGCGAGCGGCGCAAGCGCATCGCACCGCTTTCTGGCGCCGATACACCGCCTTTGATGATTGCGCCTTCTCTTTCGACGCATTAAGCACGCACCAGGCCGCGCGTTCGCGCGACGCATCGAATCGCGAGATTCAAAACAAAACTGGCGGCCCCCAAGACGGGCTGCCAGTTTTCGTTATGCGCTTTCGCGTTTCACACCATCGTCATCATGCGGCCAGCAAGCCATGCGGGTCGATCACAAACTTGCGCGGCGCGCCGCCGTCGAACTTCTTGTAGCCTTCGGGCGCTTCGTCGAGCGAAATCACCGAGACGTTGACGATCTTCGCGATCGGCAAGCGGTCGAACAAAATCGCCTGCATCAAATTGCGGTTGTATTTGAGCACGGGCGTCTGGCCCGTATGGAACGTATGCGACTTCGCCCAGCCGAGGCCAAAGCGAATGCTCAGGCTGCCGTGCTGCGCCGCAACGTCCTTCGCACCCGGATCGTCCGTCACATAAAGCCCCGGAATGCCGATCATGCCCGCAGGACGCGTAATCTCCATGAGCGAGTTGAGCACCGTGGCCGGCGCCTCTTCCGAGTGACCCGACGCGCCATGGCCGTGGGCCTCGAAGCCCACGCAGTCGACCGCGCAATCGATCTCCGGCTTGCCGAGAATCTGCTCGATCTGCTCGCCGAGCGACGCGTCCTTCGAGAGGTCCACGACCTCGAAGCCCATCGCCTTCGCGTGCGCGAGACGCTCCGCGTTCATATCGCCGACGATCGTGCAGGCCGCGCCGAGCAGGCGCGCCGAAGCCGCCGCCGCCATGCCCACGGGGCCCGCGCCCGCGATATAGACCGTCGAGCCCGGCTTCACGCCCGCCGTCACCGCGCCGTGATAGCCGGTGGGCAGAATATCGGAGAGGCAGGTCAGATCGCGAATCTTCGCCATGGCCTGATCCTTGTCCGGGAATTTCAGCAGATTGAAATCGGCGTACGGCACGAGCACGTATTCGGCCTGGCCGCCAATCCAGCCGCCCATGTCGACATAGCCATACGCGCCGCCGGCGCGCGACGGATTCACGTTCAGGCACACGCCCGTGTGCTGCTCGCGGCACATCGCGCAACGGCCGCACGCGACGTTAAACGGCACCGACACCAGGTCGCCGAGCTTCAGCGTCTCGACGTCCTTGCCAATCTCCACCACTTCGCCCGTGATCTCGTGGCCGAGCACGAGACCGACCGGCGCCGTGGTACGGCCGCGCACCATATGCTGGTCGGAGCCGCAGATATTCGTGCTGACCACTTTGAGAATCACCCCATGGCCGATCGCGCGCCCAGTCGGATCGACCATCTTCGGATAGTCGATCTTCTGCACTTCGACTTTGCCCGGACCTTGATACACGACGCCTCGATTGCTACTCATCACCTTGTCTCCTGTCGACTCGGAGCGAGTGCTTCAGCACCGACTCCGATCCCATGTAAAACTTCAAGTGAGTTGACGCTGCGGACCGCTTGCCAAGCCGCGCACGCAGCGATACCTGGAGCGTAGCCCGCCGCACGCACCCTGCGATGTGCAAAAGCCGACGCACGCTTGTCGTGCGCCGACATCGGCAAGGTCAATCCCGCGCTGCGGCGCACGACGCTATGAACGTGCTGCCGCGCTCCACTGCAGATAATCGGCGCGCGTCCATTCGAGCGACACGCCGATGCGCCGCGTACCCGGCCGGATCTTCGGCTTGTGCACTTCGATCGTGAGCGAGTCGAGCGCGGGCCATTCGCGAAACGCGAGCGCCGCGATATCGGCCACCAGCGTTTCGAGCAGCCGCGTATGCGGCTTCCTCGCGAGAAACTCGGCAATGCGCGCGCAAAAGCTCTCGTAGTCGATCCAGTCGCTCGCCTCTTTCGGCATCGAGCGGTAGCCGAGCTGCGCGTCGATCACGAGCGGCTGCGGCTGGCCGTGCTCATGCGGATGAATGCCGATGCGCGCGGGCACGCTCAAGCCCTCGACGAACACGCTCCAGCCGCGCCCGCGTGCCGGCGGCGCGTCGAGCGCCACAACCGCCGGATCGAAGGTCCCGTCGACGATCTTCATGATGCAAGCGACGCCGCGGCGTCGAGCATGATGCGGCAGAAGTAGTCGGCGAAGCTGCGGCGCACCACGATCTCGAAGCGGTCGCCACCGGTGGGGATCAGCACGATCGAGGCCTTGAAAAAGACGCTCTGCGCGCATTGCCCCTCCTTGAACAGGCGCGGATGCAGATCGAGCGGACAGCCGCGCGAGAGCAGCTCGCGCGTGCGCGCGCCGTCGATCTCCACCACCGTGTAGCCGCTGCCCACATCCACGGCGGCTGCATAGCTCTCACCGAACGCGGGGGCGAGCTTCGCTTCGAGCACGCCCGCCGGCACGGCCGCATTCGAGCGCACGAGCCACTCGTCGGGGCCGAGCCACAGCACGTCGTAGCCGTTGCCGCGCGCCACCGTGTTGGGCTGCGCGGGCGGCTGGCAGCCGACCACCTGGGCAAATGCATCGACAAAGGCGGGATCGCTCAGGTCGCCGCGCACGTTCACGAGATCGCGAAACGGCAGCTCGCGCATGGCGAACGCCTTCGATGCACGGCCCTCCTGGGCCTTGAGCAAGCCGGCCACGCCGACGAAAGGCGACTCGAGCCGCACCGTAGCCGCACGCTCCGCGAGGGGCGCCTTATCCATGGTTTCATTCAACATGCTGACGCACCCCTTCGGTGTCATAGAAAATCGGGCTGGTGATCTTCGCCTTCACGCGCCGGCCATCGGCCAGCGAGATCACCACGTGTTCGCCGGTCTTGTTCAGGCCGCCTTTCACCACGGCAAGCGCGATCGAGCGGTCGAGAATCGGGCTGTAGTAGCTCGACGTCACGTGGCCGAGCATCGGCGTGGTGCCGTCCGCCTTCTGCTGCGCATCCACGTCGACGATCTGGCCGCCTTCGGGCAGCACGAACTGCGCGTCGTCGGTTAGCAGTCCAACGAATTGCTTGCGCCCGTCCTTCGCCGTGTCCGAACGCTTGAGCGAGCGGCGGCCAAGGAAGTCCTTGGTCTGCGAAACGAGCCCGCCCATGCCCAGGTCGAACGGCGTGATCGAGCCGTCGGTGTCCTGGCCAACGATGATGTAGCCCTTCTCCGCGCGCAGCACGTGCATCGTTTCCGTGCCGTACGGCGTGATGTCGAACTCGGCGCCCGCGGCCATCAGTGCTTCCCATACGGCGCGGCCCGCATTGGCCGGCACGTTCACTTCGTAGGCCAGCTCGCCCGAGAAGCTGATGCGCATGACGCGCGACTTCACGCCCGCCACCGTGCCGTTGCGATACGACATGAACGGGAACGCGGCGTTGTCGAAGTCGATGTCCTTGCACACCTTCTGCACGACCTTGCGGCTATTCGGCCCCACCACGGCGAAGGTCGCCCAGTGATCGGTCACGGAAGCGAGGCGCACCTTCATGTCGGGCCACTCGGTCTGCAGCCAGCGCTCGAGCCATGTGAGCACGCGCGCCGCGCCGCCGGTCGTGGTCGTCATCATATAGTGCTGCGCTCCGAGGCGCACCGTCACGCCGTCGTCGAACACCATGCCGTTCTCGTCGAGCATCAGGCCATAGCGGCACTTGCCCACTTCGAGCTTGAGCCACGGGTTCGTGTAGACCCAGTTCAGCAGCTTCGCGGCGTCGGGGCCCTGAATGTCGATCTTGCCGAGCGTCGACGCGTCGAGAATGCCCACGCTATTGCGCACCGCGAGGCACTCGCGCTTGAGCGCCGCGTGCATGTCCTCGCCGTTCTTCGGGTAGTACCAGGGGCGTTTCCAGTTGCCCACGTCTTCGAACAGCGCGCCATGCTCCTCGTGCCATTCGTGGATGCAGGTCTTGCGGATCGGGTCGAGGAAGTCGCCCAGCTCGCGGCCCGCCACGGTGCCGAACGTCACGGGCGTGTAGTTCGGGCGGAACGTGGTCGTGCCGGTCTCGGGAATCGTCTTGCCGAGCGCGTCCGCGAGAATCGCCATGCCGTTGATGTTGCCGAGCTTGCCCTGGTCGGTGCCGAAGCCCATGGCGGTATAGCGCTTCACGTGCTCGACCGATTCGAAGCCTTCGCGCGCCGCCAGCAGGATGTCCGATGCGGCCACGTCGTTCTGGAAGTCGACGAACTGCTTCGGGCCACGCGGCGCGGCCTTGCGGCTGCCCACGAGCCACAGCGGCTGCAACGGCGTTTCGGTGATCTCCGCGGCCTTCGGCACTTGCGGGCGCGTGGCCGGGAAGCCGAGCGACTTCGTTGCGTCGATGCCCGCATCGACGGCCTGAGTCAGGCCGCGCGCGAGGCTGAATTCGCCCACCGCCGCACCCACGCTCACTTCCTGCTGCATGCGCTTGCCCGGCATGAAGCAGGCCTTCGCGTCGTTCCAGTGCGCCTTGCCGCCCGATTGCGCGAACAGGTGCAGCACGGGGCTGAAGCCACCCGACATCGCCACCAGATCGCACGGAAGGTCTGCCTGCTTCGCGCCGGTTTGACCGTTCGAATAAGCGACCACCTCGACCGAGCTCACGCGCAGTTTGCCGTGGGCGGCCATGATGGCGGCGTTGTTCATGATCTTCACGCCCTGGCGGCGCGCGGCGTCCTGCAATGCACCCTTGCCCTGTGCACGCGAGTCGACGACCGTCACGTTCGCGCCGCATGCCTTCAGGTCGAGCGCACAGCGATAGCCCGCGTCGTTGTTCGCGAACACCACGGCATTGCGGCCCGGCAGCACGCCGTAGCGGTGGATATAGCTCGATACCGCCGATGCGAGCATGATGCCCGGCAGGTCGTTGTTGCCGAACACGATCGGCCGCTCGTGCGCGCCGGTCGCGAGAATCACGCGCTTCGCGCGGATCTTCCAGAGCAGCTCGCGCGTGCCCTTGCGCGTCGAGACCGGCAGATGCTCGGTCAGGCGCTGCGTGACGGTCACGAGGTTGTGGTCCTGATAGCCGAAGGCCGTGCTGCGCGAGAGGA
>DATEJU010000314.1:0-4147 GCA_035277805.1 Paraburkholderia sp. | reverse complement strand
ATGCCCAAGATCCCGTACACCATCGTGTAGCCCAGCGCGATGATGGCGTAGATGCTGCCAAGCACCAGCCCGTTCAGGATCTGCTGGATGAAAATATCCATTTAATGCTCCTTTGCCCGTGCGACCGGATTCGCGCTAGTCATCAGCCGGTGGGCGATGTTTTACGGAACCGCAACGACACTCTCGGGTACTGAAGTAAAAGACCGGTAAAGGTTGGCCGCGTCCAGTTCGCATTGCCGCTGTGTTGCAGCGGCTGGCTCGCCGGAAGCGGATGCAAAAACGGCACCGTCGGATGGTTCGGTGCCGTCGGGTTCAACTACCTGTCACATTCGCGGCGACGCTTGCGTGGCGGGCCTCGCGGCCAGCCTTGCGCACGTCATACGTCATGACTCCCATTTTCGGGTTGCCCTTGGCGTGGGCACGGCCGGCGGCGTCGAAAAACACCGCATGGCCGCGCACGGCTTCGGGCAAGCCGGCAGACGAACCTTGCGCTCCTGCCGCGCTACCGTTTACGGCAACATCGGCCAGAATCTTTGGGTCCGCCACGAAAACCGCTTTCGTGCCGCCGCCTGCATATGCAACATGCATGCCAATTTTCATGGCAGCAGAGGCGATATCGGTTTCCTCCGGGAGCGCAACGATCATCGATGTTGCGCTCATGCCCGTTTCGACGCTGCGGACGAACCACGCCTGGTGCGTTGCAACCGCAGCCGCCGAAGACGCGGCAAAAGCAAACTCGACTTGCATTAATCAGGTCTCCTGCGCCTTCCGAAATGCTTGCCTGTAGGGCCTCACGAGTACATTCGGCCCTCAGAACGCGCGCATTGTAACGCCAATTATGCGGCAGGCAATATTGTTGAACCGACAGGGTTTTCCTGCATTGCAACCACTTTTTGAAATAAGAAGACGATTGTGGTTGCACCTGTGGTTGCGCCATATTCCCATGCATCAGTTGCACCAAAAACTGGCGCCGCTCGCATCAAGTGTTGTTTCGGCGTCCCGCTATGCCTTATGGGACGGGCATTGCATGGCCGCCCACACACATTTAAGTGAATATTGAGGTTTCGCACCGAATCAGTGCGAAGAGAATCCAGGAGGGATTGGATCGCCATAAATAGGGGTCACAGCACGAAATTCGACCCTGCCCTCTAGCGAAAACACTAATAAGGCGAGGCTGGAACAACGTGGTTTACCTCACGTTTTACGTGATATTGCCCTATTTAGTTACCCACGGAGCATGGAGTCGCTTTCACCGGCCCAAAAAAAGCGCGCCTTGGCGCGCTTTCTTCTGGGGGTAGAGGCTAGACACCGCGTTCAGGCTGCTTGTCCGAGACCGCGCGGCAGCGGAAATGCGATGCTCTCTTCGATGCCCTCGAGCGCGCGCACATTGCGCACGCCAAGCTCGTGCAGACGCTGGATGATCTTCTGTGCGAGCGCCTCGGGCGCAGACGCGCCCGCCGTCAGGCCGATGCGGCGCTTGCCTTCGAGCCAGCGCGGATCGATCTGGTCAGGCGCATCCACCATATAGGCGGGGATGCCGCGCTTTTCGGCCACTTCACGCAGGCGGTTCGAGTTCGAGCTGTTAGGGCTGCCCACCACGATCACGATGTCGCATTGCGGCGCCATGAACTTGACCGCGTCCTGGCGGTTTTGCGTGGCATAGCAGATGTCCTGCTTCTTGGGCTCGCGAATATCGGGAAAGCGCGCCTTGAGCGCGGCGATGATCTCGGCGGCGTCGTCCACGGACAGCGTGGTTTGCGTGACGAAGGCCACGCGCTGCGGATCGCGCAGATCGAGCGCGTCCACGTCGGCGATATCCTCGACCAGATACATGCCCTCGCCCACCTGGCCCATCGTGCCCTCGACTTCCGGGTGGCCCTTGTGGCCGATCATCACGATGTCGAGGCCTTCGTCGCGCATCTTCGCCACTTCGACGTGCACCTTGGTCACGAGCGGGCAGGTCGCGTCATAGACACGCAGCCCGCGCGCCTCGGCGTCGGCGCGCACGGCCTTGGACACGCCGTGCGCACTGAAGATGACGGTGTTGCCGGACGGCACTTCGTCGAGCTGCTCGATGAAGATCGCTCCCTTCTTGCGCAGGTCTTCGACGACGTAGGCGTTATGGACGATTTCGTGGCGCACGTAGATGGGCGCACCGTGGAGCTGGATAGCCCGCTCGACGATCTCGATGGCGCGGTCGACGCCGGCACAGAACCCGCGCGGCTGAGCGAGCAGGATTTCGGCGGCGGCGAGATGGGTCGTGTCCGTGGTCATGGGCTTTAGAGAATTCCGATGATTTGCACTTCGAACGCAACCGCCTGGCCAGCAAGCGGATGGTTGAAATCGAACAGCGCGGAGGTCTCGTTCACCTCCTTGAGCACGCCGGCATAACGGTCGCCGTTGGGCGCGTTGAATTCGATGAGGTCGCCGGGCCTGAACGACTCGCCGATCATGGCGTTATCGCGCAGCGTCTTGAGCGAAACGCGCTGGATCAGGTCGGGGTTGCGCTGGCCGAAAGCGACGCCGGGTTCTAGCTGAAAGGTGGAGTGGTGCCCCACTTTCAGACCCAGCAAAATGTTCTCCAACGGCGGCGAAAGCTGCCCGGCGCCCAGCAGGAGCGTGGCCGGGCGGTCGACAAACGTGTTGACGATCTCGGTGCCATCGGCAAGCGAAAGCCGGTAGTTCAGTGTGACGTGGGAACCGGGTTTCACCTCGGAGATGTCGATGATGCTCATGCGGTACTCGTGTTCGTCTGGGCGCGAGCGCAGCGCGTGCGCGCGTGAAGCACCCTCAAGGGGCCGGTCCGGCCGCCTTCGCGCGGTCGGGAAACCCCTATTGTAAGCCACATAGTTGCCGGACGGCGGCCACGCGCATGACAACGCGCCCCGCCCGGCACGAGGAGATCGAATGTTCGAAATCGCCTGTAGCAAACCACTCTGGCGCGACGGCGCCGCTCCCGCGGAGGCGGCCGTGTCGCCAATCGTCCTCGCGCGCGATGCCGGGCGAGCAGCCGTCGTCGCCCCGGCTGCAGGCCGCAAGCGCACTGAGGCGCATACTGAGGCACGGCGTCGCATCATGCCGCGCGAGCGCCTGCGCGAATCCGGGCCGGCCGCGCTGTCCGACCTCGAACTGGTCGCGCTCCTGCTTGGCTCGGGACTGCGTGGCCACGACGTGTTCGACGTTGCCGGCTCGCTGCTCGGGCACTTCGGATCGCTGCGCGCCATGCTCGATGCGCAGCGCGAGGAATTCGAGGACCTGCGCGGCATTGGGCCGGCCAAGGCTTCGACGCTCGTCGCCGTACTCGAGCTCGCCCGCCGCGCGCTCGCCGAGCAGCTCGAAGAAAGGCCGTTGATCGATTCGCCCGGCGCGGTTGAGGACTATCTGCGCCTGCTGATCGGCGGGCGCGGCTATGAAGTGTTCGTGTGCCTCTTTCTCGATGTGCGGCATCGGCTGATCCGCACCGAAGAGAGTACGCGCGGCTCGCTCACGCGCATGGCGGTGTATCCTCGCGAAATCGTCCGGCGCGCGCTGATGCTCAATGCGGCAAGCCTGATCGTCGCACATAACCACCCGTCGGGCGCGGTCCAGCCGAGCGCGAGCGACCGACGTCTGACGCGGGTGCTGCGCGAAACGCTCGCGCTCGTGGAAGTGCAGCTCGTGGACCATCTCATCATCGGCACGCAGGAGACGTTTTCGTTCGCCCAGCACGGCCTCGATTGATACACCGGCATCGAAACCCATTTTGCAGAGCCCGCCAGCGTACCCTGTCACCATGGCACCTGCAAATCGGGTTTGATTTTCCTGGCACTTTCCTGCTAGAATTCCGGTTTGCCTATTTCCAACCCTGTTCCGAAGCCCGTCGAGGCATTCCAGGGGAAATATGGCCTGGGTTCGAGGTTGTCTCTCATCCATACGTGAGCGCGCTCCTGGTCCGGCCATTTCTCGCCTGGGAAACTTAAGCGGCTCTCGAACTCAGAATTTCCGTAGGAGTGTACTTATGGCACGCGTATGCCAAGTCACTGGGAAAGCGCCGATGAGCGGCAACAACGTTTCCCACGCTAACAACAAGACCAAGCGCCGTTTCCTCCCGAATCTGCAAAACCGCCGTTTCTGGGTTGAAAGCGAAAACCGTTGGGTGCGTCTGCGC
>DATEJU010000313.1:0-5139 GCA_035277805.1 Paraburkholderia sp. | reverse complement strand
AGCCGGTGGCCCGCCACGTTGATGACGTCGTCGGTGCGGCCGAGGATCGTCACGTAGCCGTTCTCGTCCTGCACGCCCCAGTCGAAGGTCGAATACACCTGATGGCCCGGCACGCTCTCCCAGTACGTCTTCACGAAACGCGCGTCGTCGCCCCAGACGGTCTGCATGCAGCCCGGCGGCAACGGGTAGCTCAGCGTGATGACGCCTTTCTCGCCTTGCGCGCACGGCTCGCCCGTATGCTCGTTGCGCAGCACGAGATCGTAGCCGTAGCACGGTACGCCCGGCGAGCCGACCTTCTGCGGCAGCGCTTCCCCGCCCTTTATGCCGCCCTGGATCGCGAGCATCGGCCAGCCGGTCTCGGTCTGCCAGTAGTTGTCGACGACGTTCTTGCCGAGCGCGTCCGCGATCCATACCGCAGTGGGCTCGTCGAGCGGCTCGCCCGCGAGAAAGAGCGTGCGCAGGCTGGAGAGGTCGGCGGCGCGCAGGAGCGCCGGGTCCTGCTTCTTGAGCACGCGGATCGCGGTGGGGGCGGTGAACATGAGGTTGATGCGGTGCTGCTCGACGAGGCGCCACCAGATGCCGCCATCGGGCCGGATGGGCGTGCCTTCGTACATCACCGTGGTCATGCCCGCGATGAGCGGCGCATAGATGATGTAGCTGTGCCCCACGACCCAGCCGACATCCGACGCCGTGAACATGGTGTCGCCGGCGCGGCCCTCGAAGATGTATTCCATCGAGGCGGCGAGCGCGACCGCGTAGCCGCCCGCGTCGCGCTGCACGCCCTTGGGCTTGCCGGTCGTGCCCGAGGTGTAGAGCACGTACGAGGGCTCGTTCGATTCGAGCCATTCGCAGGGCACTTGCGCGTCGTAATGCTGCTCGCGCAACGGTTCGTAGTCGACCAGATACGGCGCGAAGAGGCGCTCGGGCGCAAGCTGCCGGTCGATCAGCAGCACGCGCGGCGGCGCATGCCCGGCGCGCGCCATGGCTTCGTCGACGAGCGGCGTGTAGTCGATCACCTTGCCGCCGCGCGCGCCGGCGTCGGCGCAGACGAGCAGCGTGGGTTTCGCGTCGTCGATGCGCGCGGCGAGGCTCGGTGCCGCGAAGCCGCCGAACACGACCGAATGAATCGCACCGAGGCGCGCGCAGGCGAGCACCGCGAACACCGCCTCGGGAATCATTGGCAGATAGATCAGCACGCGCTCGCCGCGCTTCACGCCGAGCGAGCGCATCACCGCGGCCATGCGGTTCACTTCGGCGTGCAAATCGGCATAGGTGTAGCGGCGCTCGATGCCGGTTTCGGTCGACACGTAGACGAGCGCGTTCTGCTGGGCGCGGGCGGCGAGGTGCCGGTCGACGGCGTTGAAGCACAGATTCGTGCGGCCGCCCACGAACCAGCGCGCGAAGGGCGGATTCGAGCGGTCGAGCACCTCGGTGAACGGCGTCTCCCAGTGGATGCGCGCGGCTTCGCGGCGCCAGAAGTCTTCGGGTCGTTCGATCGACTCGCTGTGGAACTCGCGGTAACGGCGCATGACGTCCATCCTCCCGTGCGGTGTCGCGGGTTCTGCGCGTTGTGCGGCGCCCGCGTGGCGGCCGGATCCGGCTCTGAATGGTCGAGGATAGTGCAGCGCAACGGGCGCGGGCAACGCGGGTTCACCACTACGCGGGAACGCGCGGGAGCGCAGGTGCGTCAGGAGTGCGGGGCGTCGATCCGCGACCCTGCGCGCACCGTGGCTTCGTCTGCGGCATCGGGCTGCGTGAGCGGACGCGGCTGCGCATGCCAGCGCCGCAGCCAGCGGCACGCGACCGCGACGGCCGGGCCGAGCTGGGCACTCACGGCGGAGCCGAGTCCCGTGCCGTAATCGTCGTGCGCGAGCGGCTGCACGCCGATCAGCACCAGCTCGCGCGGATAGTGGCCTTTGAGCTGGGCGCATGCGAGCGCGTCGGCGAAATCCATCTGATGCATGCTGACGGGGCGCGTATGCAGGTGCTGCACGGCGTCGTCGCCTTCGCGTACGCACAGCGTGCCGGGCGGGCGTCCGAAGTCGGCCGCGTTGAAGACGATCATGCGTTGCGCCGACTCCACGAGCGGCAGCAGCGCGAGCCCCTGCGTGCCGCCCGCCACGAACTCCACATGCGACGCGCACTGCCAGCCGGCCTTGAGGCGCTCGATTGCGTGCATGCCGAAGCCCACGTCGCCCCATTGCACGTTGCCGATTCCCAGCACGACGATGCGCGGCTGCACCGGCGTGCGCACTGCGGCATGGGCCGGCACCGCGAGGGCGCACGCCAGGAAAAACGGAACGTGTTCGTAGAAAAAGCTCACGCGAATGAATGTGTGAAGGACGTAAAAGTCAGAATAATCTTAGCTGTCGCGCATTTTTGTGTTGAGGTGTGTCAAGACAGTAGGAATCTGTCTGGATACGAGGACAAATTTTGCAAGTTCAGTCGATTCGCTGTCAGATGATGCCTGGTATATCGTCAAAAACCTCAAGCGATGTTCGAGCGCACCAATGAGAAAGAGCGCACGAAGGCGCTCTTTCTCATTCACATTTGCATTTGCGGATGACGCTGGCGGAGCAGGCGATCGTCCTGTTTTCAGCCAGCGTGATGGGCACTCGTGATGGTCTCATGCGCCCGGCTTCACGACCACGGTGCAGGTCGTGCCCGCGGAGAGGATCATGCCGTCTGGCACCTTGTCGATGTGGATGCGCACCGGCACGCGCTGCGCGAGGCGCACCCAGTTGAAGGTGGGGTTCACGTCGGCGAGCAGCTCGCGGCTTTGCGGATTGTCGCGGTCGTAGATGCCGCGCGAGATGCTTTCCACGTGGCCCTCGAGCGTGCCGCCGCTCATCAGCTTGATGTCGGCCTTGTTGCCCACCTTCACGCGCGGCAGCTTGGTTTCCTCGAAGTAGCCGTAGACCCAGAACGAATGGCTGTCCACCACGGCGAGCTTGGCTTGGCCCGCGATCGCGTAGTCGCCCTGGAACACCTGCAGATTGGTGATGTAGCCATCGACCGGCGAGATCACGCGCGTGCGTTCGAGGTTGAGCTTCGCGGCATCGAGCGCGGCGAGCGCCTGCTGATACTGCGCCTGCGCGGAATTCGCGGTGTGCGAGGCGTTTTCGCGGCTTTCCTGCGAGACGACCTGGCTGTCCATGTCGGCGCGGCGGCGGGCGTCGTCCTGCTTCATGGTCAGCTCGGCCTTGCGCGCGGCCACCGCCGCTTGCGCCTGCTCCACGGCGATCTGGTAGTGCGACGGGTCGATCTGCATGAGCAGGTCGCCCTTGTGCACGAACTGGTTGTCGTGCACGGGCAGCTCGACCACGGCGCCCGAGACGTCGGGTGCGATGTTCACCACTTCGGCGCGCACGCGGCCGTCGCGGGTCCACGGCTCGTCCATGTAGTGCACCCACAGGACGCGCCCGACCAGGATGGCGACGACGAAAATGATGGCCGTCGCGATAAAGCCAATGATGTTTCGGATAGTCATGATTCGTTTGAATCCGGTTCAGCGTTTTTCAGCTATTTCAGCGATACACGGCGAGCCCCAGCACGCAGCACACGACCACGAGCAGGCTCACGCGAAAGAGGGAGGGGTGCCACACGATCCGGTAGAGGCCGGTTCGGGCCAGCACGGAATCGATGAGCCAGGTGATCGCCGCGCCCAGGATGAAGAGCAGCACGATCGCCGGAATGTAGGCGTCGAGAAACGCAACGTCACGCGGCATGGTTCGCTCCTTGCGTGTTGCCGGGATGGTGGTTCGCATCGTGGCCCGCGCGTGGGTCCGCATACGCCGCGAACGGCGATTGCGGATCGATGAGCGCGGTGCGGATGAAATGCAAATGGTTCAGGATGCGCTGCAGCCGGTGGCGTGTTTCGCGCGGCGCGTTCTCGCGCACGATCTGCTCGAGCACGCCGTGGCAGGCCGCGATGGCCGCACGGGTCGTGGCGAGCGCGGTGGCGTAGCGGTTGGCGTCGGGGCGCGCGAACAGCGCGCTCACGGCCTTGAGCGTCGCCGTGGTGGCGTCGCGCCACGGTGTGAGCGCCATGAGTTCGTCCGCAGCGCGCGCGTGCGCGGCAGGTCGTGTCGCGGGTCGCGTCGATACCGCTGCAAGCTCCTCGCGCAAATCGATAGCAGCATTGCCGATCTCGAGCGTCGCGAACATCCAGCGCAGCGTGTCGTGGCGGAACGCCTCGTCGCTGCCCGCGAGCGCGTGCAGCTGGAACATCAGGTCGCGCGCACCGCTTTCGAAGCGGTTGCGCAGGCCCGCAAGCCCGCTCATGCCGAGCCAGCGCGCGCGGCACGCATGCACGGCCTGGCCGCGCAGATTGGCGACGAGGCGCTTCTTCAGCCACGGCGTGGAGGGCGGCAGGAACACGGCGAACGCGAGGGCCGTGACGACCATCGACATGACGAGCGCAAGCGCGTCGTTCATGTAGCCGACCGGGTTGTATTGCACGACGTTGTCCGGGCCCGCGAGGAAGCACAGGAAGATGCAATAGCCCATGCCGTAGCCCGCATACGCCGGGCGCGTCGTGAGGAACACGCCGAATGCGAGCGCGGGCGCGAGCGCGACGCACAGCATCGGGAAGCCGTCGATGTGCGGGAACACGCCGAACGTCAGGATCATGCCGACCGCGGACGCGAGCATCGTGCCGCCCGCCATCTGGCTCGACATGCGCGCAGGCTGCGGCGAGGCGGAAGCCAGCGCGCAGGTGGCCGCGGCGGTGAGCACGAGATTCGTGCCGCTCGGCCACGCGGTGGCGATCCAGAAGGCGGCGAGCAGGCCCATGACGATGGCCGCGCGCAGGCCCGCCACGCCGGCCGCAATGAGATTGGTCCTGGGGACGTAGCGCGCGATCCACTTCTCGCGCGAGTGCGTGTCGACGGCGAGCGAGGCGTAAGTTGCCGTGTACTCGTTCATCTCGTGCACGAAGCGGTAGAAGAGCTCGGTGGCCGTGTCGAAGTCGAGCAGGCGTGCGGCGCGCGTTTCTGGGCTTTTGCCTTGCTTGTCGAGATCGGCTTCGAGCTGCGCGCGCGTTTCGCGCACGCGCCTGGGCAGCGTCGCGCGATAGTCGTCGAGCTGCTTCGAGACGTGCACCGCATCGGCCGCCGTGAGCACGGGCTCGCCGGCCTT
>DATEJU010000312.1:0-4910 GCA_035277805.1 Paraburkholderia sp. | reverse complement strand
GCCGCAACGAATGGAGACACACATCATGGCAAGCGTGATCCTGAGAGACGTACTCAAGCGCTACGACGAAACCGAAGTGCTGCGCGACGTGAACCTCGATATCGCAGACGGCGAGTTCGTCGTGTTCGTGGGCCCGAGCGGCTGCGGCAAGACTACGCTCATGCGCATGATCGCCGGACTCGAAGACATCAGCGGCGGCGACCTGATGATCGACGGCGCACGCATGAACGACGTGCCGCCGGCCAAGCGCGGCATTGCGATGGTGTTCCAGTCGTACGCGCTCTATCCGCACATGACGCTCTACGACAACATGGCGTTCGGCCTGAAACTCGCGGGCACGAAGAAGGCCGAGATCGACGCGGCGGTGAAGAACGCCGCGAAGATCCTGCACATCGATCATCTGTTGAACCGCAAGCCCAAGCAGCTTTCCGGCGGCCAGCGCCAGCGCGTGGCGATCGGGCGCGCGATCACGCGCAAGCCCAAGGTGTTCCTGTTCGACGAGCCGCTCTCGAACCTCGACGCGGCGCTGCGCGTGAAGATGCGTCTGGAGTTCGCGCGCCTGCACGACGAACTGAAGACGACGATGATCTACGTGACGCACGATCAGGTCGAGGCCATGACGCTCGCGGACAAGATCGTCGTGCTGTCGGCGGGCAATGTGGAGCAGGTTGGGAGTCCGAACCGTCTTTATCACGCGCCCGCGAACCGGTTCGTGGCGGGCTTCATCGGCTCGCCGAAGATGAATTTCCTCGACGGCGTCGTGCAGCAGGTCGCAAGCGACGGCATTGTCGTGCGCTACGAAACGGGCGAGACGCAGAAGGTGGCGGTGGAGCCGCGTGGCGCGCGCGAAGGCGACAAGGTCACGGTGGGCATCCGCCCCGAGCACATGCACGTGGACTCGGGAGAGTACGGCGTGAGCGTGAAGGCGAACGCGGTGGAGTCGCTCGGCGACGCGGCCTATCTCTATGCGGAGTCGCCCGTTGCACCCGATGGCTTGATCGCACGCATTCCGCCGCTGGAAAAGCACGAACGCGGCGCGGCGATGAAGCTCGGCGCAACGCCGGATCATTGCCATCTGTTCGATGCCGATGGCATTGCGTTCGAGCGCCGGTTTGCGCAGCAGATGGCGGCTTGAGTCGCGGCGCGGTTCGTCGAAGGTCTGGCCTCGCAAGCGAGGCCAGACCGTGAAGGTTGTCGCAGAGGGGGCCTGAATCAAGGCCTTACATGCCCGCTTTCGAGCGGGCTTTTTTGCGTCCGGCGTCCTGGGTTCCGCTTTTGCGTATTTTTGCGTATGTTAGGCGCGCCGCCTTGCAGTACGCTCAGGCCTCATCCCCCAACGCCGCCCGCGCACATTCCTCATCGGTCACGAGCCCCGAAAGCCAGCCGCCCTTGAGCGCCGCGATCACCGCATCGCGCTTGCGCGCGCCGCCCGCGAAGCCGATGGTGGGGCGCCTCGGCGGCGCATCGAGATGCAGGCTCGTCACGCGCCGTCCCGTGGGCGAATCCACGCGCTTGCCTTGCGAGTCGATTGGCAGTCCGAGCATTTCCGCAATCGCCCCAAGGCGCATCAGCTCGTGCACTTCGTCCGTGGTGAGGAAGCCGTCCTCATGCAGCGGGCAATGCTCGCCGATGTTGCCGATGCCGACGAAGGCCACGTCCGCTTCACCCGATAGCGATTCGACGATGCGGTAGAGCCGGTGATTGCACCATTGCGCGCGCTCGGCTTCGTTGTCGGCGATGAGCGGCGCGGGCAGCAGGAAGTGCTTGCCGCCCGTCTTCTCGGAGATGTGCAGCGCCACGTCGTAGCGGTTCGACGAGCCGTCCTGAGCGATCGCGCCCACCATCGAGACGAGGCGGTGCTGCGGCCGGTCGAGCTGCGCGATCTGATCGACGGCGGCCTTCAACGTGCGCCCGCTGCTCACCGCCACGACCATCGGCCGCTCTTCGCTCAGGTAGCGCTCCATCACCTGCGCGCCGGCCACCGCGAGCTTGCGGTCGATGGCTTCCTGCGTATCGTCGTCCACGGGGACCACTTCGCACACCGACAAACCGTAGCGTTTCGAGAGCCGGTCCGCGAGCGCGAGGCAGTCGGCCAGCTGATGATCGACGCGCACGCGAATCAGGTTCTTCTCGACCGCGAACGCGACGAGACGCTGCGCGACCGGGCGCGATACCTGGAGCTTTTCGGCGATCTCGTTCTGGGTGTTGCCGGCTACGTAGTAGAGCCAGGCGGCGCGGGTGGCGAGATCGAGTTTTTCGGTGGACTTGGGCACGGTGTTCGTCGGTGCGGGCTTCGGTGCGAATGCGGGAGCGGGATGACTTATGAGCTTATGTTTGGGGCGAGTGTACTGGAAACGCCCGCCGCGCTCAGGCGAGCCTTTCGCGTGCGGGATCGAACAGTGGCCGCACGTGCCGGTAGAGCGCGCGGTACGCCTCGAGGCGCTCGCGCAGTGCCGCGTGACGCGCCGCGTCGGGCGCGTATTCGGCGGCCACGGGCGCTTTCGTCAGCACTTCGTCGAACGAGCCGCCCGCCGCGAGCCAGCCGAGGCGCGCCGCGCCGAGCGCCGCGCCCGTCTCGCCGCCGCCGTGCTGGCGCGTGGGGGTGTCGAACGCGTCGGCCGCAAGCTGCGCCCAATATGCGCTGCGCGCGCCGCCGCCGAGCATCGAGAGCGGGCCCACTTCGGTGCCGGCCGCGCGCAGGGCGTCGAGGCCGTCGGTGAGCGCGAGCGTCACGCCTTCGAGCACGGCGTAGCCGAGCAGCGCGCGGTCGGTCGCGTGTGTCATGCCGAAGAACACGCCTTGCGCATAGGGGTCGTTGTGCGGCGTGCGCTCGCCAGAGAGATAGGGCAAAAAGAGCGGCGCTTGCGCGAGCGTTTGTGGTGCGAGGCGCTCGATTTCGGCGAGCAGCGTGGGCTCGTCGGTGCCGGTGAGCTTGCAGACCCAGCGCAGGCAACTGGCCGCCGAGAGCACGACGCTCATCTGATGCCAGCGGTCGGGAATCGCATGGCAAAACGCATGCACGGCCGAGGCCGGATTGGGCCGGAAGCGGTCGCCGATCACGCACAGCACGCCCGAGGTGCCGAGCGAGACGAAACCGTCGCCTGGCTGCACGGCGCCGATGCCGATCGCGCTCGTAGCGTTGTCGCCGCCGCCCGCCGCGACCACCACGTCCTCGCGCAGGCCGAATTCGCGCGCGACTTGCGGCAGCAGCGTGCCCGAAGGCGCGCTGCCTTCGGCGAGGGCGGGCATCTGCGCGCGCGTCATGTTGCAGGCGTCGAGGAGCCCATCGGACCAGTCGCGTTTGGCCACGTCGAGCCACAACGTACCTGCCGCGTCGGAAGGATCCGAGACCTTGCCGCCTGTGAGCTTCAGGCGCAGCCAGTCCTTCGGCAGCAGCACGCAAGCGGTCTTGCGAAAGCGTTCGGGCTCGTGGCGCGCGACCCACAGCAGCTTGGGTGCGGTGAAGCCCGGCATCGCAAGATTGCCGGCTACGCGATGCAGTTGCGGTGCGCGCGCGGTGAGCTCGGCGCATTCGTCCACGGAGCGCATGTCGTTCCAGAGGATCGCGGGGCGCAGCACGGTGTCGTGCTCGTCGAGCAGCACCGCGCCGTGCATCTGCCCCGAGAGGCCGATGCCGCGCACCTCTGCGAATTCATGCGGATGCTTTTCGCGCAGCGCGGCGAGCGCGCGGCGCGTGCCGTCCCACCAGTCGGCGGGATCCTGCTCGGCCCAGCGCGGCTGGGGGCGCGAGACCGTGAACGGCGAGCCAGCGGTGCCGATCGCGCGGCCGTCGGGGGCGAGCAGCAGGACTTTTACTTCGGAGGTGCCGAGGTCGATGCCGAGATACATGGGCGCACGCGAAAGTCGTGAGGGTGGAGGCGCTACTTTAGCCGCGCGCGCGGGGCCGCGCCATGGGCGCCGACCCAGGGGCGCGGCGCACGCGGCGCGGCGTCGCGCGCAAACCCAAAAGACGGAAACAGGGAAACGCGAAGTGCGAAGGCCGCGGCGCGCGTGCTCAAACGCTGCATCCGCGCTTCGCGAGCCATGCATCCACGCGCGCGAGCGCATCGCGCAAGGCGTTTTCGAGCGGCGCATTGCCCGCGAGGCTGCCCCAGAGCAGCTTGTCGGCGCAGAACACGGTGAGTGGATCGTTCGCCTCGAACATCTTCGTCACGGCCTGGCTGTCCATCACGCCGTCCTGGTACTGGTACGGCAGCGTGCCCTTGCTCCAGCGCTGCAGGAAACGCAGGAACAGCGCGGGCAGGATGGCCGTGGCGGCAGGTGCGGCGCCGGCCGCGATACGTTGCGCGATGGTCGGCGCGATGAAGCCGGGAATCTTCGAAAAGCCGTCGGCGGCCACGCGCTGATTCGTGTCCTGGATATACGGATTGCTGAAGCGCTCGAGCACCACGTCGCGGTACTTTGCGAGATCGAGCGGGCTGGGCGTGAGGCAGGGGATCACGTCCTCGCTCACGTACTCGCGCGCGAAGGTGCGGATGTCCGCGTCGTTCGTGCCTTCGTGGATATAGTCGAGCCCGACGAGCGTGCCCGCCCACGCGATGCAGCTATGCGTCGCGTTGAGGATGCGGATTTTGGCCTCTTCGTAGGGCATCACCGATTCGACCATCTCCGCGCCCGCGCGCTCCCATGCGGGACGCCCCGCGCAGAAGTGATCCTCGATTACCCATTGGATGAACGCCTCGCCCATCACGGGGCAGGCGTCGTCGACGCCGGTTGCCGCCTTCACGCGCTCGCGCACATCGGGCGTGGGGCGCGGCGTGATGCGGTCGACCATCGAGTCGGGGCAGGCGGTGTGGGCATCGAACCAGTCGCGCAGCGCCGTCGCGCCGCGCAGCGCGAGGAATTCGCGCATGCCCTTGTGAAAGCGCTTGCCGTTGCTGCGCAGGTTG
>DATEJU010000311.1:0-5582 GCA_035277805.1 Paraburkholderia sp. | reverse complement strand
CCTCGGTTTCGAACGGCATGAAGAATTGGGTTCCGGCAGCAAATCCCGGTTGGCACGTCTCAACCACAGGCAGGTGTGAACCGCCAAGCGGCTTGCGCCCGAATCGGAACACGGCGCCGGGCGCTGCGCGCTTGCCGACTTCATCCTTCATTGCGATGACCCATCCGTCTAGCGGCTCGTCGACGTATTCCATCTTTGCCTGTGTCTGTAGGTGTTGTCGATACGGACAGTTTCTAACGTCCAGTCATTCAGCTGCCAGGTCACCCAGCACCTGCAGTTCGCTCTCGGCCCACGCGGCAAAATCTTCGACCTCGGCGCGCACTGCCATAAGCTCGGACTCTGCACCAAGGTCCGCGGGGGTCATCGCGCCAAGCATTGACATCCACATGCCGGCCGTCCGCACATAGTTCTCGAGGATCGGCTTGCGATTCGCCATCATGTGGACCTTGAACTCGTCCAGCATGTCGATCTCCAGATCCACGGACTGACGCCACAGATCCATGCTTGCGAGCATGAAGTCAGGATCGAATACAACGGCAATTTTTCCCAAGCTCATTCTCCTGTCTCGGCCTCCGCCTTCGCTTTGGGCTTGCGAGGCGGTGCCGGTGCCGCTTCGGCGAACATCGCATCAGCTGGATACAGATTCAGAAACGTGCGGGCCTCATCGGTCGAACCGGCGGACAGCCAGTTGTCGTATTCGCTCGTCGGCAGGATCACCACAGACCGCTTCTCGTCACCCGGCTTGTGAAAGCGGTTCATCAGCGGGTGCTCTTCGGAATTGACCGTCAGCATCGTGAATGAAAACGCCTTGCCTTCCCCATCATCGGCCCACTCGCGCCAAAGGCCGGCAATCGCAAACGGCGAGCCGTCTGCCATACCGATACGCCAGCGCACGGATTTCGCAGTCGCAGACGCGTAAAAAGGCTCGTAGAACGCCTCGGCCGGTAACAAGCATAGCTGCTGTTTGTTCCAGGCCGTCTTGAAATTATGCTTCTCGCCGACCGTCTCGCTGCGCGCGTTCATGGTCGTAAAATCGTGACCGCCCTTTTTCATCCTCGCCCTGGGCACGATGCCGAACGTGCCCACGTCCGCACGGCGCTCGCCATCCACGCGTCGGATGATCGGCGCCGGGTAGTCGCGCCACACGTCATCGCGCCACGGGCTGTCGGGCGGTTCGACGCCGAAGTGCTTGAACAGTTGGTCGCGGCGCGCCGCAGCGTAGTTTGTGCACACGGCCTAGTTCCTTAGCTATCAGTCGCGCGGCTGAACATGAGGCGCCAGCATCTTTTCAAAGCGATGGGCATCGCGTGAGCTCACGCATTGAAGCGCTTCCTCAATCGTCGCGAACATACCCCAGCTAGTCGAACGGTCCCACGCGCCGCCGTCTAGGCACCTGGTTTCAAATCGCACGCCGCTCGGCCATGCTTGCAGCCATTTGACGCGGCCCTCGACCCACCGGGCGCGGCCCTCGTCGGCGTACTCGTCGGTGCGCCCAGAGTAGAACTCGTCCATCTCTTCGATCGTGTTCGTAACGATGAACGGTCGATACCACCACTTCCTTTGATCATCCGGCCGCTGATCGTTCGGCGTGTCATCAAAGCGCTTCGGCAGCTCGGGATTCAGGAGCACGCCGTTGATGCAATCCTCGGCCGCGAACTCGTGCCCGTCGATGTTGATCGTCTTCAATTCAAATCCGTTTTTGCCGGGTGCCCGACGCTTTGCGCGCCGTAGCGATAGTTGTTGGTGATCCACTGTTTGGCCCACTCGATGCCGCGCTCGTAGCGCTTGCTAACGATACACGCGGTTCCCGAGATCGTGAAAGACGAATCGCTCGTCGCCGCGCGTGACGATGACGCCCGTCACGAACAGCCGCTGCTTCACGAGGATCGTCGGCGACGCCTCGATCTTCCAACCCTCATATTCCGAGAACCGTGAGATCCGTTTCATGGCGAGCCCCGAGTGCTCAGTGCCGATACAGTCTACTCTGCGTCGGGCGGCGTCATTCGATCGCTGGCCGGCTCGTCCAGCGCTTTTGCGGTGTGCCTGCCCATGAGCAGTCTAGCGGCTGCATTGAGAGCCATGTATCGACGAGTTTGCCCGCCTCGATCCGGTAGGACTGCATGCACGCTCGACTACGCGGCTCCCCGCTCGCTGGATCAGTCCACTTAAACGCGAAGCGGAACCAGGCACGATTGCCTTCGAACGAGTGATCATGGACAACAACACGGATACCGGACCGCTCCTGCTGCACCTTGGCAATTTCTGCAGGGTAGGCGTCTCGCGTCACTGTGCGGTCGAGCAAGAAACAGCCTCCGCAGAATGACGGTTAGTTGCATCCCCTACAGCGGTTACCGCAGCAGTCCGCCCTCTCGCGCCGGTGGCTATCGGGCACGCCTTCGAGGGCACCGGCTGGTTCATGTTCTTTCTCAGGGGTGCAGGGTTTATCGCTCGGGTTCCGGCTCGCCGTCGGGCACATCCGGTTCGTCGGGTGGGGTCATGTCTGGGTCCGGCGCCGGCGGCGGATTCCGCACCGCATCGCGCAACTGCTCGCGTTCCCATGCGTCACGCTCACGCTGCGCCGCGCGCCGCTCCTGCGCGTCGGCATCGAGCTCCGCCAGGCGGATCTGGCGCATGCGCTCGGTTTCCGGCTGCTCGAACGCGATGTGCATGCGCAGGTCGGCCGCCAGACGGGCGGCGGCAGCCTGGAAGGCTTCGGGCCCCGACAACGACAGTGTGGAGCCGAACTTCTGCTGCGCGAAGCGTAGCGCGATTCCAATCGCATCGCGCTCGCTGTCCCATAGTCGCAGCGAGCGGCCCTCGTCGACGAGAAGTGCCGCGCCGTCCTTGCGGTACTCCACTTCACCGCTGGCCTGCACCTCATACGTGATCGACGGGCCGTGCCACAGGATTTCGTTGTGCAGGTGTGTGCTGCCGTGTGCGCCGTCCTGCGGCGCGGCAAACGTGAGCGAACGTTCCGCTTCGGCGCGCTGCGATCGCAGGCGGAGCTGCTGCATGCGCCGCAGTTCGTGCAGCGCCCGCTCATCCCCGGCCTGTGCGCGCTCCTGCAGGAAATCCTGGTACTGCTCGCTGATCGGCCGCCGCGCCGCACCCTTGAGCGCCGCCCGCTCGCGGCGAATGCGCTCGCGCAAATCTGCCTCCGCCTCAAGGCGCATTACGCGAGCGGCAGACAGTCGCTCCCGGCGTTCGCGCGAAGACAGGTCAGCGCGATCGGCGAACGCGCTCCGGACGTCGTAGAACGTGCTTTTGATCGTGCCGCGCCGGTCCTTTTCCTGCTGCGTCTGGTCTTCCCATGCCCGGCGCAGGTCTTCGCGGAATGCCGACCGCCACTGCAGGAATTCGCCCCACAAGTCACGCCCGGGTGTACGGCGCGGCGCATGTTCGGGGCTGAGCCCAGTCTGTGCGCGGTACGTCTCGCGCAGCAGCTGCGCCGCATCCTCCCACGAGAGAGCCATTTCCCTCGTCAGGAAGTCCGATACGTTGAGGTTGCGCGAGCCGGCCCGGATACGGTCACCACCATCCGCGCCCTTTCCGACACTGTACTTTTCGACGATCAGCCCGTGCGAGTGCGCAAGCGCCGCGAGCAACCGCGTCGCATCAAGCGTGACGCGGATCTGCGCAAACTCCTCGCGTTCGCGCGCCCGGTGCGTGGCGCGCGACTCCGCAAGATCACGCGCGAACTGGTCACGCACGGTATCGGCTTCGCGGCCTGTGGCCGCACGCGCCCGCGCGTTGAACGGCCCTGCAGGAGCATCGCGCCCTGCAGGTGCCGGAGCATCGAACGGCAGGGAGCCGATCGCATCGAGCGACTGGACGTCTGCCAGGCTGCGGATTGCGTCGCGCGGACCAAAGCCCGACGGCAGCTGGCCGCCACCGAACGCCGGACTCAGGCCGAATGGCTCGCCGTGTGCCTGCCGCCGGCCGAACGGACCGCCGGCGCTGTGAAACTTGTCGGCCGCTGTCGCGGTGAGCCGCGCCCGGCCCGATGTGTCGGCCGTATCCCACGCCGCATACATGCGCGCCGCGATGGCATCGAGCAGCAGCACGCCGCCGGCGGGCGCATCTGGCCACGGATCGCCCGCGTACGGCATCGTGTAATCGTGGCCAGCGTCGAAATCGCGGTCCGCACCTGCACGCCATCGCGCGTCTAGGCCTGGCTGTTCTCGTCCCGCTCCGCCGCGATCGCCAGTCCATCGCAATGCGTCAATTCGGTGGGCTTGCTGGTTTCCCAGCTCCAGTAGTGCATCAGACGGCAGAAGCATTTGACGTCGCGCGGCGTCGCCATCCACACCGCGGCCGGGCACACCTCGCACACTGTGTGCGGATCCGGCCGGCGTGCGGGGTCGATCGAAGCGAGCGTCAAAGTCGTGATCCGCTCCGTGTCGCCACCGCCCGGGGATTTCGTGCTGCGCGGCTTCGCGCTCTTGCCACTGCTGTCCGTGCCCTTCCTGCCCTGGGGCGAGGGGCGCTCGTCCATGCCATGGATCTCGCCAGTCTCCATATCCACGCTCTCCATCGTTCCGTCGTGCTCGCTCATCGTGCTCTCCTGCTGCGTCGTAGAACCGCTGCTCGCGGTGGTCGAGAATGCGCCGCTGCTCCTCGGGCGACGCCGCCTGATACGTCTTGTAGAAGCTGCTGCCACTGTTGAGATATTTGATCTCGCGCGCGCGACCGCCGTGCCACTCCGCGAGCGCATCGAGATACGCCCGTGGCGTGGCACGCGGCACGCCAGGCTCGACGTACTCGGCGTGCACGTTGTGCTGCAGCGCTTCGCGCTTGCCATCGGCATCGAGTTCGATGAATTCGCGCGAGAACACAAATTCCTTCAGGTTCACACCCTTGTCGGCGCCGGGCGGCTTGACGTTTTCGTAGGCATCGTCACGCCCGGCATTGCGCGTGCGGATCTCGCCAAACCCCGCAAGCAGCGCCTGGAAATCGTCATAACGCGTGACATTGCCCGACATCACGGCTTCGAGGATTTGGGCCTTCAGTTCGCGGTTCATCGGCTGGAAAATGTCGCCCTTGTACCGGCTGATCATCTCGGACGCGTCCGTGAACTGCACGCGCCGGTTGTCCTTCGGACTCGCCAGCCCGTATTTCGCGTTGATGTGTTCCTGAAAGGCGTCGATGTAACGGCTGTTCCGGTCGACCTTGCCGAACGGCTCCAGCCGTTGCCCGGTCAACAGGTTCGTCTCCGGAATGACCACGTGCACATGCGCCTTGCGCTCAACGAGCTCGCCGCTGCGGCGGTCCGCGTAGCTTTTGATGCGCGGCACATGCGCTTCTGCATAGAAGGCGTATTCGTCTCGCCGGTACGCGGAAAAGGCGAAGGCCTCAAACTCTCTCGCAACCTCCTGCAGGACCTCGCGCGACACCTCGTCTTCCTTGAACGAGAGCGTCACAGTCAGGTAGCGCTCGGCGTCGGTGTCCATCGACTCGATGATCGAGTGGGTCAGGTCAAGATCGCCGGCCAGGATCACGCGTTCGTCCATGTCGTCGCGCTCGAACTCGCGGTCCTGCTTCTGGCCTTTCTCCAGATAGTCCTTGATGCCGCCGTGGTGGCC
>DATEJU010000310.1:0-35553 GCA_035277805.1 Paraburkholderia sp. | reverse complement strand
TCTTCCGCTCGATTAGCGAGAGCAGTTCTTGTCGTTCTTTATTCGCCAGCTTCACTGGCGTTGCTTGGCGGCCTCGGCTCATCCCACCATGATATCCGAGGCAACTATTTATTCAATCTATTTACGGGATGTTGTACTAGTGCGGCCAAATAGATCAGTTTTCCTGTCTAAATATTTGCATTGTTTACCCAGCTTCGCTGGATAAATGCGGCCCTTCCCCGGCCCCGGAGACCGTCGGGGTCGCCAGACAATCTAAAACGCACCAGGCGTATGCGGAAAGGCCAAACAGCAGGCGAAGCCTCTATTCCCTTATAATTAACCGTTCTTTAACTTGACAGGCCTGTTTCCAAAAGCTTGTCAATAATGCATGACGGAGACGCCGATGCTGAGAGTGACCTTTGTATTCGCATTAACTGCCATTTTATCCGCGTGTATATCCAAAGACGGCGCAGAATCTGCGATGGCCGGGTTCCCCATGCACAACGTCAAACTCGGCAGCCCCGCACCCGGGGTATGCGACTGGAATCAAAAGACCGGCGTGCACTACACCGGGATCGATGACGACACTGGCAAGCCGGTGTCTGGCGTACTCTGCATGAACGTGTACGAGTCCAACGCTACAATCCACCCCGATCGCTAACGACAGTCAGGGCACGCTTAGCCGGTGGAGCGTCTCGACGAATCGATCACGCGAGACGCGTTTGAAGCTTGACCCTTCATGAGAAAGCACCGGAATCAGACAAGCGGCACGGCACCAGGCAAAAGTTGGCCTCGGGCCAGCTCGGCCCCATTGTTCGCAGAGACGATGATCAGTTGCACGAAGCTATGCGCTGGCGCGTGCCGGAGAAACACGCTCTCGAGGACTCGCGTATAGATGGCAAATGAAGCGCCGCTCAGGGTCGCATCATCGATCGCAAGCCGAACACGAAGCCCGCGAACCATTCGGGACTGGGGCTTGTCCACGACCCACTCCATCTCGGTCTCGCGTTTCAGTCCAACGATAGCGTTGATCTGCTGACTTCCCGACGGCGCGCCAACGGGCACGTGACCTTCCATCAGTGCCTTCAGCGCGCGCAGCCCGGACTGGTCGAGACTGAACGGGCCGGCCGACAGGCTTCGGATGACATTCCAGTAGCGGTTATGCGTGACATCGCGCCGCCCGCTTTCGGTGGGACGGTGGAGGAGCGCGATTTTGCCTGCAACTGATCTGTCCGGATAAGTGAAATCGCCCTCCGGGTCGCCCCAGAGCATGGACGCCGGCAAGTTGCCGTTACTGCAGACGAGCGTGGCGTCAACCTGTTCGTCGCGCGGCGGGTCGGTTGCCTCGCCGCGCCCATTAACGAAAGACAGGACACACTCCTGGCTGCCCGGCTGCGTATCCAGGGTGGCTCCGCGGGAGGTTAGCCAGTACAGCGCAGGCCTGCTGGGCGTGGCACCGCCAATGCCGCCGTGATGCTCATGCGAGTTGAACGGTTTGATCGCCCTGACCGACGAACTGGCGTCTCCATCCTTCGTGAGCCGCACCGATTGCACTGCCCATACAACGGCAGCGGCGGGCGTAACAGTCTGCGGCACCATGGGGTACGCGGGCAGCGTTGTGTCCTTCAGGGCGATCGTTTCCGCCGCACACGTGTAGAGGTTCACCACCGGCGTGCAGCCCAGCCGGAAGTGACGCGCGTCCAATCCTCGCAAGGACGTCGCGGCAGCCGTGTCGGGATGAAGCCCACTGACCGGCACATGGATGGTCAGGCATCGCTTCACGGTCCGGCCACCTTGAATCTGTCCGAGGTGGAAGTCCAGGAAGTGAAATTTTTGGGGGTAACCGAAATACTCAAGCAGCAGCCGGTACTGGGATTGCCCCCCGTCAGGGCGATCAATCAGGGTCTCTTCTTCTGCGAAGCCGACGCCCGAGACGGGTACGGCATCCAGCGCGCTCCAGCGCCCGCTCGAATCGACTTCGATAAAGGCGGTCGTCGCGCGGTGGATGAGCGCGTCGATGACCGAAGCGGTGGCCACGTCGGATGCATCGACGAAGACCCTCGCCTTGCCGGGCGCCGCGTCGGCAAACCCGATCGTTTCGGAACGCACCGAAAAACTGATCGAAAAGACCCCGGTCACGCCAGCAGGAAGCTGCACGCTGGAGGGCACCGCCGACGGCAGCCGGTAGCCGGCCTCATCGATGCGCAGTGGAGATAGCGTGACATCGTAGGTGGTCCGGAAACCGTAGCTGCCAGGCCGGGTCGTGAGGTGTGTGCCGCGCCTGATGACGGCAGGCTTCGTCAGCCGGTCGACGGCCGCGCTCGGCTCGAAGCACGCGATGGAACATGAGGGGAACGGCCGCAGGAACTCGGGGTACAGCACCTCGAGCATCGGAGCGGTGAAGTCCGGTATGTCGTCTTCGAGTCGCTCGCGCACCTGTGCGTTGAGCAACGCCGCTGCCTGGATCATCCGCTCGACGTGCATATCCTCCGAGTGCTCGCCCGACATGGACAGCCGTCCGGCCGCGCGCGGGTATCGCGAGCCGAATTCCGACAACCCGCGCCGCAGAAGCAGTAGCTCCCGCTCATAACTGGTTTTGAGATCAGACATCCGCCAGCCTACCCTGTTCCTTTAGCCGCCCGTGGTCGACTGACTGGCTATCAAGCGCGCTCCGCAGGCGAGCAGGTCACCATCGGCGGCGGCCGGCTGCCCGTCGAAATTGGCGTTGCCGGAGACCTTGGCAATGAAGGTCGGACCGTGGATCTCACAGACCGCCGGGTCGCCCAGCCGCGCAATCGCGCGACCTTCGATGCGTGAGTCTGGTGCACCCTCGAGGACCCTGCCTCCGTGGCTATGAGTGTCACCTACCATGATGTATTTCTTTCCGGTCATGTCCAGCTTCCTCGGTGCGTCAGGGGGCGGCCCAGTTGAACGACTGCGGGTGTGCCTTTCGAGACGCTTCGTCGGGCGGCGTCACCATGACGATCGTGGCGTGCGACGGGTCGCGCAGGTTGATCAGCGCGTTGGTCTTCCCGTCGCCGTAGCCCATCATGGTCGCAAGCGCGATCTGCACCCAGGTCGAGCTGACGCCGGTATCGCCCCCGATCCGGCGCTGCATGTCAAACGCGTCAGCCGGATCGTCGAGGTCGATGTGCTGCTTGTTGTCATGAAGAGCCTGCATCAGCAGTGCAAGATTCGCCGTCGACTCGCCGGTATCGTAGAACATGCGCGAGGGTTGCGCGCCCTGTGGCAACGTCGTCAAAGCCTGTTCCCAACCAGCGCGCAGTTTCTCGAGCCGCTCCGCCTTTTTTGCGGGTTCGCCGTGACCATTGGACAGATCGACCCGGACCGGACGGTGCAGATAGGCCAGCACGGGCGAGTCGTCATACTCCTTGAGCTGCCAGGTGGTCCAGGGTACCGGCACCCAGGGATTGGGCTTGAATCCGTTGGGGAACTTCAACGGCTCGGTCTTGTAAAACTCCGGCAGCCTGGACTGCCAGTAGTCGACGGGCGGATCGCTTACGCCAGCGCCAGGCCCCACATACGCACGCTGTTCTTTCCAGTAGTAGTTCGACAGTTTCACGACGTCATACTGCGTCTTGGTCTTGTCGATAGTGCCATCCGTATCGACCGTATAAGGCCGGATCATCCGGTCAACGCGATCCTTCCGGGTGACCAGCAGCCCCACCAGGCTGTCGGGATTAGCCGGGACGAAGTTTCCGTTCTCGTTAAATGCAGGAACATTGCTACCGGGGGTGCCGAGGAAACCGCGTGTGTTCACCCCGTCCTGCACCATTACGAAGACCGCGGGGAGGTCCGGGTGCTCATCAAAAAATTTGAACAGTTGACCCACGACTTCCGCCCCGTCGTTCGTGTTCACGTCGCTGAGCCGGATGTAAAAGGAATTGCCTACTCCTGATCCATTGTCCGCATCGCCGAGAAAGGAGGCCAATGGAACGGCACTCTTATCGGACGGATCCCCAGGCGGGCCCACGAGCACCACCGGAATTGGCCAGTATGCTACCCAATTGAGTATGTTGTAGCCGAGGACGTTGTTGGCACGCCTGCCGTAAGCCGTCCAGCGCCAGTCATACGACCATTGGTAGTCCTTCGGGTCCTTCAGCATCACCGTGCCGTTGGGGCCGGCTTCGTCAAGGCGCATCAATAGCGCACGTTGCCGAAACCGGTCCACCGCCACGCCGAAGCGACGGATTTCCAGCGTGAAGCGAGGATCATTGGCTGACGCTGCGGGTGCCCCTTCGGCCATGGCGCTTGCAGCCAGTTCGGCAGGCGTGAGCTTTTGCGTCGCTTCAGCTTTGCGCGCCCAACCGCTATAAGCCAGTGCCCCGGCGGCGACAAACAGTATCGGGGCGAAAAACAGAAGCAGACGCTGCGTCATGGAGAAGTCATCCAGAGAAATATAATTGCCGAACGATAGCATCTTGAGGATACCGAGCCATACGGCGGCCGCGATCAGCAAGAGAAGTATGAGGCGGACGCCGGTCGGGCGCGTCAGTAGAGTAGCCATGTCGCCTCAGGGGAGCGGGATATAGTTCATTGGGCTATTCGCCATCATTTCCTTCGCGTGCTTCATCCGGGCGTGGATCTGCTCACTGACAACTCCGTGCGGCGGCGTCACCGGAACCAGGCTCTCCGACGGAAAGGCCCCTTTGGAATAGTACGCGAGGGTCGCATCAACATATCGCTTCGTAATCTCGTCGAAAAGCTTGTAGGCACCCTTTCCGGCTCTGTTGATTGTCGTGATTGAGTTACGCCAGTCCGCAATCGCCCGCAGAGCTTCCGCACGATCCGCATCATCGAGCACCTTCGCCTGCCCAAGCGAGACGTCGAACGCCGTGGCGTTGCGGTGGTTTTCCTCCCCGCTCATCACCGCCGAGTGATACGAACTGTCGCCCTGGTGCTCGTTCATCCAGCGCAACTTGGCCTCGTTGGGCGTTTCCTTGCGGATCAGCCAGATCTTTCCCGGTGTTAGCGGAAGACCTGTGAAGACGCGCTCCACCGAGCACTGGTCCAACGTGTCCTTGCCCTGGTTGAGCACCTCCTGGACTTGTGACGCTGCTGGCAGATCGCTCTTGCCCGGGATGAACGCAGGCCAGGCCATCTCCACGGGGTCCAGTTCCTTCAGGTCGGTTACGCTCACAGCGATTGACGCCTCGATCTCATCAAGCGATTGCTGGCCGGGTGCGAATTCGCCGTCACCCCGCCAGAAGAGGCTCTTCTTCTGCGTGCCATCGATGACGTTGCCCTCCATTTGCGGAGGAAAGGGTGGGGGTAAGTCCGGGGCGTTGATGTTGCGGCTCGTTCCCACGTCAACACTCGTGCGCTTCCAGAACTGGTCCCATCGGCTCGTGCCGTGAGCGGATTCGCCCGACTCGCGCAAGACATACTGATGCGGCTTGGTGCCCACCAGTTCGGCCTTGCCCTGCCGCTGACGCCGCGTAAAGACACGCTGCGTAAAACTGTCTGAAAGGAGCGTGATAGTCTCCGTCTGTCCCTGTGCCGATGTGGCTTTCCGGCTGTCCGGCAACCCCAGACAACCCATGCCGTTCACGCCCGTAAGACCCACAGTCGCGTCCTCGGGGGAGAAGTAAATGTAGACGTGCCCGCGGTTATCGCGTTCAGCAAAAGCCAACGACTTCGTTCCGGACGGCCCCTGCAGTCGCGTAGCCTCCTTCGCCCCCCACGCTGGCCCGGTGATTCCATAGTTGTCCTTACACACACCCTTACCCACCTCAAGGCTATCGAGTGTGGGCTCCGCGTGCCTCGCGTCCTTGACGAGCCCCACCAGATTCGAGAGCGTCTTTGCACGCGCATAGGCGGTCTGCTGGCTGTCTCCGGTCTGGGTGATCTGATCCATGACCTCCTCGCTCAGCGAGTAGGGTGAATCGATCAGGATCAGAGTGTCCGCCGGACGATCGGCGGCCGAGTGACTTCCGCACAGCCCCTCAACCAGGAACGCCTGAGCAAGCAGGCTGATGATGGTCCCCTGACTGTGAGCAATGATGTTCACGGTTTCGTTCGGATCGAACACGCGAATTTGCCGTACAAGCGCTGCAAGCCGCTTTGCAGCGAGCACCATATAGTGCCGGTTTGGGGCTTCATAGAGCGGGTGGGTTGGGTCGGCTTGCAGCTTGTTCAGCGCCCACGTTTTTACTCCGCCCCGGAAGTGAGTAGCAAAGATGTCCGGGATATTGTTGGTGGCATTCGCAAACATGCCGCCGTTTTTTGCGAGGTTCTTGTCCAGCCGGTTGCCGAACTTGTCGACGTTCTGGCCGTTGCGCACCTGCTTGCCGGGATCGGTGGACAAATCATCCTTGTTAGCCTTGAATCCCCAATAGAAAGGGATCAGCGGGCTGACCGTCTTATCGGTCGGCGTACGTCGGTAGATGACATCATCAAGATCCTTCATCAGGTCAGCCGCACTGACCTTCTTCTTGCTGTTGGCCATCCGACCGTGGCTATACTCGGCCGCCACGAAGTCACCGCGCCCCAGGCGCTCGTTCAACCCCTTGCACAGGCCCGCTTCGACGGTCCCAAAGTCCGCGCCGAGGTCGTTCACGCCATGAATGAGGATCGTCGTGCACGGATAGCGATGTTTCGCATCGACGTTCACGCACGCGTCTTTTGGCCGATTGGGATACAGGGGGGCCTGGCCGCCCCCAACTACACGTTGTTCGTTATCTGATGCGGCACCCATGTTTTACCCCAGCGCGTCGAATATCTTTATTTTGGCGATGTGCATCGCGTCGTCGGAGGTGAGCTCTGTCAGTCCCTGGCTGTCCGAGACGCCTTTGATGACCTTGCCATTGCTCAAAGCAATCTCGTAAGGCCTGTTAGGAACCGGATGCGGCATCTCCGCGCTGTCGGTGCCGGGGTACCGCAACCGGAATTTCTGGTCTGCGCCCTTCGCTCCGAACGACGGCGGCGCGACGTTGTCGGTATTCGGTCCGACAAAATCATGGCCCGCAGTGTGAGCCGTGAAGGCGCTGTTCGAACCCACGGTAATGCCGTTGCCCACCTTGATATAGCTGCCGTCGGCGGCCACGAGGCGAATCGACTTGCCGCTTATCACCACTTCGTCGCTGTTCGAGATGATCTGAATGCCCTTCTGCGCCGTGGCGCTTAGCTGCTCCTTCTGCGCCTGCAACACCAGCGACCCTTCGCCCGCGATCGCGCTCACCCCCTCACCGCGCCCAAACAGGTGCATGCCCTTGCCTGCGGTCGCCGTAATGCGCTGGGCCGCGGCCATCTGCAGGTGCTGTTCGGCCACCGTGTCGACGTTTTCCTTGGCATACGTGAGGTGCGTCTTTGGCGTGATCGCCACGGAGCCGGCTTGCGCGCCCATGGCCATGATCGCCTGCGACCCGCCCGACGTCGAACCGTTGCCGCCGGAGTCCCAACCCTTGAACGCAGCGGCGACTTCCTTCTGCCCCGCCGGATCGGACGCCGTGCCGCCATGCTCACTGACGTAATCGCCCAGCGACGCGAAAAGCGTTGTGCACTGCTCGAGCAGTTCCTCCAGTTCTTTGCGATCGAGGTGTCCTCCGCTCGCTTGCGTGCGCGCATACGTCGTCAACAGGATGCCTTTGGCTGCCCGTAGTGCCGCAGCCGCATCGGTGCGCAACTCCGCGCCCTCGCCGCGATCGTCGCCCTTGCCGTCACTGCGGGGCTGCGTGAGATACCCAAGATTCAGCTGGGAATATGCGTGTTCGCTCGCGAGTTGCGCGCTGATCTGCGATGGCGTGTCATCCAGGCGCAGCTGGTTGTAACGCTCACCCTGGATCTCCTTCGAGCGCATGCCGGTCAGAAAGCGGTTTCCGGGCAGCCCGCCCGTGCGGCTGAAAGTAGCCGGCATGTTCTGTCCGTTGGCAAACACGCCGGCAACGTACATCCGGTCAGGGTCGCCGTTCATGAAGTCGAGCAACACCTCCATGCCCCCGCGCGGCAAAACGTGCTGCCCGTAGTTCGCGCCCGCCCACCCGCCGACGACCCGGACTGCGGCACTGTCGGCAGGCGTGCCTTTGGTGCCCGCGCCGCTTGCGTGCGCATGGTCAGCCTCGTCCAGGCCTTGAATCTGCACGAAGATCCGTCCGTACTCGTCGCAGTGCACCTCTTCACCGTCTGGCACCACCACCAGGCCCGTGATCGGATACACGCGCGGCAGGTCGACGCGCGGGTCATACACCGGTGTGAGCGGCGTGCCCCGAGGCACGCCGGTAAAGGTGTTTTCGTATCGACTCGAGTCCGAGCCGTCAATGGTCGCCGGACGCATGCGAGTCTCGACCGACACAGGTGGCGAGTCGAACCGCCACCGGCTTGCCGTGAAAAGCGACTGTGCCCGTTCGTTCAGGTCCTTCGGAAGATTGTTTTCGCCGCGGTGATGGAGCGAGGTGACGATCACACGGCGATCGACGTCCTGCAGCTGGTCCAGCTCGGGGTGCCCAGTGACAGCCACCCAGGTGCCGACCGCAAGGTTACGAACGCCACTCGCGCCGTCCATGCATACGGCCTGGGCGCCGTGCGCCATCAGTCGCGCCCGCCCGAGACGCTGGTTGTCGTCCGGCGAGTCCGCGATGTGCGGGGCGTCGATGCGGGCGTCCGAAAGCAGCCGGGCGAGATCATTGCCGGCCGCCCCCTGGTCTACGCGCGTTGGGGCCTGCAGCGTGTCCATCTGGCTGGGCTTATAGTCCCAACTTGCACGCCGCACGGAGCCCGCCACAAGCTGCCGGCCCGTGGTCAGCAACGTGATCGAATCGTTCATGCCGATGGTCGCATCGGCGTGATACGACACAGTGCGTGCGGGCGCCTGCTCGAGCTTGATGACGTTGTCGAAGAGAACGAGCGTGTGAAAGGGCTGTTCGCTCAGATCCGGGCTTCCCTGCCCACCGCCTGCGTTGACGAACCAGGCGATGCCTTCGCGGCGGCACAGGCGCCTGATGAAATCCGCATCGGACTCGTCGAACTGGAGGGTCTGCTCACGGACCGGATATTTCGAAGCATCAAGACGCGACACGTCGATATCAAACGTCGCCGCGAGCGTGTTACTTCTGGATCGCCATTCACGGACAAGCGTCTGGATAATATCCAGCGTGCTTTTTGTGCGAAAAATCCGGGTATTAATGCGACGCTCCAGAATCGAAAGTGCGTCGCGCACCACCAACTGATAGATCGCGAGTGAGCCGTCGGACTCCCCTTCATGCGCGTCAGTGACGATCGCGCAGATTGACTGCAGCGTGCCCGCATCCGTCACCAACTGGATGGTCACCGGCTGGCCCAGGAAATTCTGGAGTGGAATTCCGTTACTGGTCGAGATGCAGGAAAGCCTTCCCTCTATGCCTCCGCAAAGATCCTCGCGAATGTCCAGCCGCTGCAGAAACAACAAACCGGAAAGCCCGGTTTGAGAGGCGCGCCAGTATAGTCTGAACGGGCGGGTCTCCTGCGACGGGAGGGCGCCGACAAATACGCGCTGGATGGCGGGAAAATTCACGACCTGCTCCCCGGTAGGAATCGGTGATATGCGTTTTAAATTAGCTGCAGCAGTGCCGCTGCTTATCGGCGGACTAATATCTGCTTAATGAGGAAATCGCGCCGAAAATATCAGGCGATTAGTTTTCTGTCAAATCCCTGGAGAAACCGCCAAACAATCTGTATTTATTACCGATTTAAAGGCACACGGAAAATCAAAGGCAAATATTTCCACATCGAGTTGCTTTCTTTAATGCAATGTGCATTTTCTCGACGGCGCCTGTCCTTCAGCACGAGGCCCGCGCGTCATTGTCATGGCGGCCCGAAGTCACTCATCCGCCTCAACCCCATGACGGAGGCTCATATGCAATACCTGCTGATGATTTATTCGGAAGAAAACGGCTGGAACCAGATGACCGACAGCGAGCGGCAGCAAGGCGTTGCCGCCTATCACGCGTACACCGAATCGCTGAAAAAGGCGGAGGTGCTGATAGGCGCCAACCGGCTGCAGCACACGAACACGGCCACCACGGTACGGCTCGTCGACGGCAAGCCGCAAGTGCTTGACGGCCCCTGGTCCGATTCGAAAGAGCAGCTCGCCGGCTACTACCTGATCGAGGCGCCCGATCTGGACGCGGCGATCGCGTGGGCGTCGCGCTGTCCCGGCGCGGGGCACGGCATCATGGAAGTACGCCCGGTCTGGACCGCTCCCTACGATGCGCCATCGGCTCCATGATTGCGTCCGGCGGCGCCCGCGACACTGACGGCGCCGCGCATTCGATTGCCGAGGCGGTCGCTCGTCGCAGCTACGGCAAGCTCGTCGCGCTGCTGGCGATGCGCACGCGCGACGTCGCCGCGGCCGAGGACGCGCTGGCCGACGCGTTTGCGGCCGCGCTCGCGGACTGGCCGGAGCGGGGCTGCCCCGCGAACCCCGAAGCGTGGCTGATGACGGTTGCGCGGCGCCGGGCGATCGATGGCGCGCGGCATCGCCATGTCGGCGGCGAAGTGGCGAACCAGCTCGCGATTCTCGCCGACGAGATCGACGAGCGCGAAGCCGGCGCCCTGCCCGACCGGCGGCTTGCGCTGCTGTTCGCGTGCACGCACCCTGCGCTCGAGGCCGCGATTCGCACGCCGCTGATGCTGCAGGTGGTGCTGGGGCTGGAAGCGAGGACGATTGCGTCCGCGTTCCTGACGTCGCCCGCCGCGATGACCAAGCGCCTCGTGCGGGCGAAGCACAAGATCCGCGAAGCGGGCATTCCGTTCAGCGTGCCCGAGCGCGAGGAGTTGCCCGGCCGCCTCGCTGCGGTGCTGGAAGCGGTCTATGCGGCGTACGCGGAAGGCTGGACCGACCCGCTCGGCGGCGATACCGGGCGGCGCGACCTCGCCGACGAGGCGCTGTATCTCGCACATCTGCTCGTCGAGCTGCTGCCCGAGGAGCCCGAGACGCTGGGCCTGCTCGCGCTGATGCTGTTTGCGCAGGCGCGGCGCGATGCACGACGCGATGCGGCCGGCGACTACGTGCCGCTGTCGGCTCAGGATCCGGCGACATGGAACGCGCCGATGATCGACGCAGCCAACGCATTGCTGCGGCGCGCAAGCGCATGCAACGCAATCGGCCGCTTTCAGCTCGAGGCTGCGCTGCAGTCGGCGCATGTGCACCGCTGCCAGACGCGTCACCCGAACTGGGACGAGGTCGTGCAGCTCTACGACGCGCTGCTTGCGATTGCGGCGTCGCCGGTGGTCGCGGTGAACCGCGCGCTTGCGCTGGCGGAACGTGACGGCCCGCAGGCCGCGCTCGACGCGCTTGAACCCTATGCGAACGATGCACGGCTGGCCGACTACCAGCCGTACTGGGCCGCGCGCGCCGATCTGCTCGCGCGCGCGGGCGCGAAGGCCGAAGCGCTCGGCGCGTACGATCTCGCCATCGGCCTCGAGCGCGATCCTACCGTGCGCCGGTTCCTGCAAAACAAGCGCATGGCGCTGCTATCGGCGCGCAGATAGCTGGCGCTTTGCGTTTGCGTCGAGCGGTCCCAGGCGGCGCGCAAACCCGGCGCAAACCCGGCGCGGTGGCAATGGCCGGTCATGACTGAACCCGGGCGAACTGCAGCCCGCCGACCGTCATCGTCTCCGAACCGTCGGCTGCCACCGAAAAGCTGATTTCGCTGAGTTCCCTGCCAGCTTCGTTAGGAACACGAACGGCTGTGCCACCGCGGTCGTCGGCGAGCGGCGCGAGCAACTGGTACCCCAATGGGCCGCTCGCGCCAAACAGAATGTACCCCTGCAGTTCGGGCAGGCTGCCGATCGTGGGCTTCCATGCCACAGCGCCTTTGAGCAGGGTGACCTCGTCGTTAGAGGGTTGATTGGTCGGCGCCCAGGTCGAATTCATGCGCGCCTGCCAGGCGGCGGCGAGCGGCGATGCAAGCGCGGTCAATTGCTGGGCGATCACGTCGCCGCCGAGGGTGGGGGTGCCGCTCGTGCGCCGCACCAGATAGCGGTAGCTATACGGCACGCCGTCGAGGTCGGTTCCGGACTGGACCGTGAAGGTGTAGCTGTTGTTCGAGTCCGCGCTCCACCACCAGCCGTCGCTGCGGTACTGGTACTGCGCCACCCCGTTGTCCAGCGGGCTCCATACGCTGGTTCCGGTGCCGTTCCCCGCATATTGTTCGAGCATGAGACTGCCGTCCGCGCCGAGCGTCACGTGGACAGGCGCGGTGTGATTGCCGTAGATGCCCTCGGCTACGCTCAGGTCGGGGGCCGGTGCAGCGGGCGGAGCGGCGCTCCCGACCACAGGCGCAAAAGCGCCTATCGAGCCGTCCTCCTGCAAGGCGTGATCCACGACATCGGCGGCCAATGCAATATGGCTGTAGCCCGAGTGGCCCGTCACCATCACGGCCAGATCCATATCCGGAAGCACGATGAACATCGTGGTGAAAGCCGGTGTTTCGCCATCCTTTATCCAGGTCGCATTGCCCGCTTCCGCCAGTGCGATCGATTTGACCCAGTCCCAACCCAGCCCGAATGAGAAATAAGGCGTTGGATTGACCTGAAGTCCCACGGTCTGGTCGCGGCCCATCTCCGCAATCGCAGCGGCCGAAACAATCCGCCGCCCCTGGAACACGCCACCGCCCAGCAGCATTTGAGCGAGGTTCATCATGTCCCCGGGTGTCGAGTACAGCCCACCGGTCGCGTACGGATTCGCAAATTCCTGCGCGTACCACCCGGCCTCGGTATGCGGCAACGCGAAAGCGCCGGAGGTCGGCGCTTTCGTCAGGAATCCTGAGCTCGTCATGTTCAACGGCGTCAGGATATTGTCCTGCACGAACTCGACGTAGCGCTGTCCGCTCAATGCCGCCACGACCGGATCGGCCATCGTGAAACCATCGTTACAGTAGTTCGCCATCTCTCCCGGCGGATACTTGAGATGCTGGTTCGCGAGCGCAGCCTGAGTGTCCGCGGCGTAGCCGCTAACGGCTGCACCGCGCGTGAACATGCTCCGGTTGTTCTGCCCGGGAAACCCGGACGAATGCGAAAGCAGGTGGCGCGTGGTGATCCGGGCACAGGAAGGCGAAAGCATCGTGAATGACGGCAGGTACTTCACGATCGGTGTGTCGAGGTTCAGCAGCCCCCGGTCTTGCAGGATCATCGCGGCCAGCGCGGTCACGACCTTGGTGACCGAGCCGATGTTAAAGCGCGTCTCGATCGTGGCCGGCATGCCGGCCGCCGCGCTGCCGAACGCCTGCTGCCAGACGATCCGGTTGCCCTTCATCAGCGCAATCGAAATGGCGGCGACGTCGCCCCGTAGCGCGGCCTGGCATTGCTCGCGGCCCCATGCAATGGTCCGGCTGTACGGGCTCACGGCCGCGCCGCCGCAGGCCGGCAGCACAGCAGCGAGCATGTTGGCCCCCGCGTACCCCAGCAATCGGCGGCGCCCGGCGTGGACGGCATCATCGGAAAAACGCCGGCGCGCGCCGCGAGTGGTCGTGGTCATGTTGGTCGCTTCTTTCTCTTCGGCAGGCACTCCGGCACGGGCAGGTTGGCCGTACGGCAGGGCTGGCCAATGGTAACAACGGAGCGATAGACGGCGTTAGTCGATGCGTCTCGATCGTTGGTTGCTGCGTAGCGGCCTCTGCGGCAGCGAGCACACGACTTCGGGTCGGCCCGGCGCTGCCGTGACAAGGAACGCACCGGCCTGCGATTGAGACGGATCGACTAACGTTTCATGCCGTGTTCGTGCCAGGATCTCCGGTGCCTGGCGAACCGCGCCGGCGTTGCCCGGCCTGCCCGGAAGGGCTCGTTGCATAGCGAAGAACACGCACCATGACCCAGATCCTCGACTCATCGCCGGAAACATCCGCCCGCTCGGCCGGACAGTGCCCGGAAAACGCGAGCCGCAGGCAGTTCCTCGGCTACGCCGGCGCGGGCATGCTCGCGGCGCTGCTGCCGGGCTGCGGAGGCGGCACGGTTATGCCGTACCGCCAGACCGTCGCGTGGGGCAAGCAGCAGATCGCAACGCTCATGGCCGACAACAAGTTGCCCGCGGTCTCGATCGCGCTGCTCAAGAACGACGCCATCGTCTGGCAAGATGCGTTCGGCGTGATCTCGCAAGCCGGTACGCCCGCCACCATCGAGACCCCCTTCAACATCGCTTCGGTCACCAAGGTCATCGCCGCGTTCGCGGCCGTGATCCTGCAGGACCGGAACCTGATCACGCTCGATACGCCGATCGTCGAGTACGCGCCGAAGTTTTCGATGCTCTCTCCGCAGTACACGCAAATCACGACGCGTCATCTGCTTTCTCATTCATCCGGATTGCCAGGCAATAATTCTCATGATTTCCTGTCGCTCGCGTCCCTGCCCGATTACGCGGACAACACCTTCGCTGAACTCACGAACGCTCACCTGAAGCACCCGCCGGGCGAGCTGGCCGTGTATTGCAACGATGGCTTCACGCTGTTCGAGCAGGTGGTCCTCGCCGTAACCGGGCAAAGCTTTGCCGCGTTCGTGCAGGAAAACATATTCGACCCGCTCGGCATGACGCACTCCGGATTCCCGGGTGTCGCGCCGCCCCCCGGTGTCGCCCCGAACGCGCGGCTGAACGGCAAATGGTATCCGTCGTCCGAGTACGTCAACGCTTATGCCGCGGGCGGCATGAGCTCGACGCCGGGCGACATGATGAAATTCGCGCAGATGCTGCTCGCGCAGGGCGTGTACCAGGGACAGCGGATTGCCTCGGCGGCCGGCATCGCGGAAATGGCGCTGGACCAGACGCAGATCGTGGGCGTGAAGATCAACCCCACCGCCGACTATCCGTGGGGGCTCGGGTGGGATACCGGCGCGCAAAGAGCCCTTCGCAGCGTGGGTGTCACCGCGTGGCAGAAGAACGGCGACACTACCTTCTCGAGCACGCTCTTCGTGCTGCCCGACGCGCAGATGGCGCTGATGATCTCGGGCTACGCGGGGTTCACGCCGGCGGCGCTCGCCGAAGACATTCTGCTGCGCGCACTGGCGGAAGACGGCACGATCGCCGCCGTGCCCGCGAAGATCGTCACCGCTGTGCCGGCGCCGGCCACGGCCCCCGCGATGAGCGACGCGGCCGGAGTCTACGCCAGCTACGATGCAGTCGTGCAGGTGGGTCTGGACGCGAGCACCCTCACGCTGAGCGCCTGGCAGGACAATGGCTGGGTGCAGAACGCGAACAACCCGTTCCGGTACTACAGCGACGGCTGGTGGTGGGGGGCGAGCGGCAGCGGGCCGACCTTCGCTTTCGCCGCCGTGCCCGACCCCGACAACCCGGGCAATGTCTGCCGCTACCTGATCACGCGCGTGGTCGAAAATGCCGGCTACACGTATCTCGTGGCACCCGCCTATCAGCAGCTCGCCACTAGCCTGCCGACGCTCGATCAGGTCTGGCAGGCCCGCATGAACACGCAATGGAAGGTCAGCAACGAGTCCCCCGAGACGGTGCGCGCGGTGACGAATGCGAATGCGCTGCAGGCCAGCCTCGGCCAGGTGCCGCAAGCGCAGGGCTACATCCTGATGCGCAACTGCGATGACGCCGGCAAGGCCATCTGGCAGATGCTGCTGCCGCTGGCCGACGACCGGGCCGGGATGGCCGTCAAGATTCCGGGCCTGATGGGCCGTGATCTCTGGGAGGCCATCATTACGACCGTGAACACGACGCCCACAATGACGATCGGCGGCGTGACCTACGCGCCGGCAAGCTGACCGGCCGGCGCACGACCGGCACGCTCCCGGCCGGCGGGGCGCAGCGCCTTCACGACATGCGCCGCCCACTCCCCCAGCACCTTGAGCAGGTTGCTCGGATCTTGCGCGACGCGCGCCCCGCGCAAGCCGCGATCCGGCAACAAACCCGGCAGCCCCCAATATGCAACGCCCCGACCAACGATTGAGACGTATCAACTAACGTGTCCAGCCACGCCCGTGCCAGTATGGAGCGCCTCGTTGGACCAGGGCGCAGGCCTTGGCTCGCCCCCTGGAATAGCCCGATTCCTTGTGCGTTTTTCGCCCGATCACCCATGATGCAAGACCCGACATTGCCCAACATCATCGTGGCCGCGCAACCGGCCTTCGCCGTGCTGATGGCGGTGGAAGTCGTCGCCGCGCTGACGCTCGGCAAGCCGCTCTACCGCGTGAAGGACACGGCGGCGAACGTCGCGCTGGCGGCCGGCGCGCTCGTCGTCAGCGTCCTGACGGCCGGCATGGTGCTGTTCGTGTACAGCTGGCTCTACCTGCACCGGCTTTTCACGATTCCGATGAACACCGCGTGGGCGTGGGCGCTCTGCTTCCTGGCGGACGACTTCACCTATTACTGGTTCCACCGCCTGAGCCACGAAGTGCGATGGTTCTGGGCCTCGCATTCGGTGCACCACTCGTCGGAAAAGTACAACCTGTCGGTGTCCCTGCGGCAGACGTGGACGGGCACGATCAGCGGGACCTTCCTGTTCTGGGCCTGGCTGCCGTTCGTCGGCTTTCATCCCGCGATGGTGCTGTTCATGCAGTCGGTCAGCCTGATCTACCAGTTCTGGATCCACACCGAGACCATCGGCCGGATGCCGCGCTGGTTCGAAGCGGTGCTCAACACGCCGTCCCATCATCGCGTGCATCACGGCAGCGACTTCGACTATCTCGACGTGAACTACGGCGGCACCACGATCCTGTGGGACCGGCTGTTTCGCACCTTCAGGCGCGAAACGTTCACGCCGCACTACGGGTTGACGACGAATATCGGCACCGACAATCCCATCCGCATCGCGTTCTACGAATGGACGAATATCGCACGCGATCTGAAGCGTGCGCGGGGCATCCGCAACACGCTCAACACGCTGTTTCAGCCACCGGGCTGGAGTCCCGACGGCAGCTCGTTGACGACCCGCCAGGCTCGGGCCGCGCAGAGCGCCACGCCGTGACGGCAACACGCTGTTCCGGAATCCTCTTATGTAAGCCGATATTGTCTCGAACGAGCCGTATGCCGACGTCTGATTGACCCGTATGCCCGGGTTCGCGCCAACCCGCCGCTCGCGGCGCGGGCCGCCCGCACGATCATCGTTACGGCCGCGCCGGCGGCCTCGAAACGCTCGCCTTCCAGCACGGTGAAGACAACAGCGCGGGCACATCATCTACGCCGCTTCGGCTCTGGCGTTCACGGTTTGCGTTGTGCTCGCGCTTACGGCAGGACGCGCCTGGCGGCGGATCGTCCGGTCTGTGGACGGCAAGCCAAACGCGATGTGCTTCATCGCCTGGTGCAGCGCCACCGTGGCCGTGGTCTTCACAGGCGCCCTTGTGCTCACCGCGTGCGTGCTGATCGCCGCCCCGTTCGACCGTCTGTGCGCGCCGTTTCGGTGACCCATCATTGATGAAAGAAGGTCCCCGCGCTCACAATTCTATTTCGGCCCGCTCCGACCGATAGATGGCGGTTCGCGGCTGGGGTTTGTGGAACGATCGTATACCGACGAGCAACGGATGCAGGCCACAAATCAGGCATGATTTGCGCCGGACGCGTCGTGTTCATTGTGATTCATCCGCTGCACGATTTCGGCCAATTCCCCGATATGCTGCGTTACCGCCCGCTTGCCCGCACGGGTCCACGCGTCGAACGTCGTCGTGCCGCTCACGGTGCCGACGAACGGCATGCCGGCACGTTCGGCCGCCTGTGCATCCACGGCATGATCGCCAACATATATCGCCGCGGCTGCCGGCAAACCTAGCTGCGCCAGCGCATACGCGAGCCCCTCAGGATCGGGCTTGTGCCGCTGCACGTCTTCACCACCGACGAGCACGTCCACATGCGATCGCAGCCCGGCCAGTGCGAGGATTGCATCGATGCGGCGGCGAAACTTGCCCGAAACAATGCCAATGGCCACGCGTTGTTCGCGCAAGCGCGCGAATAGTTCGGGAACCTGAGGATAGACCTGCGTACCCGTTACCATGATTTCGTCGGCGCGCTTCACGAAATGACGCGCAAATGCGTCCGCGCGTCTTTCTCCGTCCTCGTTCGTCAACGCACGAAACATCGCCGCCAGCGGCAGCCCGATCACCGAATGGATTTGCGCGGGCGGAGCCGGCGGACATCCGAGTGTGCATAAAGCATGTTCCGTGCATTCGACGATGGCCGCAGATGAATCGGCAAGCGTCAAATCGAAATCGAACAGGACAGCGCGAACGACCATCGGTGGACTCCGGCGAGTTTTGACCGGGCCGAACCGCCCGATGCCTGAAAGGCCGCAGAGGACACGCCTCGCGGGGTGCGCGATCGCTGTCGGCGGCTGCAAACCTTCCTGGATCGGAGGCCGACGTCATTGCATTGATCGTTGCTGTGGCGGAGCAAGCATAATGTGTCGCCGCTTACCTGATCAACTGCAGTATGTCGCGGAAGCGCGGATGCTCACTCGAGCGTAACCATTCGAACGCGACCATCTCGACTGTCGCCACTTCGGCGCCCGCTTTGTTCAGCCGTGAAATTGCCGCATCTCTGTCGACGAGTTTGCGCGAACCTGTCGCATCGGCAACGAGAGTGACCGCAAACCCGCGATCCAGCAATCCCATCACTGTCTGCAGTACGCAGACATGCGCCTCACAGCCCGCGACTATCGCCCTCCTTCGCCCTTGCGGCAGCGCGTCTATCAGACCAGCGGCAGTGGCGTCGAAATGGTGCTTGACGACCGTGCTCGAGCACAGGCTTTTGATCTCCTTCGCATTCTCGCCAAGCGCGTCCGGAGTCTGCTCTGTCCCGACGATGGGAACATCAAGGCCCTGAGCGATCCGTCCGAGCCGGACCGCCTGAGCCACGACGGAGGCACCTTCGTGAATCGCCGGCATCAGCCGTGTTTGCAAGTCGACCAGAACGACGACTGACCCGGAAGTGGTATGCAACATTGCGAATCCCCTGGAGGCGTGCCGGCGCGCATGCACCGGCATCGGCTTACCGGCGTTCGCCGGCATCACGCCCGGCTTGCTCATAGTGTGCCGACTTCCGGCCTCGATCGGAAAGGGGCACCGCGGGCTTGCTTTGCGTGCGCCTCGCCAGCACCATGGCAATACCGCCAAGAATCGCGGCGGACGCCAACACGAGGCGCATCGTAATTTCCTCCGACAATAACAGCACCGCGCCAAAAGCGGCTATCGGCGGCACCGACAGCTGCACCGTCGCGGCGCGCATCGCGGACAGCCCCTTCAGCGCCTCATACCAGATCACGTAGCCGATGCCCGACGTCACCGCGCCCGATGTGATCGCCAGCGCGATTCCGGCGGGACCGGCATGAAAACGGCTATGAAGCAACAGGCTCAAGACGAGCGCCATGGGAGCCGCACGCAGGAAGTTGCCCGCCGTAGCCGCCAGCGGATTGGCGACTCCGCGGCCGCGCAGCGAGTACACGCCCCACGACACGCCCGCGGCGCCCATCAGCAAGGCGCCCAACGGAGTCGGCGCGCTGATGCCGGGCGATACGAGATAGATGAGCCCCCCGAGCGCCAGCGCGAGACCCAGCCACGCGAGCGTCGCGAACTGTTCGCGCGCGCGCAGGCCGGCACCGAACATCGTCAACTGCACGGCGCCGAACAGGATCAATGCGCCGGTACCCGCGCTCACTGTGAGATATGCGAACGAGAAGAGCGCGGCATACATAAAGAGCATCGTCGCCGCGAGCCAATCCGCCCTCGCCGGCGGCGCCCGGCCCGCACGCGCGCGCGTGAGCACGGCCAGCATTGCCGCGCCCGAGATCAGTCGGAGACTGGAAAAGCTCGCCGCATCGATGCTGGCGTGCTGCAAGGCCAGACGGCACAGCAGCGAGTTGAAAGCGAAAGCGATCATCGTGGCGCCCGTGAGCAACACGGTGCGTCCGGCGGGCTGACGTTGATCCATATCCGCACTCACGAGTTCGAAGACGACTATCGCCCACATCGGCGCTCAACAACACCCGACGCAAACCGGCCCACGACGGAACGGGTGATGGAAAGGAAAATGTGTGAGGAGAACCGGCTGTTTAGATCACGAGCCGGCTCTGTAACTCTGCAATGCAGCAACGATGGGTTGCCTTATATTGTAGAAAACCGCAATGCGTAAGCAAGGCCATTGCACGCGCCCGCCAAACTTGGGCCCGATTGATTGAAGCACGATCGGCACGCTCTTCGCCATGAGCCTGGACTATTCATACCGAGCGACGCCACCTCGAGCTGACCCTGCGCAGTGGTGGACATCGGGTGTACGCAGCGAATCCGGCGTGCAGCGCCGCTCCGGTCGCCCCGGCGTTGCGCTTGAGCCCGCAACCTATTAGTTGCATGCACAACTACTATCAACGAGACCTGGTTGCCGATGTGTGCCGGAATGGGTAATGCGATCGGGTCATCCGGAAAATGTTCGCCGGCATGAGGGCGGATCGTCGATACCATTACTCAACCCGAAAAGCAGCCCTGGACGGACAGTGGGCGTCAAGCAGCCAACGCGCGAACGCTGGCCCGCTTGAACGCTTTGCCGGTGGCGTCAAAGACATGGCAGTGAGCGGGCGAAACCGTCAGTTGCAGTTCATCACCGTGCGCGTGCCGCTCGAGAGGCGGGATTCGCGCAATCAATCCGTCCGGCGCGGCAACATTCCCGGCATAGAGATATGCAGCGTCCCCGAGTGACTCGAGCGCCATCACTTTCGCCTTGAGTCCGCCGCCGCCAATGTTCACGCGGAGGTGTTCAGGACGTACCCCCACCGCCACCTTGTCACCCGGTTTCGCGCTGCCCGCCTCAACGGCCGCCGATTGCTTTTCACCGCTAGCCAGTGTCACCACGAGACCGAAACCATCGTGACTGACCGAGTGCACCGTTCCGTCAAGGAAATTCATTTTTGGCGAGCCAATGAACCCTGCCACGAATCTATTGGCAGGTGCGTGGTACAACTCATTCGACGTCCCCACCTGTTCGACGTTGCCCGCCGACAGTACGACGATCTTGTCCGCAAGCGTCATGGCTTCGACCTGATCGTGCGTCACGTAAATCATGGTCGTCTTCAGTTCGCTGTGCAGACGTGCGAACTCAAGGCGCATCTTGACGCGCAGCGCAGCATCCAGATTCGATAGCGGTTCGTCGAACAGAAATACTTTCGGCTTGCGCGTAATCGCCCGACCGATTGCGACGCGCTGCCGTTGGCCACCGGACAACTGCTTCGGCTTGCGCTCGAGCAGATGGTCGATGTGCAAAATCTTCGCTGCGTTGCGCACCGCCGACTCTATCTCCGGCTTCTTGACGCCCGCGAGCTTGAGTCCGAACGCCATGTTGTCGTATAGCGACATGTGTGGATACAAGGCGTACGACTGGAACACCATGGCGATGCCGCGTTTCGCGGGCGGCACATCATTCACCCGAACGCCATCGATCTTGAGTTCTCCACCGCTGATATCCTCCAGTCTGGCAATCATTCGCATGAGCGTCGATTTCCCGCATCCGCTCGGCCCGACGAATACGACGAATTCGCCGTCCTCGATATCCAGGTTGATGTCCCGCATCACCTCGTGTTCGTCGTAGCGCTTGCTCACGTCGCGCAAAGTCAAAGCTGCCATGGCATGTCTCCTTTTACTTCATTGGGCCGCTGAGCCGGGCCGCGAGATGGTCATTTCCTTGAGTCACTTTTCCGCAAGTCCTCGCCCGCGCGTCGATAGCCGGGTGTCGATCGCCATCACTTGACGGCCCCGAACGTCAGGCCTCGCACGAGCTGCTTCTGCGACAGCCATCCGACGATCAGCACCGGCGCTACGGCTAGCAACGAGGCCGCGGAAAGCTTTGCCCAGAACAGCCCCTCCGGGCTCGAATACGAAGCGATGAACACCGTGAGCGGCGCCGCGTTAGAACTCGACAGGTTGATGCTCCAGAATGCTTCGTTCCACGACATGATCACGAGCAGCAGCGCAGTGGAAGCGAGCCCGGGAAGCGCCATCGGCAAGAGCAAATAGATAATTTCCTGCCACGTGACGGCGCCGTCCATGCGCCCCGCCTCCAGGATGTCGCGTGGAATCTCGTTGAAGTACGTGTAGGCCATCCAGACCGCGATGGGCAGGTTGATGAGCGTATAAACGAGGATGAGGCCGCTCACCGTGTCGAGCATGCCCGTGTTCTTCCACAGCAGGTAGATCGGCACGAGCACGCCCACGGACGGCATCATCTTGGTGGAGAGCATCCACAAGAGAATCTTTTGCGTGCGCTGGTTCGGAAAGAACGCCATTGCATAGGCGGCAGGCACAGCCAGGACCAGGCAAACGATGGTCACGCCTACCGAGATCAGCAGCGAATTCCACGCGAATGCGAAGTAGTTGCTGCGCGCAAATACCTCGCGGAAGCTGTCGAGCGACGGCACGAAAAACAATGACGGGATGTACGCCTGCTGCTCGGTCTTGAAGGCCGTGATCGTCATCCAGAAGATCGGAAAGAACAGCGCGAGCGCGATGATCCATGCCAGCGTGCCGGGCAGCGCGCGGCCGATGAACTGCAGTGGTGAATTGCGCTTGACCGCGTGAGGCGACACGGGTGCACGCGTTGGCGTTGCGGCTAGATTGCTCATTTTTCGTACTGCCCTTTAAGATTGCGCGCAAGCATGCGCACAAGGAAGAACGACACGACGTTCGCCAGCGCGACGGCGAGAATGCCGCCCGCAGACGCGATGCCCACATCGAACTGCTGCAGGCCCATCGAGTAGATGAGGTACGTCAGATTCGTCGTTGCGTTGCCTGGACCACCGCCCGTGGTGGTGTAGATTTCAGCGAAAATCGACAGCAGAAAAATGCTTTCCATCATCACGACCACGGCAATTGCGCGGCTCAGGTGCGGCAGCGTGATGTAGAAGAACATCGAGATCGCGCCGGCGCCGTCGATGCGAGCGGCCTCCTTCTGCTCCTGGTCGAGCGATTGAATCGCCGTGAACAGAATGAGAAATGCGAACGGCAACCACTGCCAGGCGACGATCATGATGACCGCGGTAAGGGGATAGTCAGCGAACCAGTCGATGGGGGTCATACCCATCGCACGCATGGCGACGGCCACCAGACCGTACACCGGATGCAGGATCATGTTCTTCCAGATCAATGCGCTGACCGTCGGCATGACGAAGAACGGCGCAATCGCGAACAGGCGCGCGACGCCCTGCCCGTAGAACTTGCGGTCGAACAGCAGCGCGAGGAGCACGCCACCCACCACCGTAATCACGAGCACGGCCACGATGAGTTCAACGGTGTGCAGGATCGACGGCCAGAACGACGGATCGGTAACGAGAAACCGGTAATTGTCGATGCCCGCGAAGCCCTTGAGATCGGGATTGAGCAGGTTGTAGCGCCGGAATGAATACCAGATGGTCATCGCGAGGGGAATAACCATCCAGAGGACGAGAATCCCCACCGAAGGCATGACCAGCCAGCGCGCGGACGAGGCATTCTTCTGGTCCAGTCCGCTGCCGTGTCCGATTGGCGGTCGAGAGGCAATTGCTGCTTGCTGCATGATTGTTCACCTGTGTTCGCTGGGCACCGGCGCTTGCCGGCGCCCCGCTTCTTGAAAAAATCAGGCGTTACTTCTGATAGCCAGCCTCGCGCACCCCACGACCAGCAGCGGCGTTGCCTGCGGCGAGTGCCTGATCGACGGTCATCTGTCCGGCGAGCGCGCCGGCAATGGCCTGGCCCACAGCCGTACCGAATGCCTGGAACTCGGGAATACCCACGAACTGGACTCCTGTATAAGGCACGGGCTTGGCAGTCGGATGGGTTGGATCGGCCGTCTCGATTGCGCTTTGCACGAATTTGGAGAACGGTGCAGCCTTCTGGTATTCAGGAATCTGATAAGTGGAAAGTCGGGTGCCGGGCGGCAGCGAGGCCCAACCAATATCGGCCCCTACCATCTTGATGTATTCCCTGGACGTCGCCCACTCAATAAAGCGCTTTGCGGCGTCCTGCGATCGCGACGTCTTCGGAACCGCGAGCGCCCACGACCACAGCCAATGTGCGCCGTTCGGCGTAACCGCTACGGGCGCTGCCGCAAACCCGACCTTGTCGGCCACTGACGATTCTTTGGGGTTATATACGATACCTGCAGCCGATGTCGCGTCGATCCAGATCGCGCACTTCCCACTCGACATCAACGAGAGATTTTCATTGAAGCCGTTCGAGCTCGCACCTGGAGGGCCGTCTTTCTTCATCAGATTGACGTAAAAATCAATCGCATTCTTCCACTCGGGCGACGTCAATTGAGGCTGCCACTTCTCGTCGAACCAGCGTCCGCCGAACGTATTAACAAGCGTCCCGATATACGCCATATTTTCGCCCCAGCCGGCTTTGCCCCGCAGGCAAATTCCATAGACGCCCTTCTTCCGGTCGGTCAGCTTATCGGCCAGCGTGGCGATTTGTGCGTAGGTCGGCTGCTCCGGCATCGTAAGACCCTTCGCTGCGAACAGGTCCTTACGGTAAAACGTCATCGAACTTTCTGCATTGAACGGAAGCGCAAACAGCTTTCCGTCATAGGACAGACCGTCGCGTACACTCTTGAACAGGTCATTGACATCATAGTTCGCCGGCAGGTTGTCCATGGGAACCAGCCAGCCGCGCTTTGCCCATAACGGGGCTTCGTATAACCCGATCATCAGCACGTCGAACTGGCCGCTGTTAGTCGTAATGTCCGTCGTCAATCTCTGCCGCAGGACGTTTTCCTCCAGAACGACCCAGTTAAGCTTGATATCCGGATTCGCTTTCTCGAATGAGGTCGACAGCTTTTTGAGCTCAAGCTGATCGTTGTTATTGGGTACTCCGATCGTCACCGTGGTTGCATTGGCGACAGCACATGCCCCCAAGACCGCGCACGCGGTGGCAATCGCAGCAATGCGCCGGAACAGCACCGGCAGAATTCGCCGATTAAGGTGAAATTTTGCATTCATTTTCGTCTCCTCAAAATCCATCAGATAGGGTTCAGGTAATGGTGTACCCGCCGTCGACCATCAAATTCGCTCCGTTGATCATGGCCGCCTCCGAACTGGCGAGGTACATGATCGTGGCTGCGATCTCGGCAGGCTTCGCAAAGCGTCGGGTCGGGATCATGGCACGGGCGCGCTCGCCGACTTCTCCGGCCCAGCCGCTCAATCCCAGTTCGGTCTCCACAACCGTAGGCGAAATGGCGTTGACGGTTACGCCCCTCGGCGCCCATTCAAGTGCCAAGCAGTTTGTCATTCCAATGATTCCGGCCTTGCTCGCGCAATAGGCAAGATGACCTTCGATCCCAATCACCGCGGCCTGAGATGCCAGGTTAATGATTCGCCCGCTCTTTCGCGCGAGCATATCGGATGCAAATGCCCGTGCTACGAGGAATGGCCCAGTCAGGTTCACAGCGATCGTCTTGTCCCACGTCGCCAACGGAAAACCTTCGGCAGGGGCGAGCGGCCCGATGCCCGCGTTATTGACCAGCACGTCCACGCGGCCAAACCGCTCCTTGATCTCCGTGGCAACGCTGGCGACACGCGCGGCATCGGTAATGTCAACGGTCCAGCCCTGATGCTTTGGACCGAAGGAGGAAGCGACCGACTCGATCGATGACGAGATATCGAGAAGGGCTAAACTGGCGCCAGCTTTTGCAAACATCTCTGCTGTCTTTCGGCCGATCCCGGCAGCCGCACCGGTAACCACAACGACGGAGTTTGAAAAATCGTACGTCATATTCGACGGGGTACTCATATTGATCTCCTTAAACATTGGCTTCCAGATTTTCCAGCCGGAGTAGAGCCGCTACCGATACGCTGGTGTAAAGCAGCGCGCTAAACGAGCCCTCGCTAATTGACGCAACAAATCTGCGGTTAGCTCATCCAGTTACCGCCATCGACGTTAAGTGTCTGTGCCGTGATGTAATCGGCATCCGCCGAAGCAAGGAACACCGCGGCGCCGGTGAGTTCGTCCGGCCGGCCCATGCGCCCCAGGGGAACCGCCTCGCTCACAAGCCGCTTCTTTTCGCCAATCGGGCGGCTTTCGTAGCGCGCGAAGAGCGCGTCCACATCCCTCCACATCGGCGTATCGATAACACCCGGCGCAATCCCGTTCACGTTGATGCGATGCGCAGCGAGTGCGAGCGCAGCGGATTGCGTGTAGCTGATGACGGCGGCCTTGCTCGCACAGTAATGCGAGACGAGCGCCTCGCCCCGGCGTCCGGCCTGAGAGGCCATGTTGATGATCTTTCCGCCACCGCCCTGTTCGACCATCTGCTTCGCGACCCGCTGCATCAGGAAGTACATTCCCTTCACATTCACCGCAAAAATGCGGTCGAAGATCTCCCACGACTCATCCAGCAGCGGACGCATATCGAAAATCGCGGCGTTGTTGAAGAGTATGTCGACGCGGCCGAAGCGGCTAACGGTCAAAGCCACCATACCTTCTATACTTTCGCGCCTGGTGACGTCGGCTTGAACAACCAGAAGACGCCCTTGATCCACGTCGCTGTAGGTCGTATCCAGTTCCGCTTCCGCCTTGATATCGACTACCGCCACCTTCGCGCCTTCGCTCAGGTATCGGCGGACTACCGCCTCGCCAATCCCGGTTCCGCCACCCGTGACGATGGCGACCTTGTCCTTGAGTTGCATTTCTGGACTCCTCAGATGAAAAACATCAGGTTTATCGGCTTTTTTATAGTTAGGATTACAATATAATTAGCCCTCGGATTCTCATGATTTCACTCGCTATTTCGCTACCCCCCCTCCAGCCAGCACGTTCCAATCAGACAGATCCGGGCAAAATGCGCGCTATGCGTGGCACGCAGCGGCGTACACGCCAATGACTTCGCGGATCTTGCTCTGGATAAGGCTCATGGGCGAAGCATCGATAAGACCGCGGCGCAACTGCCAGTATTGCTCGGGCAGATAGCGGCTCAGCAGATTTTCGGGAATGTCGACGTTAGCCAGATTGCTCATCAGCGTTTGTGCCGCCCTGTCGATTTCCGGATCCGCCCAGTAATAGCGCACCCTGTCGCTATAGCTGTAGGTTCGCAGCAGCCGTCGCTCCTGATCGTTGCCGTGGTAGTAGTGCTCCCAGTTTCCAGGCCTGGAAAGCATCACCTTTTCCACGACCTCCGGCAGGTTCGACCGCGCTTCGGCGGAAACGAGCTCGCACTCGATGTCGGCAAGCGCACACAGTGCCTCCCGCAGCGCGAAGGTGACGCCCGGGCCCACTTTCAGAATGGCGAATCCGTCACGGACCAGCGCGGCAAGCGCCTCCGGCTTTTGATAGTCGGTGGAGTGGGCTTCGAAAACCATGCCAGGCAACTGCTCAAGAACACCCGAGAGATTCGTCGCGAGTTCGGGCTTGTAGTCGACCACCTTCGTGTGATCGAACTCCACACCGGGCTGAACGACGAGTGCGATCACACGCTGCCATGCGTCATCGAGACCGCGGTCACGCCAGGCCTGTCTGTGGACCGCGATCGTGTCGAGCGCCGCATCCGGATGCGTGACTTCGACCGTGTCGAGTTCTTCCGCCGCACCGCCGGGGACCGGAACTTCGGTGCCGATGATATAGACCGGCTTGTCGCCTTTGCCTTCCCGTTCGGCCGCCGCCTCGGCGACGGCGCACAATCGCGACGCCCTCTGCGCAACGATGTCGTCCGAGAGGCGCGCCGGATCCCCGGCGCAGCTCATGCTGGTATCGAGGTGAATCTTGGTGAAACCCGCCGACACGTAGGCGTCGATCAATGCCTCCGCGCGTTGCATGGCCTCCTCCGCACCAAGGCTGCGCCACGCGTTGGGCCCGAGATGGTCGCCGCCGAGGATGAGCCTCGAGCGCGGCAGGCCCGCGTGGTCCGCCAGAAGATGGACAAACTGGACAAAGTCCGCGGGCTTCATGCCGGTGTAGCCGCCGAACTGGTCGACCTGATTCGACGTCGATTCGATCAGCAGCGGCGTGTCGTCGGCCAGTGCCTGCTTCATCGCTGCCTCGAGCACCCATGGATGCGCGGAGCAGATCGAATAGATGCCCTTGAGTTTCTTCGCGGCGCCCTCGTCGCCCGAGAGCCTGGTTACGACATTAGCCATGAGATGACTCCGGAGATTGAGCGATAAATTCATCGAGCTGGGCGAGCGTTGCCGTGCCCTCCATCGGGCCACGGAAAGTCACCGCGCGCGCGCCGGCCGCGCACGCATAGCTCAGCGCCTTCTCGACGCCAAAGCCCTGGGCGCGGCAGGCAATCCAGGTCCCGCCGAAGCAGTCGCCGGCACCGGTCGGGTCGACCTCCTCTACGCGCAGCGCCGGCAAGTTGAGCTCCGTCGCCCCGTCGTAATAGCTGCATCCGTGCTTGCCGCGCTTGATCACGACTTCACGCACGCCACGCTTTAACAACTCGTCGATGGCTCCCCGCTCCGTGCTCGCACTCGCGAGCAGCATCACCTCGTGCCCGCTCGGCAGGAACACATCGGTGTAGTCGAGGATGAAGTCGAGCGCTTCGCGCATTTCCGGAATGCGGAGCATCTCCTTGCGGATGTTCGGGTCGAAGCTGACCGTGCCGCCATGCCCCTTGACGGCTTCAATGACCTTCTTCATCGCCTCGATGATGCGAAACGAAAAGAGCGAGGAGCCCATCACGTGAAAGTGGCTGCACCGCTTCAGCAGGTCGTCGCGGATATTGCCGACCGAAAGATGACCTGAGGCGCTGTTCGCAATGTTGTAGATGAAGTCGCGGTCGCCGTCTTCGCGATACGTGACGAACGCGCTGCCGGTCGTCGCCGTCTTGATGACGGAGATGCCGGAAACATCGACACCATCGGCACGCAAGCGCTCGACGTTGAGCGCGCCGAAGTCGTCATCGCCGACGCAACCGATCATCGCACCGCGGCTTCCCACCTTCGCGACCTGGTCGATGAAGATTGCCGGTGCGCCACTCGCGTAGGGGCCGATGAGCGTGCCGGGCTGGCGAAACGACTGGCCACGCTCGGTCGCCATGATCTCGACCAGGATTTCGCCCATCGTCAGGATGTAGCCGGCTTTACCGGCTTTGTTCAGTTCAGTGTTAGCCATGGCGCTTCTTCGTTTGAACATCGATGCAAACGGCGACGAGAATCACGACGCCTTTTACGATCAGTTGGTAAAAAAACGGAACACTCAGCAAGTTCATGCCGTTGTTGATGACGCCGATGATGAGCGCGGCGCATGAGCGCCTTGCAGTCGACGATTCCGAACCGTCGCGGCTCGTGCCCCGCGAAGATGTTTTCGGCCGCGCTCAGATTGGTCGCCAGGCTCAGTTCCTGATTCGGCAGACGCGGCCCCAACCCACGGCCGAGGCGCGGCGCCCGGTGCCTGGGCACCCAGGCTATTCGGGTGGGCACTCATTTTGACGCTTCGTGCATATAGATCCCGGGAGCCACGGGGATCTGCCTCGCCACCGGCTGCTTCCCGGCAACCTTCACCGCGGAGTCGATCGCGATCGCACCCATTTTTTCGGGGTACTGACGAATGACTCCAACAAAATCCAGATTTTGTCGACGGCCGCGCGCGCTTCAGGCATGCCGTCAAAACCAATCACTTTGACGTGGTTGCCTGCCGACTTGCCGGCCACTGCCGCGGCCATCGCCGCGTCATCGCCGAATCCGAAGATTCCGGCCAGCGCGGCGGCAATGCATTTGGGCGTCAACTTCATTTGTCTCATCCTCTGACAGGGCTAGGTCGTGGCCTTGCGGAACTCGAGGATTCCGCTGTCCCTTCGGTAGAGCTGAAGGCCTTTGCGTGGCATCAGGTCCATGGTTGGAGGGTCGATTCCATCGTCGATGAGCAGCACGTCCACATCGCGCACGTCTGCAAAAATCTCACCTTCGCGCTCGTTCAACTGCGGCTGGTACGCAACGATGATCGTTCGCCTGGCCGCTTGCGCCGCAGCCTGAAACACACGTGCCACATCGGGGTCCGCGCAAAGCAGGTTGCCGTCGCGGTCAAGACCGGAGGCCTCCAGGAAGCACAGGTCGATTGAACGACGCGCTACCGAAGCCTCGGCGTCCGGACCGGTCATGGCAGATGCGCCCTGTTCCAGCTGGCCACCGGTCAATGCCAGTTCGCAATGCAAAAATCGTTGCGCCGTTTGAGCCATCCCGATGTCATGGACCAGCAGCGCGAGATTCGAGCGATCGGACAGAAACGGCACGATCTTGTGGACGATCTCTCCGCTGCCCAGCATCAGCGACTCATGATCGTCGACGGACTCAGCCGCAAAACGGGCAATCGTCGTTTCCGAAGCCTTTCGGGTCGCACCATCAGCCACCGGGACCAGCACGTTCTCGCCGGGCTTCTGCGCGAGATACCGGGCCTTGCCGAAAGACCGCACGAGGTAACGCTGCTGCTCGAGGTACGTCAGGTCGGTACGAATGGTGACGCTCGAAACGTCGAATGCCTGACTGAGCTCCTCGACCGACACCTCTCCGCGCTTGCGGACCAGTTCGACGATTTGCAGCCTTCGCCTCAGGGAACTCTTGTTTGCCTGCATATCTCCATACTCGAAAGATCAACTTTTGATTTGAAAGAGTTTAGTTTCGACTCGAAAGAACGTCAAAGTGAATTTTCGAATCGAAAGATAGGGGTTTTCCCGTATCAAGGCGCACACAAAGCACGACGCGCGGCATGCTTTTTCGGAGCCTTGCCGCATCGGCCTGGTTCGTGCCGAGATGGCCTGACGAATCCGGCCAGCCGTCTTGCCCCAGCCAACGACTTGCCCCGATGCATCTGCCATAACGCGAAGCGGCAATCTCGAGCGCCGCGACCGGGAGGAACCATGGATCAAAGCGGAGACTTCATCGTGCGCACCATGTCGGCCGACGAGGTGGCCATGTCGGTCGAATGGGCGGCTGCAGAGGGGTGGAACCCGGGCCGGCATGACCCGCACTGTTTCAGGGAGGCCGACCCGGACGGTTTCTTCGTCGGCGTCTGGCGCGGCGAGCCGGTCGCGTGCCTCGCCGCCGTCGCCTATGACGAACACTTTGGCTTCATCGGTCTCTACATCGTGAAACCCGGGTTTCGCGGCAAAGGCTTCGGCATGCGAATCTGGCAGCACGGCATGCGTTACCTGGGAGAGCGTAACGTCGGTCTCGATGGTGTCGTTGCCCAGCAGGCGAACTACAGGAAATCCGGGTTCCGGCTCGCGTATCGCAACATCCGCTATCAGGGGCGCGTGGACGGCATCGGGTGCGCGCATGTGACGGCGGCGGCCGACGTGCCGTTCGAGCAGTTGCTTGCCTACGATCGCCTTGGTTTTCCCGCCGCGCGCGAGCGTTTCGTCTCCGCCTGGATCGCGCAGCCGGATGCCGTTGCGCTCGCTACCCTCGACGCGGGGCGTATCGCCGGATACGGCGTCGTGCGCCGCTGCAAGGCGGGCTGCAAGATCGGCCCGCTGTTCGCCGATGACGCGGGCGTCGCCACCGGGCTCTTGCGCGCGCTGGCGGCGCGCATGCCCGGCGAGGTCATCGTGCTCGATGTGCCGGAAACGAATCCCGCGGCCGTCGCGCTGGCACAACGGCACGGCATGACGAGCGTCTTCGAAACCGCGCGGATGTACACGAAAGACGCGCCCGCGCTTGCGATCGATCGCGTATTTGGGGTGACGTCGTTTGAGCTGGGGTGATGGGGCGAACGGGTCTGAGCGGCAGCGGCCGGTCAGCTTCTAAAGCTCGAGCCGCTCAACATAGCCCGTGAGCTCGAGATAGCCCCGCCCTATCCGCTTTGCGGCGGGTTTTGCGGTGCCTGCGCTCGCCGGGACCGGCTTGCCGGTTGCCTCGCCCGACTGAAACGCCGTCACCGCGCCCTCCCAATACACCGCGCCGGTGCTCGCGCGGCTGTCGAATTCCTGATCGTCCATGAGCGGCACGAGCGTCAGATGCAGATCCTGCGCATCGACGCGCATCGCCACCGGATACTGCGCGCCGGTATGCGGCGAACGCCACTGGCGCAGCGGCGTGAAGCGCACGCTATCGGGCGATAGCGCATGCGTGCTTCCATCGGCGCTGCGCAGCGTGCCGCCTGCCCAGAACTTGCGGCCTGCCTTGTCGCGGATCTGGAAGGCCACCAGCGCGCCACCGTCATCGAGATTGATGCCGATCCAGTCCCAGCCGACCGCAACGTCCGCGAGCGGCGCCGACGACCATTCGTGATCGAGCCACGCCTGCCCGCGCACGTGCTCGCCCTTGCCGGACGAACGACCACTGCGCTTGAGCACGCCATCGACTTGCAGCCACGGCTCGCTGTAGTAGTAGCTGGCCTCGCCCGGAAGCGGACCTTTGCGGCTATACCCGAGCGCGCCGTTGACGAGCACCGGCTGCGTCGGCGCCAAAGTGAAGGCGAACGCAAAGCCGGGCGTGGCGACGTTCAGGCGGTAGCGGCCGTTTGCGCTGCGCTCGAGCGACCAGTCGTCGATGTGTACGGCCGTGTCCGTCTCGCTCGCCCCGGCGAGTCCAAAGCCGCGGCGCGCAGCGCGCTGGTCGTCCTGCAGCCGGCCCGCGCGCGGATCGCTCAGCGCCACGTTGGCGAACAGCAATTGATTCGGCGCGAAGCGGCTCGGGTTCGCCTCGTCGATGGCGGGGCGCGAGCGAAAGAACGTCGCTTCGAAGCCCAGTGATGCATCGGCCGCGGCGGCCGCGCCGGCATCCGTTTGCAGCCAGCCGGTCACATACCACCATTCGTTGCGATAGCTCGAATGCGCGCCATAGTCGCGCGGGAACACCAGCGGCCGTCCGCGCGTCACCGTTGGATATTCCGGCAGGCGCGCCCACACAGCGCCTGGCGTCAGGGCGGCCAGCGGCGATAACAGGAAACTGCGCAGGAGACCACACAGGAACGTGCGCCGTCTCATCGCGTCACCAGTCGTCGCGCACGGCGCGCACCGCGTCGACCGACATCGCCGCGCGCGAACTCAGGAGCGCCGTGAGCGCAGCGGTAACGACGACCGCCCACGCCAGCGCGGCCAGCAAGCCCCACGGCATGTGCACGCTCATCGTCCAGTGAAACGACTGCGGGTTGACGACATGCACGAGCACCATCGCGAGACTCAAGCCCAGCGTCAGGCCGGCGAGCACACCGAGCAGCGCAACGAGCGCGCCTTCCATCGCGAGCATCAGCGCGATCTGGCGACGCAGCACGCCGATGTGCCGCAGCATGCCGAACTCGCGCGTGCGGGCAAGCGCCTGCGAGCCGAAGCTCGCGCCGATGCCGAACAGTCCGATGATCACCGCCACCGCTTCCAGCAGATACGTCACGGCGAAGCTGCGGTCGAAGATCCGCAGGCTTGCCGCGCGGATCTCGCCGGGCTGCGCGAACTCGAGGCGCTGCCCGCCGGGCACGCTGGCGCGCAAGCGCGCGATCACTTGCGCCGCTGCCACGCCCGGGGCGAGCCACAAGGCGGCATCGCTCACGCGGGTGTCGCGAGTCAGCCGGCGATAGTCGCTCGCGTCGATCACGATGGCGCCGAACTGGCGCGCGTAGTCGCGCCAGATGCCGGCCACCGTGAACGGCAGGCGCTGCCCCGCCAGCGGCAGCGTGATGCGCTGGCCCGGGCGCATCCCGTACAGATCGGCGGCCGCCTCGCTGATCCACACCGGCGGCGGGTCGCCGGGTTGCGGCACAAGCGGCGCCGTCGTCAGCGGCAGGCGCGCGCCGGGATGGCGCTCATCGATGGGCCGTGCAAGCAGGCTGACGGGCGGCAGGCGAGCGTCGAGCGAGATTTGCGTCGCGCGAAGAAACTCGGCGCGCGCCACGCCGGGCGTCGCGGCAATGGCCGCCTGATCGCCCGGCGACAGGAATGCGCTGTCGCCGCCGGGCGCGGCGCGCAGATAGAGCGGCGCGGGCAGCAGCAGTTGCAGCCAGTCGTCGACCGCGACGCGAAAGCTCGACACCATGATCGCCATCGCCGTCATCAGGCTGAAGCTCGTGACGATGCCCGCGAGGCCGATCGTCGCGCGGCCGGGCGCATTGGCGAGCTGCGAAAGCACGAGTTGCGGCAAGGCATGGCTCGAGCGCGGCAGCCCGGCGAACACGGCGCGCGCGACGGCCGGCATCGCGAGCACGCCGCCCAGCAGCAACAGCGCGATCGCGAGATAGCCGAACACCGGCAAGCCGGCCACGGGCGGCAGGAGCGCCGCCACGAGCCCGGCGCCGATCGCGAGCAGCGCCGCCGTGACGGTCCGCTTCGTGGTGAGCCGTGCGGCCGGCGCTTCCTCGTCGCCCGCCTTCAGCGCCCGGGCGGGACGCGCCCGCGCCGCTTCGAGCGCCGGCGCGAGACTGCCGAGCACCGACGCGGCCACGCCCAGCGCAAAAAAACTCGCCGCGGGCATCGCATCGAAATGCGCGTGCGGCTGAACCCCTTCGAAATAGCCGCCGCCCAGATCGCCGCCCCCATAACGGAGCACGGCGGCCGCGAGTGCGAAGCCGATGGCGAGGCCCGCGGCGGCGCCGAGCACGCCGAGGATCGCGCCCTCCGAGACGACGAGCCACAGCACGCCCCGCTGCGTCACGCCGATCGCGCGCAGCAGCGCAAACTGCGCGCGGCGCCGCAGCACGGCGAGCGCCTGCATCGTGAAGACGAGGAACGCCCCCGTGAACAGCGCGACGAGCGCGAGCACGTCGAGATTCGCGCGATACGCACGCGAGAGCATCGAGGTGCGCTGCGCGTTGTCGCCTGGCGTGACGGCGGCGACGCCCGCGGGCAAGCGCGCCGCGATCGAATGCGCGAACCCTTCTGCGTCGACACCCGGCTTGAGCTTGATGTCGATGCGCTGGAGCGTGCCGAGCCGCTGCAAGCGCCATTGCGCGGCGCCGATGTCCATCACGCCGACGCGCACCGCCTCGCCCGACGCGGGCAGCACGCCCGCGACGCGCAGCGCCACCGAAGCGAGCCCGACCTGCACCGTCAGCGAGTCGCCGGGCTTGAGCGCAAGCCAGCTCAGCGCGGCAGGCGAGAGAAACACGGTGTCGGGGTCGAGCAGATCGAAGCGGGTGCGCTTTGTACCATGCGTGCCGTTCGCGGGATTGGCGCGAGCCGTTTGCTCCACGCGTCCGACGAGGTTCGGCGTGACGTAGCCCGCGCGAAACACATCGACGCCGAGCAGCTTCAATGACGCATCGCGTCCCGCGACGCGCGCATCGACCTCGACCACCGGGCTTGCCACCGCGACCTCGGGCAAGCGGGCAATGCGCGGATACAGCGCTTCATCGAAGCCCGCGCGCGGGCCGCGCAGCTCGATATCGGCGTTGCCCATCAGCGCGTTGACGGTGGCCGAGAGCTCGCCCACGGCCGCGCGGTTGATCAACTGCACGGCATAGCCCATCGCAACGCCCGCGGCGATCGCGAGAATGCCAATCAGCGTGCGCAGCGGATGCCCGCGCATTTCGCCGGCAATGAGCGCCGCGCCGACGCCGCCAGCGGGCATGCGATGGCCCGGACGGCACGATGGGCACGATGGACACGATGGACGCGACGAAGCGGACTCGCGCGAGCGACGCACGGCGCCGGGCCAGCGCATCGCCTACGCGCCGCCTGCGCCCGGCGCGCACGGCTCGAGCCCCTCGGGCGTGAGCCGCAGCACGCGGTCGGCGGCAGCCGCCACGGCCGCCGAGTGC
>DATEJU010000309.1:0-7125 GCA_035277805.1 Paraburkholderia sp. | reverse complement strand
AGCGCGGCTTGCTCGTTCGCGGCGGGAATCTCCACCAGATAGCGCACGTCGGGCGCGCCCACATCGGCGCGCAGCCGCGCGTCCAGCGCCTGGCTGGCCGCCGGGACCGGGCTCAGCGAGGACAGCTCGCGGCTCCACAGGCCGCCCCGATGCAGCGCGAGCACCGCGACGGCGGTCAGCGCCAGTGCCGCGAGCGGCCAGCGCAGACGCGGCGCGGCCTGGGCGGCCCGGGCGAGCCAGGCGCCGATGCGCGAGACGTCGCGAATCGCCACGGCGCCGCCTTGCAGGCGCGGCAGCACGAAGCGCGTGACGAGCGCCGCCGTCACAAGGCCCGCGATCGAATAGGCGCCCAGCTGCACGAGCCCCGGAAAGCCCGAGAACAGCATCGAGGCGAACCCGCATACCGACGTGAGCACGCCGAGGCGGATCGTCGGCCACCAGGCGGCAACCCAGGCGCGCAAGGTGTCGCGCCCGCGCGGATCGGGGCGCGCCTCTCCGGACTGCACGAACAGATAGATCGAGTAATCGACGGCCTCGCCGATCAACGTCGTGCCGAAGCCGAGCGTGAGCCCCTGCACCGTGCCGAACGCGAGGCTCACCGCCGCGATGCCCGCGGCCACGCCCGAGAGCACGGGCACGAGGCCGAGCGCGAGCGTGCGCGGCGAGCGATAGAGCGTGAGCAGCAACGCGACGATCAAGACGAGGCTCAAGGCCGAGATGCGCTCGACGTCGTGGCGGATCGCATCGCGCGTATCCACGGAGAACACGCCGGGGCCGGTCATCTCCAGGCGATAGGCGGATGCATTCGGGAGCGCACGCGTGGCGGTATCGAACGCGCGGCGGATGGCGTCGATGGCGCGCGCCTGCGCATCGGTATCGGAGCCTGCGGCGGCGGTTTGCGCGACCAGCACGGCGCGCGTGCCGTCGTGCGAGGCCCATACGCCATCGAGGCTCTGCGGCTGCGCGGCACTGTCGAGCTCGCCCACGAGGGCGGCGACTTCGCCGGTTGGATCGTGCGGCAGCAAGTCCTTGGCGACGAGGCCCGCCGACGAGGTGAGCAAGTCGAGGCTCTCGCCCAGCGCCTCATGGAGGCCAGCGGCCGTGAAGCGCTGCGGCGTGACGGCCAGACTCAACGCATAGCGATGCGCGAACACGAACTGCTGGTCGCGCGCGTCGTTCACGGCTTCGCCGTTGTGGACCGCGGCGAATTGCGGATCGGCGCGCAACCTCGCCGCGAGCTGGCGCGAGCGCTGCGCGCGCGCGGCCGGATCGCCTCCGTCGATGGCGACGAGAATCAGCCGCGAGACCAGCCCGTCGCGCAGTTGATCGACCAGCACGCGCTGGCTGGCGGTGGGCGAGCTCGGCAGGAACGCGGAGAGGTCGGTGCTGAAATGCGCGCGCGCGATGCTCCCCGCGCACGCGAGCAGGAAGACGAGCCACACGAGCACGGCGCGCCGCTGCAGCGCCTGGGCGAGGGCGCGCAAGCCTCGGGCTTGCTGCGTGGGCCGGGTCGGGTCGTCCATGAGCGCTGCTGCCCGCGTCCTCAGTTAGCCGCTGCCGACGCGGCCAGCGGACGCAGACGCATCAGCGAATGGTCGCCGCCCGCCTGCTGGATCGCCACGCTGCGCAGCGCGTCGCCCGTGCCTTCGAGCGTGATCGTGCTCACCGCCTTGAGCATGCGCGAATCGCGCGGCGTGAGCGTGAGCGTCCAGTTCTCGCCGCTGCTGGCGAGCGCGACCCGATAGGTCTGCTCGAGCGCAAGCCGGTTGCCCGTGAGCGTCGCGCGGATGCTCTCGATGAACGCGCCGAGCTCCGGATAGCGCGCGAGCGCGAGCGTGTACTTGTGGTTGTTGCGCTCGACGGTGAGCATGTCGCCGTCCACCACGAGGTGCTCGGGCTTGGGCTTGAGCGTGTTTTTCTCGAGATGATCGGGCGCGACGAACACCAGCTCGCCCGACGACTCGATCGGCTGCGTGGCGATCGCGAGGTACTTGGTTTCCGTGAACGCGGCACGGCCCGACTTGTGCTGCGCGAGCGCGGCCATCAAGCGGTCGAGCGTCCAGGCGGGGGCCGGGGCCTCGGCGGCCTGGATGGCAGCGGCGGTTGCGGGCGTGAGCGCCAGTGCGGCGAGCGCACCCGTGCCCAGCAGCGCCAGCGCGGCAGCGATGCCCGCTACGGCACGCGGCCCACGTCGGGAGAAAGCGAAACGGCGGGTGGCGCTCATGCGTCGGAGGTCTCCCGGGCGGCAAGGCGCGCGTGCGCCGCGTTGCTGCGGCGCGGCTCGTCGCGGCTCGCTCGGGCGCGATCGCTGCTATCGGCGCGGCTTGTCGCATAAGCGTTCCTGGCGACGCGCGCGGCAATCTCCGCGTGATTCGCCGGCGCAAGCGCCGCTTTCGCCGCTTCTGCTGCGGGCGCCGCTTGTGCCGCTTTGGCAGCTTGCGGGGCTTGCGCCGTCTGCCAGAAGTCGAAGTAGTTGAACCAGTTGTACGGCGCCGCGCGGCAATGCCGGTCGAGCAGCGCAACGTAGCGCGCGAGCGCCGCGTCGATGGCGGCCTGGCGCGACTCGCGCGGCGTGTGCGTGAAGTCGGCGAGCAGCTCGAAGTGCACGTCGTAGCGATTGCCGCCGCGATACAGGCCCGTCATGAAGATCACCGGACGCTTGAGCATCGCGGCCATGTAGAGCGGCCCGAGCGGGAACGCGGCGGGCTCGCCGAGAAAGGCCATGCGGCGCATCGAGCTGGCGGCGTCGGCGAGCAGCGTGCGGTCGGCGAGCATGCCCACCATGCAGTTCTCGTCGAGCCGCTCGTTCACGCGCAGCATCGAATCGACCTGCCCCAGGGGGATTACCTCGGGCTGCGCGGCCGGATTCACGGCGGCGATCGTCGCGTTGATCTTGCGGGCGTTCTCGTCGAACATCGTCACGACCACGCGCATGTCGGGCCGCGTGCGGCCCAGCGCGCGCACCACTTCGAAGCTGCCCAGGTGAGCGCCCATCAGGAATGCGCCGCGCCCATTGGCGAGCGCGGTGTCGACGAGCGTCTGCCCCTGCGGGCGGATGTCGAACAGGTCGAAGCGCTCGTTCATCAGGTAGATGCGGTCGTGGATCGTCGTCGCGAAGGTGAACACGTGCCGGTAGATGTCGCGCCAGCCGGCGGGGCGGCCCAGCACGCGGCGCAGGTAGTCGCGCGAGGCGGCCCGCGCGCGCGGCGAGAACAGCACGTAGTAGGTGGCGATCAGATGCAGCAGGCCGCGCGCGGCGGGGCGGCCGAGGCGTAGCGAGAGCCAGGTCATCACGCGCAGCAGCAGCGCGTTGCCGCGCTCCTGACGCTGGGCCCAGTCGGTGCGCTTCGTCATGGTTGCGGCCCCTCCTGCAAGGGTGCGCGCGCGGCGGCCGGTGCCTGCGCGCGGGGTTGGGAGGGCAGCGCCGTCGAGAGCGTGCCGCTTGCGATATCGCGCCCGCCCGCGCGCACGGTGAAGCGGATCGCGCCGCTTGCCGCCGCGTCGAATGCGAGATCGAGCGTCTCGCCGGGCCGGGCGGGGCTCAGGAATTTCGCGGCGGAGAGGCGCCAGGTTTGCAGCGGGCGGTTCAGGGCTGCGCCGATGGCGTCGATGACGTGATCGAGCAGCACGACGCCGGGCACGACCGGATGGTCCGGGAAGTGGCCCGGCAGCGCGGGGTGATCGGCGGGGATCGTGAAGGAGCGCGTGGATGCGCTGCCGCTCGTGCCTGCTGCGTGCAGCGGGGCCGCTGCGCTTGCGCTGCTTGCGTCGCGCGCGCCGCCTGTGCCGCTCTCATCGCTTGTACCGCTTGTGCCGCTTGTGCCATTCGCTCGCGCCGCTGCTTCAGCCGGGGCGTGCGTGTGTTGCGCGACCAGCGCCGCGAGCACCTCGTGCGGCAGCTTGCCGGTCTCGTTGCGCGGCAACGACTCGACGAACACGAGCGGGCGCGGCATGAAGGCGGCGTCGATGCGCTCGCGCAGCGCGCGCTGGAGGCTGGCGGCCGTGAGCGTGGGCGCGACCACGAGCGCGACGAGACGCGTGACGGCCCCGACACCCGTGGTATCCGTGCGCTCGCTGGCATGCGCATTGTCGACGGCGTGCGCGGCATCGCCGGGCATGAAGAACACGCCATCGGCCACGCCCGGAATCGCGTTGAGCTGATGATTCAGGTAGGCGAGCGAGGTCCGCTTGCCCGCGATGTTGATGAGGTCCGCCTTGCGCCCATGCAGCAAGAAGCGGTGCGTATCGAGCAATTCGAGCGCATCGCCCATCGGCACGGGCTCTTCCACGTGACCGCCCGAGACCCAGACCGTCGGTCCTTCGTCGCTATCGTTGCCGCTGGCCGGGCGTGCCTCCATGCGGATGCGCGGAAACAGCTCCCAGGTCGCGCCCTGCGCCGTGCGGCGCGTCGCGATCTGGCCGGTTTCGGTGCTGCCATAGATCTCCACGAGCGGCGCGCTCAGGCGCGCCTCGGCCTCGCAGGCGAGCTTTTCCGCGAGTGGCGCGGTCGCGCAGAGCACGAGCGCAGCGCCGGGCAGCGCCGCTTCGGTCGCGAGCAGCGCGCGCAGATGAATGGGCGAGGTCACGAGCACGCGCGGCTGCGGCACGGTCTCCAGTTCCGCGCGGATATCGACGGGATAGAACGGCTGGCGGTTGCTGAACGCGAGGCCGCCGATCAGCGCGAGCAGGACCGTCGATTCGAAGCCGTACATGTGCTGCGCCGGCACCGTGCCGATCAGCGTATGCGTGTTGGCGGGCGCATCGGCTCCGGCCTTGGTTTCAGCGCGGGTTTCAGCGTGCGCTTCTGCGTGCATTTCTGCGTCAGCCTGGGCGGACGGATCGAGCAACCCGAGGCGCTCCGCCGCCGCGCGTACGTTGGCCACGAGGAAGCCCCACGTCTTGCGATGCGGCACCGGCGCGCCGGTCGAGCCGGACGTGAACACGTAGGCCATGATGCGCGCCGCGTCGATCCGCGGCACTTCGAAGGGGGCGTCGTCTGCGATGTCCGTGTCCTGCGGCAAGACGGACGGCGTGGCCTCGGGATAGCGAAAGCGCGGCAGGTCGATCGTGCAATCGGCGCTGTCGTGCAGGCAGAACGCGTCGGGCGCGAACGAGGCGAGCTGGCGGACCATCTCCGGCGTATGCGTGGACGGCAGCAGGCTGATGCGGCCCGCGACGAGCGCCGCGCACAGGCTCACGGCGAAGCGGTAGCGGTCGCGGCAGACGTTGAACACGTGGCCGCCCGGCGGCAGCGCGGCCGCCACCCGCGCGACGTCGGCGAGGAACGCGTGCACCGTGACCGGCGAGCCGTCGCGCCAGGCGATGACCTGGCGGGGCGAAGTGTGAAAAACCAGCGGATGAGTCGACATAACTTCAGTTGAATCGGCAACAGGGGCCGGCGCTGCAGCGCATCGCCGGCCGTTTATTCACGGCATTGGATTGACTGTCCGGCTCGCGCCTCGTCCCGGCGCGCAGCGGCCCGCCGCACTCGGCGCGGCGCGGCTCGCGCGGCCCGCCTGGCCGGCTTTGTTCGGCCTTTCACTCGGCACTTCGTTCGGCCTTTCGTTCGGTCCGCTCGCATGGCCCTGCGCCGACGACTGCCGGTACGCGCGAATCGCGTCGAGCATGCCGGAGCGCGGCTCGTGGGGCAGCGCAAAACGGCGGCACGCATGCTCGGCGACGAACATCGCGCCCACCAGCGGCAGCGCCAGATAATTGGCGAAGGTCGCCCATGCGACGATCGGCGCGGCGGCGAACATCAGCGTCGAGACGGCGGCGATGGCGACGAAGAACGCTGTCCACGCCACGGTGATCTGCCGCGTGTAGCGCGCGACGGCCGGCGTGAGCGAGCCGTGGATCATCGTCGCGAACTGCGTACAGAGCGGCACGCGTCCCACTGCGAGCGTGCGCCCGAAGACCAGCGCCATGCCGAGGTTGAAGCTCGCATGCTCGAGGTACAGGCCCCATTCGAAGTGACTAGCAAGCGGCGTGCGCGCAACCCACAACGTGGCGGCGGCGAGCACCCAGAGCGGCAGCAGCCAATCCCGGCGCGGCGAACGGGCGGCCGCGGCCAGCACGATGGCGAGCGGTGGCAGCAGCGCCATGGCGAGCCCGAGGCCGTGTTCGCCGGGCGTCGCCACTGCATGATGGGCGAGCACCTGGTAGGCGGCCACGGCCACCACTGCCAGCGCGGCGCGCGCGAAGCCGGCGAGCGTGCTCATCGCGGACCTCCAGGCGAGCGCCGTGCGCCGTGCGCCACACACTCGCTTCGTTCGCCGCGCGCGCCAACCTTGCCGCGTGCCGCGAGGCGGTCCGGCAATCGTACCGGAGCGCAGTCCGGCACAGGGCGAAGGTGAATGGGCGGGCAGGGCACGGTGTGTTGGGCTCCGTAGGCTTGGACGGGTTTCAGTCGGCTTTCAATATGGCGGGCGGTGGCGATGGAATCGACAGCTCGGCGTTTCCGCACCTTGAGCGTAAGCCATATGTCATATGAATAGCCTGACGCGGGATTGCGACAGGCATATTTTAAGATGGCGACGGACCGTCGCCGGAATGGCGCGCTGCCGGTTTGTAACCGTTTGTATGCCACCGCGCCCGGCCGCGCGGGCATCCGAACCCATTGCGCCCAATGCCGCGCAAGTGTCTCGCGCGTTTGCGTCCCAAAATACGGGCGCCGCGTGCCCGACCCCTTGTAACCTTTCGGCGGCCCTCACCGTATACGCACCGATACCCATCGTCTAGAATCCGCGTAACTTTTACTAAACGAACCCCAAAATCAGGCAGGCGGGGCAGGGCAGCGGGCAGGCGCCGGGAGGGACGGCGGGGAGCACGTGCGATGCGTGCGCCATGTCGCCGGTCGCGCGCCGCGCTCGCGCCGCCTCCGCGCCAACTGCCAAGCACGCATGATGAACGCACTGGAAAAAGAGCTCGCCACGCTGATCGTCGGCGAACTGAACCTCGAAGATGTCTCGCTCGACGATGTGAGCGCCGAGACCCCGCTCTATGGCGAGGGCTTCGGGCTCGACTCCATCGACATCCTCGAGATCGCGCTGCTGATCTCGAAGAAGTACGGCTTCGAGCTGCGCTCCGACAATCCGGATAACGAACAGATCTTCGCGACGCTGG
>DATEJU010000308.1:0-13208 GCA_035277805.1 Paraburkholderia sp. | reverse complement strand
TCGCTGCTCGCGCAGTGCGTGCGGCTCACCTCCGCCGAGCGCAAGACGCTGCTCGTCGCCGGCGCCGCCGCGGGCATGACGGCCGTGTTCGGCACGCCGGTGGCCGCCGTGCTGCTCGCGGTCGAGCTGCTGCTGTTCGAATGGCGCCCGCGCAGCTTCCTGCCGGTCGCGCTCGCCTGCGCCGTAGCGGGCTTCGCGCGCGCCGCATTCTTCGGTACCGAGCCGCTCTTTGCAATGCAGACCCCGACGCCGCATGCGCTCGCGCTGTTCTCGTGCGTGATCGCGGGGCTGCTCTCGGGCGCGCTCGCCACGGGGCTTTCCGCCGCGCTTTACAAGGTCGAGGACCTGTTTGCGCACTTGCCGCTGCACTGGTCGTGGTGGCCCGCGATCGGCGGCATCGTGGTGGGCATCGGCGGCTTCATCGAGCCGCGCGCGCTGGGCGTGGGCTACGACGTGATCGGCGACCTGCTCCATCAGCAGATCATCCTGCAAGTGGCCGTCGCCATCCTCGTGGTGAAGGCCGTGATCTGGGTCGTGGCGCTCGGCTCGGGCACCTCGGGCGGTGTGCTCGCTCCGCTGCTCATGCTGGGCGCGGGCCTCGGCTGCGTGCTGAGCCACGTGCTGCCCGGCAGCGACCCCGCGCTCTGGCCGCTCGTGTGCATGGCGGCGACGCTCGGCGCCACGCTCGGCGCGCCGCTCACGGCCATCGTGTTCGCCTTCGGCCTCACGCACGACACCAACGCGCTATTGCCTCTGCTCACGGCCACGCTGGTCGCGCACGGCTTCGCAACGGTCGTCATGAAGCGCTCGATCATGACCGAGAAGATCGCGCGGCGCGGTTATCACATCTATCGAGAGTACGGCGTCGATCCGCTCGAGCGCCATTACGTCGACGAAGTGATGACGCGCAACGTCGATACGATCGACGCCGCCGTGAGCGTGCGCGATGCGCTTTCGCAATACTTCGGCCCCACCCAGAAGCGCCGCGCGTGGCCGGTGGTGCGCGATGGCAAGGTGCTCGGCGTGGTGGATCGCGGCATGCTCGAAGCGGTGCGTGCGAGCGACGCCAGCGACGCGCTCGAACAGCCGCTCGGCACCTTGCTCGCGCTGCGCACACCGGACGTGGCGCTGCCCGAGGAAACCTGCCGCCGGATCGCCGCGCGTCTCGCGGTGCATGGGCTCGAGCGGCTGCCCGTGGTATCCGATCGCGAATCGATGCGGCTCGTCGGCATCGTCTCGAGCGCCGATCTCGTGAAGGTCTCGCTTTCGCACTTCGAGGAGGAGACCAAGAAGGAACGCTTCCGCCGCATCAGCATCGGCAACAACAAGCGGCGCTTTCCACCCGTGCGCAAGACGGGCTGAGTCACAGAGGTAGTGGTAGTGGGGATTTCGATGCGCGCCGGTTTTGCCGGCGCGCTTTTTTTTGCCCCTTTTTGCCCTTCACGTTGCTTGCTTTAAAGATCTTCGCGCGTGTGAGCCTTTTTCTGCCTGCGCTTCGTGTTCGTGGTGGGTTAATGGGCTTGGCTGTTAGTTGCAAATAGAGCGGCAGACATCATGATTTCCGCGCAGCTCGTACCGGTGCGCTGCGCCAGTTGAGTGCGGCGAATGGCTCGACGCACTGCTGCGGTGCACCACGCCCTCTTCCCCGCCCGCTCTCCGAACAGCCGCTGCGGGCGGCCAGCCCCATTCGAGTGCGTCGCAAACACTGGCACATACCTTGCTGGAATGCTGCACGTTCCGCAGCGGCGCAAGCACCGTCAAATCACGGCTTGCCCGCCGGGAACCGACCGCTCATCCGTCGAAGTTTTCATGCCGCCGACCATCGAAACACCATGCTGCGCGTCCTGCTCGTAACCGACACCGACAAGCCCATCGGCGATCTGCGCGACGCACTCGCGCGGCTCGGCTACGAGATGCTCGCCAACCCCGCGACGCCGCAAGCGCTGCATCGCACCGTCGAGCGCGAACGGCCCGACGTGATCATCATCGACACCGAATCGCCTTCGCGCGACACGCTCGAACAGCTCGCCGTGATGAACGCCACCGCGCCGCGTCCCGTGCTGATGTTCAGCAACGACGCGAATCAGCAACTCATTCGCTCGGCCGTGCATGCGGGCGTGACCGCGTATCTCGTGGAAGGGCTCGCGGGCGAGCGTATCGCGCCCATCCTCGAAGTCGCGCTCGCACGCTTTGCACAAGAGGCGCAACTGCGCGAGCGGCTCACCCATGCCGAGAACGAACTGGCCGAGCGCAAGCTGATCGACCGCGCGAAACGCATCCTGATGGAGCAGCAGAAGATGTCCGAGCCCGCGGCCTATGCGGCGTTGCGCAAGCGCGCCATGAACCAGAGTCTGAAGCTTGCCGAGGTGGCCCGCCAGATCGTCGCGGCGGTTGAATCGCGCAACCACGCGAATGATGGACGCCAATGACCGCGCAAATGAAAGCGCCGGCCCACTACCGGCCAGATTGATTGAGCCCGAACGAGCACGCACGAAGCGCCGACCATGAACGCCACCCCCACTCCGCACGCCGCGCCCGAGAAGGCGCACCTGAAGATCGGCTTCGTGCCGCTCGCCGACGCGGCACCGCTCATCGCCGCGAAGCTGCTCGAATTCGGCCACGCGCATGGCCTCACGCTGGAGCTTTCGCGCCAGCCCTCGTGGGCCGCGCTGCGCGACAAGCTGCTGGCGGGTGAACTCGACGCCGCGCATACGCTCTACGGTCTCGTGTACGGCGTGCAACTCGGCATTGGCGGCCCCCAGCAGGACATGGCCGTGCTGATGGTGCTCAACCGCAATGGCCAGGCGATCACGCTTTCGAACCGTCTCGCCGACGCGCTCGCCGAACACGGCACGCTGCCTCGCGCGCTCGCGACGCTCGAGCGCAAGCCCGTGTTCGCACAGACCTTTCCGACCGGCACGCACGCGATGTGGCTCAATTACTGGCTCGCCGCGCAGGGCGTGCATCCACTGCGCGATATCGAGAGCGTGGTGATTCCGCCGCCCCAGATGGTGGCGGCGCTGACCGGGGAGCGACTCGACGGCCTGTGCGCAGGCGAGCCGTGGCCCGCGCTCGCGCGGCGGCGCGGCGTGGGGCGCACGGTGATCCGCAGCGGTGAAATCTGGCCCGACCATCCCGAGAAAGTGCTGGCGTGCCGACGCGATTTCGTCACGCGTTATCCGAACACGGCGCGAGCGCTGGTACAGACGATGCTGGAAGCGTGCCGATGGCTCGACGGCGCGGGACATCGCGGGGAAATCGCGCAGTGGCTCGCGCGGCCGGAGATGCTGGGCGTGGATGCGGCGTTGATTGCAGAGCAGCTTGAAGGTAACGGCACTTCAGATGGCGTGCGCATGAAGTTCTGCGAAAACGGCGCGGTAAATTTTCCGTTGGAGTCCGAAGGAATCTGGTTTCTGACTCAGTTCCAGCGTTGGGGGATCATGGCGCCGCGCGACGATTATCTGGAGATCGCGCGGGGGGTGAATCAGATTGCACTGTATCGAGAGGCGGCGCGGGCGATAGGGGTTGAAGTGCCAGCGGTGTTCGGCAAACCGGTTTTCGTCGATGGACGGGTGTGGGATGGAGTGGATGCCGTGGCTTATGTGGAGGGGTTCAGGGTGAGAGTTTGAGCGGGCGCAGCGCTCATGCAGGGTGGCCTACTCGCTAAGCCAGTTCTCCATCTTCACACCCGGATAGTGGGCAAAATCGCGCTCGTTATTCGTTACAAGCGAAACTTCGAGCGCGACCGAATGCGCGGCAATCAGCTTGTCCAGGTGATCCTTTTTGCGCTCGCGCGTCGCCTCCCGGATGGGCCCATATGCAACCGCGGCACCGGCGTCAAACGGCGCAACCGGTATGTCTTCAACGAGCGCTGCAAGGTTGCGCTTCTCCCGTACACGATTGGGAGAAACGGCGACGCCATATTCCAGTTCGGCATAGGTGATTGCCGACATGACGACATCGCCGACATAGCACTGCGCAAAACGGCGCGCCACCTGTTCCGGCTGGTTTTTCATGAGGTAGATGCACATATTCGTGTCGAGCATGAAACGCGGCATCACAAGTCCTCGCGATCGGCTTGTCCCTGCGCGCCACGTCCCTCGGCCATGAAATCCGGCCCGAATTTCGCGAACTTCTTGAGCACGCCACCCAACGACCGGCGTGCGGGGCGGATGCGGATTTCGTCGCCCACTCGCTCGATTTCGACCTCGATGTCGTTACGCTCATAGGCAAGGTCGGCAGGGATGCGAACTGCCTGCGAGTTGCCGTTCTTGAACACCCTGGTTGTGTGCATTTCCAGTTGCATGGACGGAGTCTATATTGTTTGAACTATAGGCAGTATCCACGGCAATGTAAATCCATGTATGTACATGGATCAAACCAAAGCGATCCCGCAGGCTCGGCGATTACTTCACCACCACCTGCGTATGTCCCACGACCGGCGGCTTTTCGAAGTACGGACCAACGAGGCCGCGCCACGTCTGGAAGTCGGCGGACTCGCGAAAGTGGACCATATGGTCTTCCACAGTGTCCCATTGCACGACGAGCACATACTGATTCGGCTCTTCCACGCTGCGCTGCAACTCAACGCCGCTGCAACCGCGCGCGCGATGGAATAGCGGCAGGGCCTGCGCCACGGCTGCTTCGAATTCGGCATTCTTGCCGGCCTGCACGGAAATGTGCGCCATTTCGTAGACCACGTTTTGCTCCTTTCTCTTCGTTTTTTGCATCATGAATGCGCGCGCAGTTGCGACGCGCGCCCAACGTTACCACGCCTCGCCGTTCAATCGCGCGACCACTTCGTCCGCAATCGCCAGCGACGCCGTCAGTCCCGGCGACTCGATGCCGTACAGATTCACGAGCCCGCGCACGCCATGCTCGCGCGCGTCCTGAATCACAAAATCGCCGCCACCATGTGCGCCCTGCGCCCCACCCGCCAGCTTGGGGCGAATACCCGCATAGCCCGGTTGCAACGCGCCATCGGGCAAGGCGGGCCAATAGCTGCGAATCGCCTCGTAGAATTTCGCGGCGCGGCGCGGGTCGACGGTGTAGTCGATCGTGTCGATCCACTCGACATCGGGGCCGAAGCGCGCCTGGTGACCGAGGTCGATTGTCAGGTGCACGCCGAGGCCGCCCTCTTCGGGAACCGGATAGATGAGGCGCGAGAACGGCGAGGCGCCGGAAAGCGAGTAATAGCTCCCTTTGGCGTAGCGCCCCGGCGGAATCGAGCCGGCCGCGATGCCATCGATCGACGCCGCCACCTGTTGCGCGTAGAGCCCCGCGCTGTTGATCACGCGCTTCGCGCGCAGCTCCATCGGTTCTTCGCCGCCCGCCTTCAGCAGAATCGGCTGCCCGGCTTGCACCAGGCCGCCCGTGACCGGCGAGCAGAACGCGAGCATGCCGCCCGCCGCTTCGAAGTCGCCTTGCAGCGCGAGCATGAGGCCGTGGCTATCCACGATGCCCGTTGAGGACGACTCGAGCGCCGCCACGCAATGGAGCGCGCGCTCGCGCGCCTGCGCTTCGTCGCGCTCGAGCCAGTGCAGGTCGTCCACGCCGTTGGCCGCGGCGGCGGCGCGAATCGTTCGCAGCGCGTCGAGTTGCCCTTCGTGCGTCGCGACGATGAACTTGCCGCAACGCTCGTACGGCACGCCCTTCTCGTCGCAATACGCGTAGAGGCGCTGCTTGCCTTGCACGCATAGCCTCGCCTTGAGCGAGCCTTGCGGATAGTAGATGCCCGCGTGAATCACTTCGCTGTTGCGAGAGCTGGTGCCCGTGCCGATGGCGTTCTCCGCCTCGACGAGCACGGTCTCCCAGCCTTGCAGCGCACACGCGCGCGCAACCGCGAGGCCAACCACCCCCGCACCGATCACGACGCAATCGACCGTGTCAGTCATCGATATCCACTCCTCTTCGCGCGAACGCTTTTACGGTGGCGCTATTGTGCCTGTTTCGCGCTGGCGCGCGGGCATTGGCCATGTGCCGCTTCACGGCATCATTCGCGCGACCTCCCGCTCCAAGGGGCACACCTGGTTGCGTTGCGCGGCGATCGGCCTCGGCAGCGCCTTCTTGTCGGCGGCCACGTTGGTGTAGTACCTCAGCTCGGCGATGCTCGTGCCGCCCTTGCCCGATGGCGGCTGCGGCGACCACAGCGCAATCCAGTAGTGCCCGTTCGCGTCGTACATCACGATCGCCTTCGTATCGCACGCGATGCCGCGCACGAAGGTGCTGACCACCGTCACGCCCGGCATGCCGGCAGCGGCGCTATCGTCGCTCACGGAGTCGGCCGTTGCGAGCAGCGCATCGTAATCGCGGCCCAGCAGCTTGCGGATGGCGTCGTCCTGGGCGGACGTCTTCACGACGCCAAGCGTGAGCAGATCCGCCTTCGCGTTCGGGTCCTGTGCGGCCGCCACGTAGGTACCATCGAAAAGCACGCCTGCGCCCGCGCCGCAGTCGGCCGAATCGCCCTTTTGCGCGACCTCGATGCGGTTGACTTTGCGCGTAAAGGTCAGCACACAGTTTTGCGTGAAGTCCGTCGCGTTGCCCGAGTAATGCGCCGCCTGGTCCTTGCCGAACGCCGCCTTGCCTTCGAGCGCGCCCGAGTTCGCGCCCGAGAAGGCGTCGAATCCGAACTGCATGCCGCTCGCCGAAACATCCTTGATGGTGAGTGCGGAGCCATATTGGCCGCTTGCATCCACGCGCCACCACTTGCCTTGCCAGTGGAACGGACCCGCGCCGTTCGCGAGCACGACGAGGCGCTCGCTATACGCGCGCGCGAGGCAGGCCGTGTCGCCGCACTGATTGCGCTCGCGCAGCCACACGCGCTGATCGTCGCGCCATGCCGCGGCGTCGGCGCCAGTGGCGCGCTTCTGATAGAGCGCGGTGAGTTGCGTATCCATGCTGCTCAGACGCGGCGAAGCGCAGATGCGCTTTTCGGTGGCCGAAGCCGCTTTGCTGCAATCGAAGCTGGCCGCCGCCGCGATACCGGGCGCAAGTAGCGCGCCGGTCAACGCGAGCATTTTAAATATGGAATGCGAAATAATTCGATTCATGGCGTTTCACCTGGAAGAAGTGTTCTGCACAGTCCGCTCATTTGCCATGCTTTGCCCATATGCCTTCGTTCGGCTGCCAGAAACTGGATCCTCGATGAATGCGATTCCGAAGACCGGCGCGGCGTGCGGGTGAGCGGTCCAGAGAAGCGCGATGGAGGATACAGGAAGGCAAGGCGCGGCGGCCGATAGCTGTCCACGAGAGACGCGATCTCAGTGCAGGGCAACGCCACTGTGCCCCCTTCAATCGGGAGACGAAATTACCGAATCGCCGTTTGTACGAAAACCAAGGGTAAGCACTTATGGCTCGTTAGCGAGAAGCAGACACGCGACGCCGCGATGAATGCCCACTTCCATACGCTGATTGTGGAAGCGGCGCAGAATCATGCGGTAAACGCGGCGCCTGGTCCGAACGACATGATCCCGGTCGTTTCGTCAGCCATTTGGGTCTTCGACCACGCCGCGCGCGAACAGCAGTACAGAACAGGATGCATTCGTACGCGCATCGCCGGCACCATGCCATCGGCGCGTTGCTCAATGGCGAAAGCGCACGCGTGGAGGCCCTCGTGAAAGAGCACACCCACATCTCGAAGGAGAGTCTCCATCTCTCGGCCGAGTGTCTGCATCCGATTGCGGGAGGCGCATGAATCCCGCCGATCAGCTCAACCTCGCGCATCTGCGCGCGTTTCGTCTCGTCGCCGACACCGGCAGCGCCACGCGCGCCGCCGCCTCGCTCTATCGTGCGCAATCGGCGGTCACGCGCTCGGTGCAGGAGCTCGAAACGGCGCTCGGCGAGCCGCTCTTCGAGCGCAAGCCATCCGGCATGCTGCCCACCGCCGTGGGGTGCGTCGTGCTGGATCGTTGCGCGCGCATCTTTGTCGAGCTCGAAGCGCTTGCGCAATGGTGCACAGCGCGCCAGACGCGCCGCCGCGCCTTACCCGAAGGCATCCTGCCCGCGTGGCTGCTCAACACGCGGCGCCTGCAACTCTTCGTGGCGCTCGCGCGCCACCGGCACATGCCGAGCACCGCCAGCGCGTTCGGCGTCAGCCAGCCCGCCGTGAGCAGCGCCATGCGCGTGCTCGAAGGCGGTTCGGGCATCACCCTCTTCCACCGCAGTCCGCGCGGCCTGCAGCTCACGCCCGAGGGCGAGATTTTTCTTCTGCACGTGCGGCGCGCGCTGAACGAGTTGCGCCATGTGTCCGACGATATCGCCGCGCTGCACGGCAACATCCGGGGTACGGTGACGGTGGGCGCCCTGCCGCTCGGCCGCGCGCTGATTCTCCCAGCGGCCATCGCGCGCATGAGCGCGCTGCATCCTGGCGTGCGCGTGGTGACGAACGAAAGCGCTTATGAATTGCTGGTGGCGGAATTGCGCGCTGGAGATGTCGATTTCGTTCTCGGCGCGCTGCGTGAGAACGATGCGGCGAGCGGCTTCGTCAACGAGCGCCTGATGGCCGAAGACATGGTCGTGCTCGCGCGCAATGGCCATCCGCTCGCGAAGCAGAAAGGCTTGAGCGTGAGCGATCTGCGCAACGCGCAATGGATCGTCCCACATATTCATTCGCCCGCACGCGGGCTCTTCGAAGTGCAATTCAAGCGACTGAAGCTCAAGCCGCCGATGCCGAGCGTCGAAACCGCCGACCCTGCGGTGATCCGCGGCTTGCTGATGGACACGGAGATGATCGCCGCGGTCTCGGCGCAGCAGTTGCACTACGAGATCGCGTCGGGGCAGCTCGTAGTGCTCGACGTGCCGTTCTCCGGCACGCGGCGCGAAATTGGCCTCACGTTGCGCGCGGACAGCGCGCCTTCGCCCGCCGCGCGCGCGCTGATCGACGCGATCCGGCTCACGGTGGCCGATGCAACGCCATCGGCGCGAGTGGTGGAAGGCCGGGTCGGCAGACTGGCGGCGCGCTGAAAGCGAGCATCGCGGCAATAGCCGGACCCCATCCGGTGTGGCGACAACGCCACGGCGACACAAGCGGGCGCGCATTCGCCACGCATACCCAAACACTTGAATCCCTGTCGTGCAAAAGCGACTGCCCCGTCAATCGACATTCGCCACGTAACAATAGTTAACGGTTCAGGCGCAATAAACGGTGAGCAATCATCTGCCGCATTTGATAAGAGTCAGATAAACTCCGACGAATTTCAAGATGCGTCAGCGCAATGCCCGGCGGGCGACGCGAGACCGCCAATATCACCAGACGGCTGACTGTGCAAAACGGAGGTAGCCGTCGCGAACAAAACAAAGGGGCCGTTTGCGATGCGAGTTTCCGTACCTGTCCGCCTTGGCGCGTTGACGGCTGGGCTGCTGGTGGCGTCCAGCCTTCTCGCAGCCGACAAGCCGGCTGTCAAAGCAACTCCCGGCGCAGCAGCCTCCAGCAGGGTACCGGCCGCACCGGCAACGGCAGCCTCGGGCGCCGCGGGCGGTTCCGCTGCTGCTTCGTTGGGCGGCGTGCCCGGCGCCATCGCTACCACCGCGGGCGGCAACGGCCCCGCCGTCATTCAGACAGCGCCCGGCACGATCGCCATGCCCGCCGGCGCCAATGCAGCGCCTGCCCCGATGGGCCCGCCGCGCACCCACGTCTTCACGCTGCGCCAGTTGGGCAGCTACGGTCCGATGCAACTGCGCGGGCTCGACCCCACGGGCTACCTCAATGTCGGCGTGCGTACCGACGAGGTCGTCACCGGCGCGAAACTGCGGCTCGTCTACACCTACTCGCCATCGCTCATCTATCCGCTCTCGCATCTGCGGGTGCTCGTGAACGGCGAAGTGGTCGCGACCATTCCGCTCATGAAGGAGACCGCCGGCCAGCTGGTGACGAGCGAAGTCAACCTCGACCCGCGTCTCTTTACCGACTTCAACAACATCAGCGTGCAGATGATCGCGCACTACACGCTCGATCACTGCGAAGACCCGTATCACTCGGCGCTGTGGACCGACGTTGCGCCCGAAAGCACGCTCACGCTCAACACGGTGGGCATCGATCTGCCCAACAGTCTCGCGCTGTTGCCGGCGCCGTTCTTCGACAAGCACGACAACAGCCTCGTGCGCGTGCCGTTCGTGCTTGCCGCCAACGCGGGCGTGCCCACGCTGCGCGCGGCCGGCGTGGTCTCGTCGTGGCTCGGCGCGCTCGCGAGCTATCGCGGCGCGCGCTTCCCCGTAGTGCGCGCGGCACCCGCCGACGCCAACGCCATTGCGCTCGCGTTGCCGGGTCAGGTGCCCGATGGCATCGCGCTGCCCGAGATCAAAGGCCCGACGATCACGGTGATGAACAATCCCTCCGCCGATCCGCAATCGGGCCGCAAGCTGCTCGTGCTCGCGGGCCGCACGCCCGAAGAGCTGGAGAAGGCCGCCGACGCGCTCGTGCTCGGCCAGGCCGGCATGACGGGCAGCAGCGTGGTGGTGCAGTCCGTGGATCTCGGCCCGGCGCGCAAGCCCTACGACGCGCCCAGCTGGGTGCCCACCGACCGTCCCGTGATGCTGCGCGAACTCGTGAGCGACCCGCAGCAGTTGCAGGTCTCGGGCTACAACCCGTCCGCGATCCGCGTGAACATGCGCGTGCCAGCCGACCTCTACGCATGGGCGCACAGCAACGTGCCGCTCGACATCCGCTATCGCTACACGGCGCCGTCCGCGTGGAACGACTCGATCCTCAACGTGAGCATCAACGACCAGCTCGTGCGCTCGCAGCGCCTGAAGCCGGTCACGCGCGCCTCCGACGAAGCGCGCATCGCCGTGCCGCTGCTCTCGGGCACGGATGCGCGCGCATCGAGCAACATCGAGATCCCCGCGTTCCGCGTGGGCTCGAACAACCAGTTCCAGTTCCAGTTCCATATCGATTCGCAGAAGACGAGCCTGTGCTCCTCGACGGCCACCGACATCGCGCGTGCCGCCGTCGACCCCGATTCGGTGATCGACTTCAGCGGCTTCGCGCACTACACGGCGCTGCCGAACCTCGCCTACTTCGCCAATAGCGGCTACCCGTTCACGCGCATGGCGGACCTCTCGGAAACGGCCGTCGTGATCCCCGACGCGCCCGACGCGAAGGACCAGGAAGCCGTGCTCACGATGCTCGGCCACATGGGCCAGTGGACCGGCCTGCCCTCGCTGCGCGTGAAGCTCGTGCCCGCCAGCCAGATCGACAGCGTAAGCGGCGACGACCTGCTGGTGATCGGCTCGGGCTCGGCCGCGAATCTGCTCGCCAAGTGGGGCAAGGACCTGCCGCTGCTCATCGAGCGCAGCAAGACCGCGGTGGCGACGCGCGACCAGAAGACCGGCTGGCCGGGCTGGCTCGGCGGCACCGAAGACGACGACGAGGTCACGCCCAAGGGCCGCTCGATCGTCTCGCTCGGCGGACCGATGGCCGCGCTGATCGGCTTCGAGTCGCCGCTCACGTCGGAGCGCAGCGTCGTGGCGCTCACCAGCACGTCCTCGGCGCAGCTCGGCGACGTGCTCGACGCGCTGCAGGACAGCAACGAGGTCGCGCAGATGCACGGCGACCTGAGCGTCGTGCGGCACGGCCAGGTGGAAGGCCTGCGTGTGGGCGAGCGCTATTTCGTCGGCGACCTGCCGTGGTATGCGCGCCTGTGGGTGCATATCTCGCGCTATCCGTCGTTGATGGCGCTCGCGGGTATCCTCGCGGGGCTCATCGTCGCGTTCACGGTGTTCTGGGCGCTGGGCCGCATGGCCTCCCGCCGCACCGGAGACTGATCATGCGTGGTGCATCGTCCAGCCTCGCGCGCTGGCTCGCGGCCGGTGCCTGCATGCTCGCGCCGCTCTTGCCGCTCGATGCGGCCGGCACGTCTGCGGCGGCGGGCGCCGGTGACGTGGGTGGCGCGGCAAAGGCAACAGCGGCACCGTCAGCGCAGGCGGCCGCCTGCGCGTGGCCCGACTGGAACACCTTCAAGCACGATCTGCTGAGCGCCGACGGCCGTGTCGTCGACGCGAGCACGCCGCGCCTCGTCACCGTGTCCGAGGGCCAGTCCTACGCGCTGTTCTTCGCGCTCGTTGCGAACGACCGCGCGAGCTTCGACAAGGTCCTCACGTGGACCGAGAACAATCTCGCCCAGGGCGATCTCGCCACGCACCTGCCCGCGTGGATCTGGGGGCGCACCGATATCGGCGAGGACGGCGCGGCCTTGTCCACGTCCAGCGCTTCCGCCACATCCGGCGCTTCCGCCGCTGCCACCGGCTCCGCGGCGAGCGGCGCGGGCGGCACGCATGCGCAGAAGCCCGCGTGGGGCGTGATCGACACGAGCTCCGCCAGCGACGCCGACCTCTGGATCGCCTATACGCTGCTCGAAGCAGGGCGCCTCTGGAACGTGCGCCGCTACACCGCGCTTGGCATGCTGATGGCGCGCAACATCGTGCGCCAGGAGAGCGCCGAGCTGCCGGGCCTCGGCCGCACGGTGCTGCCAGGGCCGACGGGCTTCACGCCCGACAAGAGCACGTGGCGGCTCAATCCGAGCTATGTGCCGCTGCAACTGATGCGACGCTTCGCGCTCGCGCTCCAGGCAGCACCGGAAGGGCCCGAATGGAAGGCGATGCTCGCGAGCTCGGCGAAGCTCGTCAACGATACGGCGCCGCGCGGCTACGCGCCGGACTGGGTGGAATATCGCGCCAGGAGCGGCGGCAAGGGCACCTTCGCCCCCGACGCGCAAAGCCACGCCGAAAGCGCCTATAACGCCATTCGCGTCTACCTGTGGGCGGGCATGCTCGCCCACGACGATCCGTTGCGCAGCGCCACGCTCGCCACCTTCGCGCCGGTCTCGGCCTTCGTGGCGGCGCACGGCTTCCCGCCCGAGCGCGTGGACACGCAGACCGGCGCGCCAGGTCCGAGCGAAGGCAACGGCGGGTTCTCGGCGGCGGTCGCACCGTATCTTTCCGCGCTGGGCCGCACCGACCTCGCCGACGCGCAGGTCGCGCGCAGCCGCGCGCTCGCGCAGAAGTCGCCGCCCGGCTACTACAGCAGCGTGCTGATGCTGTTCGGCCTCGGCTATCTGCAAGGCCTCTACCATTTCGACGCGCAAGGCCGCGTCGCGCCCGCATGGACGACCCGATGCCCGGCACCGCGCTGACCCTGCGCGCGAACGCGCCGCGTCGCGCGCCCTCGCTCACGCCCCTGCTCGCGCTGCTGATCGCGGCGTTGCCGTGCGGCG
>DATEJU010000307.1:0-6935 GCA_035277805.1 Paraburkholderia sp. | reverse complement strand
GTGCGAGGACGTGACGCTTGATCTGTTCGTATGCGGGCAATGGCGTGCCGCGAGCCGACTTGTTGTGCATGATCGTCATCTGGAAATAGGCGGGCACATTGCCCGGCTTCAGGCCTTGTTTCAGGCGTCGTACGAGCGCTGCGATCCGCCCGGCCAGGGTGGCCCCGCGAAGTCAGGCTAGACAACCTGGCCGGGCCGGCCACATTGTACCGTCTGCGCCGCGCCACGCGCCTTGCCAGAACCACCGCGCCCCGGCCAGCGCGAGTCGGGGCCCATGCTAAGATCGGCGGCTCCCGATCAACCAACCCGCGCACGAACCGTCGAACGAACCCGCGAACGAATCCGCGCGCGCAGCGCATCGCAGGGATCACCCGACACGTACGCGGCAGGCCTTCTACCTTGAACGCACCCACCCAACTCCTGTTCCTGCCCGGCGCCTCGGGTAATCCCGCGTTCTGGCAACCGCTCGCGGACCAGCTCGAGCATCCGGCCGAGCGGCGCTTTCTGTCCTATCCGGGTTTCGGCGACGAACCCGCGGACCCCGAGGTCGAGCATTTCGAAGATCTCGTGCGCAAGGTCGTGCAGCAGATCGACCAGCCCACCGCGCTGATCGCCCAGTCGATGGGCGGCGTGCTCGCCTTGCGCGCCGCGCTGGCCAAGCCCGCCCTCGTCACGCATCTCGTGCTGGCCGTCACCTCCGGCGGTCTCGACACGCAGGCGCTCGGCGCCGAGGACTGGCGCGAGGAATTCGTCGCGCAGAATCCGCAATTGCCGGACTGGTTCGTCACATTGCGCGAGGACCTCACGGGCGAGCTCGCGTATGTCCAGCAGCCGGTCATGCTGCTGTGGGGCGACGCGGACCCGGTCAGCCCGCTTTCGGTTGGCGAAAAGCTGCTCGAGTTGCTGCCGAATGCGGAGCTCGATGTGGTAAGCGACGGCGGCCACGATCTCGCATGCGTGCATGCGCGCGTGCTTGCTCCGCTCGTCGACGACTTTCTGCAAGCCGGCAACTACGCCTAACCCTGCGTTTCGAGGACGGCCTGCTCGCGTGCCTCGGTGAGCCGCGCGAGCACTACGCGCACACGCACGCCGCGTCCGTTCGTACCCGCGTCGAGCGTGACTTCACCGGCGTGCGAATGCACGATCTCGCGCACGATCGCGAGACCGAGCCCGGTGCCCTCGGTGTCCGAGGCGGCCCTGAAAAACGGCTCGAACACGCGCTCGCGCGCTTCGGCGGGAATGCCCGGTCCGTTGTCGAGCACCTCGAGCGTCACCGTCTGCTCGCTTGCTCGCACGCCGACCGTCACGTGCCCACCCGCTTGCGTGTAGCGCAGCGCGTTGTCCACGAGATTGGCCACCATCGCGCGCAGCAGCTCGCGATGCCCCGATACGAGCGCGGCGCCATGCAGCTCCGCGCCCAGGTCGATACCGCGCGCCTCGCCCAGCATCACGAACCCCTCGACGGCCTCGCGCGCAAGCTGCGCCATATCCACGGGCACGCCAGGCCGCTGCGCGGTGTCGAACGCCTCGGCCTGCGCGAGCAACAGCAGCTTGTTGGTAAGCGCAACCATCGAACGATTGCTCTCGCGCATGGCAGCGAAGACCTCCGCAAGCGCGGGATCGAGCGCCTTCTGCGAGCACGCGTACTGCAACTGCGTGCCCAGCAGCGTGAGCGGCGTGCGCAACTGATGCGAGGCATCGGCGATAAAACGCCGTTGCGCGGCGTTCTGCGCGCCCAGGCGTGCGATGCACTGATTGATCGCATCCACCACGGGCCGCAGCTCGGCGTGCAGCCCTTCGGAGCGGATCGGCACGAGATGCATCGGATCGCGGTCCGCAACCTCGTTCTTTAGCTTCATGAGCGGACGCAGCTCGAACGTGAGGCCGATGCAGGCGAGCGCCACCGCAAGCATCACCATGCCGATCTGACGCGCGAGCTGAGGCCGCCATAAGGCCGTGGCCATCGCGTCGCGCGAATGCTCGGTCTTGCCCACCGAAACGCGCACGCGCCAGACGCGGCCGTTGTCGTACATCGAACGCAGCACGCTCACCGCGCGCAGCGCCTCGCCGCGCAGCGCTGCGTCGTACCAGACGGGCGCGTCGACGGCGGGCACCTTCTCCGTATACGGGAAATCGGGCATGCCCGCGAGCAGCGGGCCCTCTTCCACGCTGACGTTGTAGAACACCTGGTCGCGCTGCGGCGAGGCGAACAGTTCGAGCGCCGCCGGCGGCACGTTCGCGCGCAGCGCGCCGTCGCTCCATTCCACCGAGCCCGCGAGCATGCGGGCGGACGAGAGCAGTCGTCCATCCTGCACGAGATCGGCAGTATGGCGCGCCGCACGATACTCGAAGGTGGTCGTGAAAATCACATAGAGGCCGAGCGGCACCAACATCCACCACAAGAGCCGGACGCGCAGGCTACTCGTCATCGCGAACACCCGTCATGGGATGGCCTCGTCGCGCTTGCGCAGCAGATAGCCGAGGCCGCGCAAAGTGACGATCGTGGCCGAGCTGCCCTCGAGCTTCTTGCGCAGCCGCGACACATAGATCTCGATGGCGTCTTCGCTCGGATCGTCGGCGAGCGTGAAAATCGCATCGGCGAGCGCGGACTTCGAGACGGTCTTGTTCACGCGCAGCATCAGCGCCTCGAGCACGGTGCGCTCGCGCGGCGTCACGTTCAGCGGCGCGCCGTCGAGCGCGAACTGCCCCGTGTTGATATCGAAGACGAGGTCGCCGCAACTGACTTCGTTGGCGCGCGCCGGCGTCTGCCGCCGGATCAGCACCTTGATGCGCGCGACGAGCTCGCGCACCTCGAAGGGCTTGACGAGATAGTCGTCGGCGCCGCTGCCGAGAAGTTCCACTTTTTCGTCGATCGAACCGCTCGCGGTGAGCACCATGACGGGCGTCGCGTCGCCGCGATGGCGCAGCCGCCGCAGCACGTTCTTGCCCGAGAGCCTCGGCAGATTCAGGTCGAGCAGCACGACGTCGTAGGCATTGGTCTGCAGGAGCGAGTCGGCGGCATCGCCGTCCTGCACCGCATCGCAGGCAAAGCCCTGCTCCTCCAGCGTCTTGACGAGCCAGTGCACGAGCGTCGGGTTATCTTCGATGAGGAGCAGCTTCATGAACGGGCGCTGGATGGAAAACCGCTGGTGCCGCGATTGTGCCGCGCGAGGCGCGTAGCCGCCTTGCGGGTTAACACGGACGTTCGCGCAGGGGGGCCGAAGGCTGGCAGAAGGGTTGGCATTCCTATAATCGGCGCATCCATCAAAAAAGGCGCGGCCCGCGAGGCCTGGCGCCAGACCTTCAGGAGACTCCACGATGCCCACGTTGCGCCAGATCGCCGCCGTATCGAGTGTTGCTTTCGCACTCGCCGCCACCTCCACCGCCGCTCATGCGGAAAAGATCACCATCATGGTTGGCGGCGCAACCAAAATCATCTATCTGCCCGCCAAGCTGACTGAGCAACTCGGCTATTTCAAGGACGAGGGGCTCGACGTGGAGCTGCAATCGCAGCCCGCCGGCGTGGACGCGGAAAACGAGCTGCTCGCGGGCGCCGTGCAGGGCGTAGTGGGCTTCTACGATCACACGATCGATCTGCAGAGCAAGGGCAAGGAAGTCCAGACGCTGGTGGTGTTCGGCCAGGTGCCGGGCGAAGTCGAGATGGTGTCGAATTCGGCGGCCGGCACGGTGAAAAGCATGGCCGACGTGAAGGGCAAGACGCTCGGCGTGACGGGCCTCGGCTCCTCCACGAGCTTCCTCACGCAATACCTCGCGCAGCGCGCCGGCATTGCTTCGAACCAGTACACGCTCCTGCCCGTGGGCGCGGACGCCACCTTCATTGCCGCGATCAAGCAGAACCGCATCGACGCGGGCATGACGACCGAGCCCACCGTCTCGCGCCTGCTGCAGACCGGCGACGCCAAGGTGCTGGTCGACATGCGCACGATCGACGGCACACGCGCGGCGCTGGGCGGCACCTACCCGGCTTCGAGCTTCTACGTGCAGCGCGCCTGGGCGCAGTCGCACAAGGACGAAGCCACGAAGCTCGCGCACGCCTTCTCGCGCACGCTCAACTTCATCGCGACGCACAACGCCGAAGAGATCGCCGCGAAAATGCCGAAAGACTATTACGGCACTAATAAGGATCTCTACGTAAAGGCGCTGAGCGCTTCGCTGCCGATGTTCACGAAGGACGGCCGCATGCCCGCCGACGGCCCCGAGACCGTGCTCAAGGTGCTTTCGGCCTTCAACCCTTCGGTGAAGGGCAAGCATATCGATCTCGCGAAGACTTACTCGAACGACTATCTGCCGGCCGCGACGGCCACGGCTGCGTCGAAGTAACTACGTCGCGCGACTCAATATCCACGCACCGTCAAGGCAACGAAGCATGAGCTCTCCCCACTCGCAAGGCACGCCGGCCATCGAGCTGCGCAACGTATCGTGCCGCTTCATCTCTCCCGACGGCAAGGCGACGCTCGCCCTGCGCGACTTCAGCATGGCGGTCGCGCGCGGCGAATTCGTCGCCATCGTCGGTCCCACGGGCTGCGGCAAGTCCACCACGCTCAGCATGATTACGGGCCTGCTCAAGCCCACCACAGGCGAAGTGCGCGTGATGGGCGCGCCCGTGAACGGCATCGACCCGCGCATTGGCTTCGTGTTCCAGGCCGACGCGGTGTTTCCATGGCGCTCGGTGCTCGACAACGTGGCCGCCGGCCCGCTGTTTCGCGGCCGCTCGAAATCGGCCGCCTATGACGAGGCGAACGAGTGGCTGCGCCGCGTCGGGCTCGCGAATTTCGGCAAGCACTATCCGCATCAGCTTTCGGGCGGCATGCGCAAGCGCGTGGCGCTCGCGCAGACCTTCATCAACAAGCCGGAAATCCTGCTGATGGACGAGCCGTTCTCGGCGCTCGACATGCAGACGCGCACGCTGATGCAGGACGAGCTGCTGCAGTTGTGGGGCGGCACGGGGTCGGTGGTGTTCGTCACGCACGACCTGGAAGAAGCCATCGCGCTCGCCGACCGTGTGTTCGTGCTCACGGCCCGGCCCGCGACGCTCAAGAAGGTCTACGAGATCGACCTGCCGCGCCCGCGCATCACCTCGGAAATCCGCTATGCGCCGCACTTCGTCGAGCTGTCGCGCGAAATCTGGCACGACCTGCGCGAAGAAGTGCAGATCGGCTAATCCGGCCAACCCTCAAGCAAGCTGGAGCGATTGCTCATGTCCACCCCGCAACAAACCCTGCCGCAAGGCATCGATGCGGCCTCGCTCGACGAAGTCGAGCGCGCCGCGCAGCAGCGCATCCGGCGCCGCCACGCGCTCGTGATCGGGCTGCGCATTCTCGTGCTCGTCGTGGTGCTCGGCGGCTGGGAGCTGGCTGCGCGCCTCAAATGGATCGACCCGTTCTTCTTCTCGATGCCCTCGGCGATCTTCGATCAGATTGTCGACTGGTTCGTGAACGGCACCTCGCAAGGGCCGCTGCTCACGCAGGTCTGGGTCACGCTCGAAGAAACGGCGCTCGGCTTCATCATCGGCTCGATCGGCGGCGTGTTCTGCGGCATCGTGCTGGGCCGCAACAAGCTGCTCTCCGACGTGTTCAGCCTCTACATCAAGATCGCCAACTCGATTCCGCGCGTGGTGCTGGGCTCGGTGTTCGTGATCGCGCTGGGGCTCGGCATGGCCTCGAAGGTCGCGCTCGCCGTGGTGATGGTGTTCTTCGTGGTGTTCGCCAATGCCTTCCAGGGCGTGCGCGAAGCCGACCGCTACATGATCGCCAATGCGCAGATCCTTGGCGCGTCGCGCCGCCAGGTGACCACCGCCGTGGTGATTCCCTCGGCGCTGTCGTGGATTCTCGCGAGCCTGCACGTGAGCTTCGGCTTCGCGCTGGTGGGCGCCGTGGTGGGCGAATTCCTTGGCTCGAAGCAGGGCATCGGTCTCCTGATCTCGACCGCGCAGGGCGCGTTCAACGCGAGCGGCGTGTTCGCGGCCATGATCGTGCTCGCAGTCGTCGCGCTGATCGCCGACTACCTGCTCACCGCCGTCGAGCATCGTCTGCTCAAGTGGCGTCCTACGTCCACGAACTGATTTTCAGCTTCCCCTGTCGACCGGAGTTCGTACTTCAGCACGTAACTCTCGTCCGATACCAGGCTGTCCGGGCGCGAGAGGCTGATATCCTCCGGCCTGTCTTTCGCGGCGCACGCCTGTGCGCCGCGTTTTTTTTGAGGCGACCGGTCCGCGCTGGATTCGCACCCAATCGCTACCGCTACGCTACTTCGGCTGCGCCACGGTACGCAGATACGGCTTGAGCGTCTTGAAGCCCTGCGGATACTTCTGCCTGGCCGCGTCGTCCGAAACCGACGTCGGGATGATCACGTCGTCGCCGGGCTCCCAGTTCACCGGCGTGGCGACCGCGTGTTTGACAGTGAGCTGCAGCGAATCGAGCAGGCGCAGCACTTCGTCGAAGTTACGGCCCGAGCTCATCGGATAGACGAGCATGGCCTTCACCTTCTTGTCCGGTCCGATGATGAATACCGAGCGCACCGTGGCGTTGTCGTTCGCCGTGCGCGGTCCGCCGCCGCTCGCGGCCGGGTGAATCATGTCGTAGAGCTTGGCGACGGTCAGATCCGCGTCCCCGATCAGCGGATAGTTGACCGCGCTGCCCTGGGTTTCCTCGATGTCCTTGACCCATTTCTGATGGTCGCTCACCGGATCCACGCTCAGGCCGATGATGCGCGTATTGCGCTTGTCGAACTCGGGCTTGAGCCGGGCCATGTAGCCGAGCTCCGTCGTGCAGACGGGCGTGAAATCCTTCGGATGAGAGAACAGAATGGCCCAATGATCGCCGATCCATTCGTGAAAACGGATCTGGCCTTCGGTGGTTTCAGCCGTGAAATCGGGTGCATCTTCTCCTAGACGAATCGTCATCTCGAGCCTCCAT
>DATEJU010000306.1:0-21645 GCA_035277805.1 Paraburkholderia sp. | reverse complement strand
TCCAGCTTGCCGCTTTTGATCGCTGCATTTTCGATCGTGGTCAGCCCGCGCAGTACATCGGGGCTCCGCTTCGCGAAGTCACCGACGCGAGCAAGCAACGCAGTGCGATAGCCGTTCCAGTCTTTCATCATCACAATATCTCCAACGGAAAAGGGGCGCTGCGCGGTGGCGCCAGCGAATTTGGGGGTTACGCAGTCTGGTAAATGCGAATGTCGGGAGCCGAATCCAGGAGCGGCTGGAGATGGCTCACCACGTCCGCAGTAAACAGTTCGCTCTGCAGGTAGGCGTGCGCCTGCCCCTCGCTATCGAAGACGTGCAGAACTTGTACGTCTTCCGATCGCACGAGCAGTTCGTTCGTCTTGGCACCTGCGATCGTGTTGAGGAACGGCGCCTTGAACTGCTGGTGAACCGCAGCTGCAGCGGGTCGATTGGATTCAGCGATCTTGAGGGTGATCTGAAGATAGACCATTGCGTTCTCCTGCTTAATCCAGCAATGCGACGTGCGTCGTATGACCCGTGGCGCACCTAGACCATCGACGACGTCGCGGATTCGGCGAAGCCAGCATTCTGGCCATACCGTTCATACACACCGCACATCAGTTGCGGCCGGCCATCACACCGCCATCCACATCCCAGACCGCGCCGGTCACCCAGCTCGCCTTGTCGGACAGGAGGAACGCGACGACTTCGGCGACGTCCTGTGGGGTGCCGACGCGGCCGATCGGATGGAAGCTGTTGAAACCCTGGAGGGCGGCGTGTACTTCGTCCTTCGGGATGAAGCCCTCGTAGATCGGGGTCTGCACCACTGCCGGCGAAACTGCGTTGACGCGGATGTGCTTGGGGGCCAATTCCATCGCCAGATGTTGCGTCAGCGAGTGAAGGCCTGCCTTGGCCATCGAATATGCGGACGACGGCGTGGCTGCGATGGCCTGCTTCGCCCACATGGAGCCGATATTCACGATGACGCCCGGGCGGCCCTTGGCGACCAGATTCGCGACGACCTGCTGCGTGATGAAGAAGAAGGCCTTGTTCAGCTTCATGTACTGGTCGTAGTCCGCGTCCTGATATTCTAGGAACGGCTTGGGGAAGAACACGCCCGCGGCGTTGACGAGCAGGTCGATGTCCGAATGCTGCTCATCGAGCGTCTTGAGCAGCGTTGCCACCCCTTCGTCGCTGGACAGGTCTGCCGTCAGCGCCCAGACCTCACCAAGCGAAGCAAGCTCCTTGCGGGCTTCCTCGGTCTTCGCAGGACGGTTGCCCACGATCACCGCGCTACCGCCTTCGGCGAGAATCGTCCGCGCCGTCTGCAGCCCCATGCCGCTGGTACCACCAACCACCAGCAGCTTCTTGCCCTTGAATTGATTGCTCATTGCGAAACCTCTGTATTTGCCGGGTCCCGGGTCCGGATCGAAGGGAGCAGATGTGCTCGCCCTCGACCGCGGATTCGAGCCACCGAAGGTCGATCAAAATTAAAGAAAAACTTTTCTTTGAGTCCGGTGGTGGCCTTGCAGGCCAACCTAGAGAAGCTCTTGCTTCTTAGCCTAGATCCCGGAATCAGGTGTAATTTTTGGCCGATTTACTTGGGATGACAAACGAGATATTGTGTCCGGAATTGAAACATTATCTTTACTGAGATGAAGCTCCTGGTACACCTGAACGCGTTGCGAGCGTTTGAGGCTAGCGCCCGCCATCAAAGCTTTTCCGTGGCGGCGACTGAACTGCACGTCACCCCAGCCGCAGTGGGCCAGCTTGTGCGGACCCTGGAGGAATGGCTTGGGGCACCGCTTTTTCACCGGAGCGCCAGCGGCCGGATCCGGCTTGTTCCGACAGACGCCGCAGAACGAGCGCTCCCGGACATCCGGGCAGGCTTTGACAGGCTCGCATTGGGGCTAGAACGATTGAAAGAGGGGTCGATCAACGGCGTGTTGACGGTGGCTGTGAGCCCCGCGTTTGCTGCGAAGTGGCTACTGCCACGCATAGAACGGTTTCAGACGGCGTGCCCTGACACCGACGTACGGCTAGATACCAATCTAAAGCCCGTCGACTTTGTTGCCCAAGGAGTCGACATAGGCGTGCGGTACGGGACAGGAAGTTGGCCGGGCCTGGCTTCGGAGAAGCTGATGGATGAGGAGGTCTACCCGGTATGCACGCCCAAACTCCTGAACGAGCACCCGGAATTGCGAGACCCGCAGAATCTCGCGGGCCTCACGTTGATCCACGACCTGTCGATGGACGGCCACACCGGCTTTCCGACTTGGGATACTTGGCTGCGCAAAGCCGGCGTTGAAGATGTCGCGACCAAGCGAGGCATGAAAATCAACAACTCCGCTGCTGTATTGCAAGCCGCCATCGAAGGGCATGGTGTCGCGCTGGCGCGCAGTGTCATGGCACACGACGACCTGGCAGCTGGACGGCTAGTAAGGCTGTTCCCGGAGGTCGCGCTCGTCTCCCCGCTTGCCTACTACGTTGTGTATCGGGGCGAGTGCTCCGCGCTACCCAAACTCACCGCATTCCGCGATTGGCTGCTTCAAGAGGCTGCGGCGTAGCCAATGTTTCATAAGGCACACCGCTCAAGTGTGGTGACTGAAGTTGACCCGCAAGAAGGGACACCTTCTTTTTGAAGAGGAGGTGCCGTCATGGTCAAGCATCGGAAACCGTACACCACGATGGCGCGGCTGCTGAACGTCTCCACCTGCGGCTACTACGCCTGGCTCGTGCGAGAGCCGTCGAAGCAGGCATGCAGCGACGCGCAGCTGCTCTCGCGTATTCACACGCTGCACGCGAGCTCGCGCGGCGTATCCGCCCGAGAACCCCCGTTATTGAGCGAACGTCGCTGATGGCTGGCGATTCTCCCATTGCGATGACGGGAGGATGCCTCGCTCGGCTATTTGCGCATTGACAACGCGCAACGCACGGCCGGCTTCGATCCCGCATCGATAGGCAGCTTCGGTGTCTCTGCACTGAATACCGGCTACGTCTCCGCGAATGCGGCATGGTCGGTATCGCGACGCTGTTCTGACGATCGATCGCACTGGTTGTGCGTCGCGCTCCGATAGCGAGGCTTTGGTGCGCGACGCCGGTGTTTAGCCGTGCGCCTTCGGCGCAGCGGTCATCGTGGCGAAGGAACGTTAAGCTTGCCCGTCCTCTTCCCGGAAAATTCGCTCGGCAAGATGGAACGCGGAGTTGGCGGCCGGCACGCCGCAATAGATGGCGGTCTGCATCAGGACCTCCTTGATTTCTTCGCGCGTCACGCCGTTGTTCTTCGCCGCGCGCAGATGCAACGCCAACTCCTCGCCTCGGTTCAGGGCGACCATCATGGCGATCGTCAACAGGCTCCGCGTATGCCGAGGCAGCGCCTCGCGCGTCCAAATTTCGCCCCACGCGTAGCGAGTGATCAGATCCTGAAACTCACTGGTCAAATCGGTGCGGTTCGCCAGCGAACGATCCACGTGTGCATCGCCGAGTACTGCGCGGCGCACTTGCATCCCTGCTTCATAACGTTCTTCGTCTTTCATGGGGTTAGGTCTCGGATCGATTTGAAAACGGGAGATCACGAGCGCGCCGCTCGATAGCGCTCGAGGACGGCATCGACGAATTGGCGTGACTGCCCGCTGTAGTTGGCGGGGTCGAGCAGAGCGTCTAGCTGGCGGTCGTCGAGTCCGCGCATCACGTCCGGGATGTCGGCGAGCACTTGTCGCAGAGGGCGTCCGCTTTCGACCGCTTCGCGGGCGGCGTGCTCGACGAGTTCGTGTGCCCGCAGACGCCCAAGCGATCCGCCAAGTGCCAGCATCACGGCCTCGCCCAAAATCAGACCGTGCGTCATGTCCAAGTTTTTCGTCAATCGTGCGGCATCGACGTCGAGGCCATCCGCGATCTCCGTTATGTTCGCCAGCGCGCCGGCACAGAGCCGCGCGATCTCGGGCAGCGTCTCCCATTCGGCTTGCCAGCCACCCAGTGCGCGTTCGTGCTCTTGCACCATGGCCCCAAGCATCGTGCCGACAAGGGCAGGGACGCGTGTCGCGGCCGTTAGCGCCGCGGCGCAGCCGACGGGATTGCGCTTATGCGGCATCGTTGACGATCCGCCTTTGCCCGATGACGACGGCTCGCTCAGCTCGCCGATTTCGGTTTGCATTTGAAGCGAGACGTCACGCGCAATCTTGCCGAGTGTGCCTGTCAGTAGGCCGAGCACGGTGGCCGCTTCCGCGATACGGTCGCGCTGCGTATGCCATGGCACGCTCGGCAAAGGCAACGATAGCGCTTCGGCCAGCGCTTGCGCGACGGGCTGCGCCGCGTCTCCCAGGCTGGCCAAGGTGCCCGCCGCGCCGCCGAATTGCAAGGCAAGCGCGCGCGCTTGCAACTGAACGAGCCGTTCGCGGTGCCGCTCGAGTGCATCGAGCCATTGCGCGAACTTCAAGCCCAACGTAATCGGCAGCGCCTGCTGCAACCAGGCGCGGCCGACCATCGCCGTATCGCGGTACCTCGCCGCTTGACGCGCGAGCGCGGTGCATAGCGTGTCGACGCCCGCTTCGATCAGGGCGAGCGCATCGCGCAGTTGAAGCACCATGCCGCTATCGATGACGTCTTGGCTCGTCGCGCCCCAATGCACGTATTTCGCCGCTTCCGCCGATTGCGCGCTGACGGCTGCCGTCAGTTGCTTGACGAGCGGAATGGCGAGATTGCCGGCACGCGCGGCCGCTTCCGTCAGCGCGGCGGCATCGATTCGATCGGCCTGGCAGGCCGCCTCGATCGGAGCGACGGCTTCGGGCGGAATGACGCCGGCTTTCGCGAGTGCGCGTGCAAGTGCGGCTTCGACATCGAGCATTCGCTGCACGGTCGCCTTCGGCGCGAACACAGCGAGCATCGCCGCGGTCGAGGTCAGCCTGTCGTTGAGTCGTCCTTGGTACGCAAACATGGGAGCGGATTGAAACGAGCAAAAGGGAAAGGGTAATGACGCGGGCGTGGGTGCGCGATCACGCGATACACACAATCAGTTCGATGCGTTTCGTTGTGCGATTATCGAACGAAATAGCTGATATCGAACGAATTCATGGATCCTATGCTTCGGCGCGGGGCGGGTCAAGCCCGTGCGCCTATCCGACGAGTACGCGGCTAGCGCTTGCGTTTGCGTGACGGGGAGGCGCGCTTGGATGACATCCTCGCATGGGCCTTCCTCGTCGGGCTGTTCGCGCGAGTCAGTTCACGCAGGATTTCGGCTAATGCCTCGACAGTATCGGAGGGCTCGCCTGCGCTGCGGCGCAGGAGACCGACGGGTTCTTCGGCATTGGGGACGGCAAGCGGCAGCCTGGCCAAGTCGCCACGCGCGAGATCGTCGCGCGCCGCGAACTCAGGCGTGATCCAGACAGCGTCGGAGCGTCGTGCCAGCAGCCGCGCGACGGACACGGACAGCGTTTCCGTGCAATTGGCCGGTACATGCAACGCATGCGCGTCGAAGAACGCATCGGTATGGAGCCTCGGCACCGTGCCTGCCGGGGCGACGACGAGCGGAAACTCGAGCACGGCTCGAGGCGAGGCCATGCTCGCGCCGAGCAGCGGGTGCTGTGGCCGGACGGCCATGACAAGCGGTTCCGCATACAGCAACTCGAAGGACAGGCCCTGCATCATCGCGGGCTCGGCCATCCGACCGATCACGCAATCGAGCTGACCCGCCTTGAGCGCCGATAGCAGCGGTTGATTCGTCGCGGTATGAAGGCGCACGCCCGTTTGCGGATGATGTTCGTGAAGACGCACGAGGGCGTCGGGCAACACACCGCTCGCGACGGTCGGCAGTGCGCCGAGCGTCAGGATTCGCACGGGAGGTGCTGTGGGGCCTTGCAAGGCCGCCGCAGCCGACTCCATTGCTTGCGCGACGCCGACGGCGTGGCGAAGGAAGTGCTCGCCGGCGGGCGTCAATCGCGCGCCGTGTCTGCCGCGTTCGACGAGGCGCACGTTCGCGAGCGATTCGAGCTCGTTCAGCGTTTTCGATACGGCCGGCTGAGTCAGATTGAGTCGCTCGGCGGCTCGCCCGAGATTGCGCTCGCGAGCGATCGCGAGAAAGCAACTGACATGACGAAAGCTGATTCTGGTTTCCATTACTAGAGGTTATGGATCGGCGGAAGAGAAGTCAATTTACGCGTGTGTGCGTGCGCAATAGAGTGGGCGTCTAGAACATTCGGCCCCTCTTGCCCCGAGAGCGCGGCCGCATCCATCTGGAGGAGAGCGAAGCTCATGTCAGATCCGCAAGCGGCCGCCCCGGGCGGCACCTATGGCGATTTCGCCCAACGCGATACCGCGTCGCATCCCCCTGCCTATACGCCGGGCTACAAGACGAGCGTGCTGCGCTCGCCGCGCAACGCGCTCATTTCGACGCTGAACACTTTATCGGAGCGGACGGGCCCCGTCTTTCGCCCCGACGAGCTTGGGCCGCTCGATAACGACCTCATCCTGAACTTCGCGAAGGACGGATTGCCGATCGGCGAACGGATCGTCGTGCATGGCTACGTGCGCGACGAGTTCGGCCGTCCGGTTCGCCACGCGCTCGTCGAAGTTTGGCAAGCGAACGCGGGCGGCCGCTATCGGCATCGCAACGACAAATACATCGCACCGATCGATCCTAACTTCGGTGGCTGCGGACGCATGCTGACCGACGACAACGGCTATTACGTCTATCGAACGATCAAGCCGGGCCCGTATCCCTGGCGCAACCGCATCAACGATTGGCGGCCGTCACATATCCACTACTCGCTCAGCGGGGACGGCTGGGCGCAGCGACTGATCACGCAGATGTATTTCGAAGGCGATCCGCTGATCGAGCAATGCCCGATCATCAAGACGATCCCGAGCGACGAGCAGGTGCGCGGATTGATCGCGCTTCCCGATCCCGGTAACAACATCGCGCTCGATAGCCGTTGCTACCGCTTCGACATCACGTTGCGCGGCCGACGCATGACGTACTTCGAGCCTTCGAAGCAAGGAGCCATATAATGCATCGTTTCCAACTTTCCTCGGGTTCCTCCTTCGGCCCGGTTCGATTTCCCGAGACCGCCTCGCAGACCGGCGGCCCGTATGTCCACATCGGGCTCGCCCCCAAGCAAGCAGGGTTCGACATCTTCGAGAACAATTTCGGAAACGTGCTCGTCACGCTCGATACGCGAGGCGAGCGCATCGCGATCGAAGGCCGTGTGTTCGATGGGTCGGGGACGCTGGTGCGCGACGTGCTCGTCGAACTCTGGCAAGCGAATGCGGATGGTCGATACGCACATCCGGGTGATGACCGGGGGGCGATGGATCCGTCGTTCCGCGGATGGGGGCGGGCGGGTGCCGACTTCGAAACGGGCGTGTTTCGCTTTGAGACGATCAAGCCGGGCCGCGTGCCCGGGAACGGCAGCACGCTTCAGGCGCCGCACGTCTGCCTGGTCCTGTTCGCGCGCGGGATCAACGTTGGGCTCCATACGCGGCTTTATTTCGGCGACGAAGCCGAGGCGAACCGGAGCGATCCCGTGCTGACTGGCATCGAGTGGGAAGTGCGGCGCGGCACGTTGATCGCGCAACCCAGCCAGCGCGATGACGCCGTCGTGTATTCGCTCGATATTCGTCTGCAAGACACGCCGGACGGTGGCCGCGAGACGGTGTTTTTCGACATCTGAGTGGCGTCGAGGTCCAAATACACGTTGTTCGATAACCGCACAGTATTTCGATAATCGCCGTTGACGGAAAGTGGGCGGACCTCTAAATTGTTCGTCAACCCCGAAGCCGGAGGCGCTACCGCCAGCGCGATGACCGATGATTGATAAGACATTTTCTTCGCTCGAAGCCGCCGTCGCCGATATCGGCGACGGCGCTACCGTCATGATTGGCGGCTTCGGCTCGGCCGGACAACCGGCCGAGCTCATCGACGCCCTCATTGCACAGGGCGCGCGCGAACTCACGATCGTGAACAACAACGCCGGCAACGGCGAGATCGGCCTGGCCGCGCTACTCAAGGCGCGGCGTGTGCGCAAAATCATTTGCTCGTTTCCCCGCCAAGCCGATTCGCAAGTATTCGACGCGCTGTTCCGCGCCGGCGAGATCGAACTCGAACTCGTGCCGCAAGGCAACCTTGCATTGCGGATCCAGGCGGCCGGTGCCGGCCTGGGTGCTGTCTTCACGCCGACCGGCTACGGCACGCGTTTGGCCGAGGGCAAGGAAACGCGCGTGATCGACGGCAAGCCCTATGTGCTCGAATATCCGATCCAGGCCGAATTCGCGCTCATCAAGGCGCATCGGGGCGATCGCTGGGGTAATCTCGTCTACCGCAAGGCCGCGCGCAACTTCGGCCCGATCATGGCGATGGCCGCGACGACGACGATCGCGCAGGTCTCAGAGATCGTGCCGCTCGGCTCGCTCGATCCCGAAACGATCGTCACGCCGGGGATTTTTACGCAACGCGTCGTGGCGGTCCCGCAAGCGGATGCGCTCGCCCGTGCCGCATGAGGAGCTTCTGATGAACAGATGGACGCGTGATCAAATCGCCCAACGTGTCGCTCGGGACATCCCCGAAGGCGCATACGTGAACCTCGGCATCGGCTTGCCGACGAAGGTCGCCAACTACCTGCCGGCCGAGCGAGAAGTGTTCCTTCATAGCGAGAACGGCCTGCTAGGCATGGGCCCGGCACCCGCGCCGGGCGAGGAAGACCCGGAGCTGATCAACGCGGGCAAGGAGCCCGTGACGCTGCTCGAGGGCGGCGCCTTCTTTCATCATGGCGATTCGTTCGCGATGATGCGCGGCGGCCACCTGGACATCTGCGTGCTCGGAGCCTTCCAGGTGTCGAGCCAGGGCGACTTGGCCAATTGGCACACCGGCGCGGCCGATGCTATTCCGGCCGTCGGCGGAGCGATGGATCTGGCGATCGGCGCCAAGCAGGTGTTCGTCATGATGGACCACCTGACGAAGTCGGGCGAATGCAAGCTCGTGCAAGCGTGTACATATCCGCTCACGGGCATCGGCTGTGTCGATCGAATCTATACGGATTTGGCCGTGATAGACGTGACGGAAGCGGGCCTGGTCGTCACCGATATCGCGCAAGGGCTCACGTTCGAAGCGTTGCAGGAAGTGACGCCGGTGCCGCTCGTGCGGTCCTGATCGATAGCAACTAGACACAAATGGCGGTCGCGGTGTCGGAGCAATTCGGCATCGCTTCGAACCATTCGCATTGCAGCATTTCAGCTTATTGGAGACTGCCAGCATGCAACAGGCGCACGGCATTGCCTATACGGTTACGGGCCCGGGTGACGCGCCCGTTCTCGTCCTTTCGAATTCGCTCGGCACGACAGTCGACATGTGGACGCCCCAACTCGATTCGCTGGCGAAGCACTGCCGGGTCGTTCGTTACGATACGCGCGGGCATGGCGCTTCGATCGCCCCAGACGGTGAGTACACGATCGACATGCTGGGGCGCGACGTACTTGCGGTGCTGGACGCCTTGGACGTCGAACGCGCGCATTTTTGCGGCATCTCGATGGGCGGCTTGACGGGGCAATGGCTCGGCGTGCATGCCGCCGAACGAATCGATAAATTGATCGTCGCCAATACCGCTGCGCGCGTCGGTTCGTTGCAAGGGTGGGCCGATCGGGCGGCGTTGGTGCGCGCCCGTGGCTTGGACGAGGTGGCGAGCGGTGCGGCGGGGCGTTGGTTTACGCCGGCGTTCGTGCAGCAGCAGCCCGAGGTTGTGCAACGGATGACGGATCAATTGCGTGCGATCCAAAGCCAAGGATATGCGGGGTGTTGCGATGCATTGTCCGTGGCGGATCTGCGTGACGAGATCGAGAAGATCGTGGCGCCGACGCTCGTGATAGCCGGTTTGAGCGATCCGGTGACGACCGTCGACGATGCGCGATTTATCGTCGAGCGGGTGCCGGGCGCCCGGATGGCCACGCTGGACGCATCGCACCTGTCCAACATCGAGGCGGCGCAAGCATTCAACTCGGCCGTTCTCGCGTTTCTGATGCAATCAGACGGCGAGTAGCGCGAGTTCCTGGGCGCCTTCACGCAATACGGGAAGAATCCGGCTCTCCATTTCCGCGATTGATATGCGCGCCGCTTGCACGCCGACGTTGAGCGCGGCGGTGACCTGGCGGCTCGCGCCGAGAATGGGGACGGCGATCGAGCGAAGGCCGATTTCCAGTTCTTGATCGACGAGCGCGTATCCATTCGCGCGGACGGATTCGAGCGTGCTGCGCAAGCCGTCGCGCGAGACGATCGTGCGAGGCGTGTATTGAATGAGCTTGGTGCGCTCCAAATACGCATTGAGTCCTTCGTCGCTGAAGTGCGCGAGCAGCACCCGGCCCATCGACGTGCAATACGCGGGCAAACGGCTGCCGATGTGCAGGTCGATCGACATGATGCGCGACGTGGATGCTCGCGCGATGTAGAGGATTTCGTCGCCATCGAGAATGGCAACCGAACTCGATTCGTTGAGCGTGGTGCTGATATGGCGCAAGACCGGTTGTGCCGCGTGCGCGAGCGGCGTGGTAGCGAGGTAGGCGTGGCCGAGCTTGAGCACGCGCGGACGAAGCGAGAACAAGCGATTGTCTTCCTCGGTCACGAAGCCCAGTTTGGTCAACGTGTAGAGGCAACGCCTGACCGCTGCGCGAGGAATGCCCGTGCGCTGGCTGATCTGGGAAGTCGTCAAGACGCGTCGCTCTTGCGAAAACGCTTGGAGGACTGCCAAGCCGCGTTCGAGCGAGGTCATGAAATTCGGATCGCCGCTTGACGTCGATGGCGGTTCCACTTCGGATGGCGAAGGCTCCGCACCTTCAGGCGGCTCGACGTGCTCGACGCTGTCTGCTTGTGATTCCGGTTCGTGGCGACGGCTTGCTCGTTTCATGACAGTCCTTGGGTGTGCGGATCGTTGTCGCGATTCGCATCGTGCGCCGAGTGGCATGGCCTACGCCGGCCGACGAGCATCGCGTCTGTGCTGCGTATTGTAGTTCGATAATCGCACCAAATTCTGTTAATCGCACTTGACGATCAGGCTGCGCCTGACCAAGATTTGACGTCTCATTAGCCAAGGAGCAGCAATGGAAAACGCGTTTATTTGCGATGCAATCAGGACGCCGATTGGCCGCTACGGCGGCGCGCTGGCGCCGGTGCGGGCCGACGATCTCGCCGCTGTGCCGTTCAAGGCGCTGATGGCGCGCAATAGGGAAGTCGATTGGGCCGCGATCGACGACGTCATCCTCGGCTGTGCCAACCAGGCCGGTGAAGACAATCGCAATGTTGCGCGCATGGCCAGCCTCCTTGCGGGCCTGCCGGAAGGTGTACCTGGAAGCACCGTCAATCGCCTTTGCGGTTCGGGGCTGGATGCCCTCGGCATTGCTGCGCGTGCGCTCAAGAGCGGCGAGACTCAATTGATGATCGCGGGCGGCGTGGAAAGCATGAGCCGGGCGCCGTTCGTGATGGGCAAAGCGGAGAGCGCATTCAGCCGGGCCGCGAAGATCGAAGACACGACGATCGGGTGGCGGTTCGTCAACCCTGCGATGCGCGCGATGTACGGAGTGGATTCGATGCCTGAGACCGCGGAAAACGTGGCGTTCGAATTTGGCATCGGTCGCGAAGATCAGGACGCGTTTGCGCTGCGTAGCCAGCAACGGGCGGCAGCGGCACAAGCGAGCGGCCGCTTCGACGAAGAAATCGTCCCGGTTCCGATTGCTCAGAAGAAGGGCGATCCGATCATGGTCGCGAAGGATGAGCATCCGCGCGCGACGACGCTCGAGGCGCTAGCCAAGCTCAAGGGCGTGGTGCGCCCCGATGGCACGGTGACGGCGGGCAACGCATCGGGCGTCAATGACGGCGCATGCGCGCTGTTGCTGGCCAACGAGCAAATGGCGTCGCGGTTCGGCCTTACGCCCCGTGCGCGCGTGGTGGCGATGGCGACGGCAGGGGTTGCCCCGCGCATCATGGGTGTCGGCCCGATCGATGCGGTACGCAAAGTGTTGAGCGTCGCGCGGCTCACGCTGGATCAGATCGATGTGATCGAGCTGAACGAAGCGTTTGCCGCGCAAGCGCTGGCGGTTGCGCGAGCGCTCGATCTCGCCGATGCCGACGAACGGCTCAACCCGAACGGTGGTGCAATCGCACTCGGTCACCCGCTCGGGGCATCGGGCGCGCGCCTTGCCACGACGGCAATGTATCAACTCGCGCGGACCGGTGGACGTTACGCGCTATGCACGATGTGCATTGGCGTGGGACAAGGGATCGCGGTCATTCTCGAGCGGGTTTAGGCGCGCTATAGCTTGGCGTACGTCGTCTCCCACCTGCCTCCGAGCGCCTTGCATAGGGTGACCGGATTCGCATTGGCGCTCGCCTTGCTTCGCTCCAGATTGCTCTGTGCTTCGAGCAGTTGCTTCTGGACATTGAGCACGTCGAGATAATCGACCGCTCCCCCTCGTAGCGTTGCTGGGCGATGGCGAGCGCGCGCTGGTTCAAAGCTACCACCTGCGTCAATTGATCGTTCCGACGCTGCTGAGCGTCGTAGACGACAAGCGCATCGTCAACTTTATCCTCAGGCCCAAGCCGGTGCCTCACCATACCGAGCGCAGCGGCGAGCGGATCGATCATGCGGTTGGAGTCGCGTGTCCGCCCCCCCTCATCGCGGCTGCGTCGTCGTATTCCTGCGAGATGTCCTTGTTAGTGTGATCGCACATCTGCGACGCCGCGATAAAGCTCAGCACCGTGCACACCAGGACGTAGCCCGCGATCGCGTAGGCCGAATGGTAGTGGACGAAGAGGGCGTTCGCGATCAGCGGTGCGGGGCCGCCCGCGATGACCGAAGCCAACTGGTAGCCGAGAGAGGCGCCGCTGCGACGAAGACGTCCGATGAAGGATTCTGCGATCAAAACGGCCTGGGGACCGTACAACATCGAATGCGGTACCAGCGAAAGCATGATGGCTACGAAGATCCACGCAGGGGCCTTGGTGTCGACCATCGCAAAATAGACGAAGCAGAATATGCCGACGGCGACGGCGCCGATCACGTACATCCGCCGCCGTCCGATCAGATCGGACAGATGGCCAAAGAACGGTATGGTGAAGAATTCGAGCACTGAAGCGGCGAGCACCGCCATCAACAGCAGATCGCGTGTCGCGCCCAGTGTCCTGATGCCATAGGTGAAGACGAAAGCCGTGTAAATATAGAAAGGCGCCTGTTCGGCCATGCGGGCAAAGGCCGATAGCAGGATATCTTTCGGCTGGCGCCGCAGCACTTCGAGCGCGGGTGCCTTCACTATTCTGTGCTCGGCGTGCCGACGAGCGGGTTCGACTCAGGAAAGTACAATTTCGCGAAAATCAAGCCGGTCACGATGCTGTAGTGGAAGAAGTCGTACCAATCGATCGTCGTGCCAATCGTGCTGGCGATGACAGCGCGTCGCAATTGGCACCGCGCGTCTTCATTGGAGTGGGACGCTGGGCGCGCTGGAGAGCCGCATGGCAGGTAATCCGGGGGCAAGGTCAAAGATTGCGGCCATGCATCCGGACTTCGTGTCCGGCACAGGCCGGCGGTCCCTGATGGAGTTTGCTGGTTGAGGCCGCAAGCTCGCCGCGGTTCACCATTTCGATGGGCTCAAGCGGCGGTGTGGTGGTCATATTTCCTCCTAATAACTTGAGCAATGCAAATTTGGTCTGAAATTCATTCATCCCAGCTAACGGCGTGAATCATCGTGGCCTCTTTCGAGGATGTCTATGTATTCGCGTTGACCATTGAGAGTACGTCGCTCATCGTATTTGCCATCAGGACCGTGTTGTCGGCAGAAAACGACATCGGGGGGCGAATTTTCAGAACGTTGTCGAACTTGCCAATCTTCGAAATGAGGACGCCACTATTGCGCATACATTCGACAATCTTTTTAGCCATGACCGAGTCGGGTTCAGAGCTTCGTTTGTCCTTGATAATCTCGACGCCGATGAACAGGCCGTTCCCACGAATTTCTCCGATGCAGTCGAATGCATCGGCGAGTCCGGTGAGCGTCTTGCGCATGAGTAATCCGGTCAGCCTGGCGTTCTCGATCAGATTTTCACTCTCGATGACTTCCAGAACAGCGGACCCGGCTGCGCATGCGACGGGCGTAGCGCCGAACGTGTTGAAGTACATGACTGACCGACGGAAGTCTCCGATAATCTCGGCAGAAGCAACGACACCTGCGATCGGGTATCCATTTCCGAGAGGTTTGCCCAGCGTTACGATATCCGGGACTACGCCGTGCAACTGATAGCCCCACCAACTCTCCCCACATCTGCCCAGACCAGGTTGAACCTCGTCCGCGATGAACATCCCACCTGCGCTGCGCACGAGATCAGCCGCCTCCCGGACGAAGCCTGGAACGATATTCGGCAGGCCGTCAGTGGAGAAAATGGTGTCGAGCAAAATCGCAGCAACGCCGATACCGTGTGCCTCGAAGTGGTCGATCGCCGATCGCACTTCGTTGAGGTAGACGCTCTTAGCAGCCTCGTCCAAAAGAAGTGCGCCGCTACTGTCCCGAAGGGCGCCAGCAGCCGGCGCCCGGATGGTGCGAATATGAACGGGTAATGCGAGGGGATTGGCCTGAAAGGCGGTAGACGCTTCCGATACCGCGGCCGTGTTGCCGTGGTACGTGTAGTCTGTGACGATCACCCCGAAGTTCCCTGTCAAGTAGCGGGCTATCCGAAGCGCCAATTCGTTTGATTCGCTGCCGGTGCAGGTTAGCATCGCGCGCGCATTGGGGATGTCGAACGTCGAAAGCAGTTGCTCGTGGTAATCCAGAACGACCTTGCTGAGATAACGGGAGTGCGTATTCAACAGGCCGATCTGCCGACTAACGGCTTCAGTGACTACCGGATGACTGTGCCCGACGTGCGGGACGTTGTTATACGCATCCAGATAGCGCCGCCCTTCGTCGTCGAACAGCCACACTCCGGACCCATGAGTGAAATACGCCGGTGAGTCATAGAAAAGAGGGGCGTTCGGCCCCATAAGCGATTCGCGACGTTCAAGCAGCGTCGCCCGGCTGTCCTCGTCACGTCGCTTTACGACGGGTGCGATCTTAGTCATGCCTTGTGCCTCGACCGAAATAATCATGTGCGAAAGGGTGCTGCATCTGCGCGTGCGATATCCGATCTGTTACGCGAGATGAGATCGGCCGCTAAGCGCACGCTGATTGCGACGACGTGCGGTGTCAGCGCAACGGCCGGCTCGGTGTGCCGTCGCGTGTGCATCCAACCCAAGTAGACGAGTGCCCGAATGAGAAGCACAGCGGGAATCATCGACAAATGCTCGTCCGGGAGATCTCGAACGCTCCGGTAGCCGGCAACGTATCCTCGAAGGGCGAAATCATAAGTGGGTTCCCCCAAATGCCAAAAGACTGCGGTCCCGAGTTCCCAGAGGTACCAGCCATAGCCACAGTCATCAAAGTCGATGACGACAAGCCCATTCGGCGTTTGCATCAGATTGTCCGGTACGAGATCCGAATGAACGAGCCCATACCGGTCACGCATAATGCCGAATTTCGTCAGTAGGTCTGCCGCGATTTCTGCTGCCTCTGAAAGCAGCGAACGTTGTTCGTCGGAGAGGTGCTGTAGATCGGTGTATCGTCCCCACAAGGGTTCTGTTTCCGTTTGCGCGGGCGAAGGAACTCCAATGCATCCGGCGAGGTCCCAGCTCGGACGCCAAAACTCGGGGTCAGGAGTCCACTTCGCACTGTGCTCGTGAATGCGGGCAGCTAGTTTTCCAAGCTCACGATAGATCCTTTCGATCTCGTCGCCCCCCGCGTAAGTTCGCTCTTCGGCTGATCCAACCGGAGCGCCATCGATCCATTCGAGCATGTCCACCCAAAATACATCGTCCGTATTCGGAGCTGCGACACTGACCAGTAATTCACCGACGCTGTTGGGAAGAGCTCTCGGCACCGGTATGCCGGCGGCATGCAATGCATCCATCCACTTCAGCTCGGAAATGAGCGCCTGACGGCTGTGATAGTGCGGACGATGGAGCCGAAGCGCCACCCGTTTCCCGGCCGCCGAAGAAAAGACGGAAAATACGGCATTCTCGCGAAACTTCAGGAGCTTCAGTTCACTGTTGCCTGGCCATCCCCAGTGGCGCAGCGCCAATCGGGCGACGTCAAACAGGTGGCGTTCTTCCTTTCCGATAGTGCTCATATTCGTCGATCCTGAGTTTCGGTGTGATCCGGATGCTTCGACGGCGAAAGATCTATCAACGGGCCCTGGTTCTCGCGCCTCGCGACCGCTGCCGAAGGCGGGTGCAGGGCGTTCAGTTCGCGCTTGCGGAAAAAATTGCCTCTAACGGCTGAGCGATCGCTGAAAAAAAACGGACACGCATGGGCGCCGTAAAAGCGCTTCCAATATGAGCGACCGACAAGTGTCGTAGCCCAATTCGTCTGAAAAGAGTTGTCATTTTTTGCACCTATCTGAGCATATTCAAACGCCCTCCAGGACGCGTGATCGGTCTGCCTAATCTCCAAATGAAGCAACTGCACGCATCCTTGGATTGGGGGAAATTGTCAGCTAGTCATAAAAAAGACACTGTGATAAGTTGCGCCATCGTGATGTTGAATCGCGCCATACAGTGGCTGCACCGCGTTTCCTCCAGGGAACCTCGGCGCTCTCTACAAGGCAGTGGCAAGCGAATGGTATGAGGTGAAGCATGGGCACCAGAGTGACGTCAACGCGCGCGCCCCTGAGCAGGGCAGGGAACCTCGGGCCGTTGATTCGAGCCCTTGATGCAGCGGGCGCGGATTGTGAGGGGTTGCTGGCGAAGCATCGCGTTACTCGACGGATGCTTGCCGATCCCTACGAGATTCTGCCTTTGAGGACATACATGGCCGTTTTCGAAGAGGCGGCGGAGCTGATGGGCGATCCCCAACTCGGACTGCGAATAGGAAGAGATCTCCAATTGTCTGAGCTTGGGCCGGCTGGACTCGTGTTCCTCTCGTCTTCGAATTTAAAACTTGCGATGCGTAAGTTCTCGGCGACCATCGAGTCATGGCAAGGGGAGACTTCGATGGAGCTTGACCTCAGGAGCGATCCGCCATTTTGGCTCTACCATATAAGTGACCCAGGCATTTGGCCGCGCGTTCAGGATTCTGAATTTAGCATCTCTGCAATGTGCAACATGCTCAGACTTGTCAGAGGCGCGAGCTGGAATCCGCTTGAGGTTCACTTCGAACATGCAGCGCCGGCGGATACTCGACCGTACCAACGGATGTTTCGATGTGCAGTGCGGTTTGAGGCAGAAGCAAATTGCATCTTCCTCTCCGCCACGGACTTGGACGCACCGATCAAGAGTGCAGACATCCATATGGCGGTAATGATGGAGCGCCACGCAGCAGATCTAATTTCACGAGATGCGATACCGCATTCGCTCGTCGAACAGGTGAGGGATCTTGTCTCGAGGCGCCTATCAAGGGAGAAGCTGATGGTTGAAGACATTGCGAAGGACCTTGGCTTGTCTCGACGTTCATTGCAACGACACCTCTCGGATGTCGGAACCTCGGTGCGGGAAATCGTACGCGAGATCCGTCAGGAAAGTGTTCGGAGCTTGACAGGGAAAGACGGCATCAATCGGACCAAACTGGCGCACACGATCGGTTATGCCGACTCCTCCGTGTTGTGGCGCGCGACCAGGAGCTGGTCGAAAAAGGACGAGACGCCGACGCGCGCACGAAAGACGAGCGCCCGCAAACGACAAGTATGCGATCATTGAGCGACTCTCGCTCAGAGCGCAAGCCAACCAATTCTTTCTTCGCCGGTCGGCGCGACCAGAATCGCATTCTGCCGCTCCCGAATCCGCTCGCCGGTCAGCCGTGCCCGGTTCATGCCGCTCGGCAAGCGACAGTTGATGTTTTGCGGTACGGCGTCAGGGAAACTGAGCTTGGCGTGTCGCAGTCGCGCTGTGAATAGGCGCGAATCGCGCTCGCAGGTCTCACGCCCGACGAGCAGCCCGAGACGCTCCTCGACGCCGAGTTGATCGAAGCTATCGCGGGCTAGCGAAGAATACGAGCTGCACCTTCGTTTCCCTGGCGCTGGCCAATGTCTACACGTGCCGCAAGCGATTGATGGTAAAGGTGCGCCAAAGGCGACCTAAAACGAACAACGTAAGCTTTGTTCATGGTCAATTCGCGTCGAACTCTCGATGGCATCACGGGTGCGGTCTCGTGTTCGGTGTTCATCATTACCTTAGACCTCGGTAAGTATCCTCGCGAGCGTTTGATAGAGCGCCGGACGTCGCTGGCGCATCCAGAGAGCGACGCCAAAGCCGAACATGCCGGTAACCAGCATCCCGCCTGGAATAATCTGGTTGGCAATTGTCGCGCCACCAGTGAGCAGCGCCATATTATCGACGACGAGGTAAAGGACCGCGCCCAGCGCGAGGAGGCTCAAGATTGGTGCAATTGTGCGTTGCCACAGGTTCGTGTGCCGCGGGTTTTGCTTGAAAAAGCCGATGACAGCGAGGCTCGTGAGACATTGGACCGCGATAATGCCAATGGCCGACGGGGCGGCCGTCAACGGAACAACCACATTCATCGCGTCGAGCTGAAAGAAGCCGCAAGCCAGAAGCGTCACGCCACCATAGATCGTCTGAACGACACTAGCTAAATGGGGCGTTTGCTGGGTAGGATGGATTTTGGCCAGAAAGCCCGGGAGGATTGCCTCGCGTCCCATCGAGAACAGATAACGTGCGATCGCGTTGTGGAAGCTAAGGAGCACCGCAAAAAGGCTTGTCAAAAGCAGGACACTCATCACATCGGATGACCACTTGCCTACCAGTTTTTCGCTCATTGCGAACCAAAGGTTGCCGGGGTCGTTCGTTGCTGCGGAGACTACGTTTTTCGCGCCATCGGCGGAGATCAGGAGCCAGCTGGAGATCGCGAAGAAAGAAAGAATAATCAGCACGGCAATGTACGTTGCGCGCGGAACTGTCTTGTCGGCATTGCGGGCCTCCTCGGCATAGATCGCCGTTGTCTCGAATCCCATGAAAGCGGTGACAACGAAGACCAGAGCGGGCCCCATCCCCTTGGTGAAGACGGCTGCCGGTGAAAAGGACGCAAGAACGAAGCCGTCAGGTCCGCCACCGTGGAATACGACACCGATATCGAAGACTGCGATGATAGCCATCTCTGCCAACATCAGGATACCCAACAGCTTTCCGTTGAATTCGATGTTTCGCGTCCCAAAAAAGTGGACAGCGAAAACGGTTGCGGCTCCAATTGCCCACCACGGGATCACGACGAGGAACGCCCCCCCAATCGCTTGACTCGCGAAGAAGCCAAAAACGGCAAAGGCGCAAATTTGCATTGTGTTGTAGGCCACGATTACCGTGAAGGCAGTAGCGACGCCAGCCGGCCTTCCAAGCCCGTTAGACACGTATGCATAGAATGCGCCGGAGTTCTTTATGTACCTACCCATTGCCACGAAGCCCACACTAAACAGGAGGTAGATGCACCCGACGAGCAGGAATGCGCTAGGGACTCCTATACCGTTGCCGAGAGATATGCTTGATGGAACCAAGCCGACCAGAGCCGTCAATGGACCGTTGGTCGCGATGACAAAAAAGACGATGCCAAGTAAGCCCAGCGCATTACGGCGCAGAGCGGTGGGGGACTCATTAGCTAAAGACATTTGAACGCTCCTTGCCGTTTATTTGCGACGCCGTTGAAGGCTATTTTAAAAATTCGAACCTGAATCCATTGCGTAGCAATGAAAGGCAGCTCACAAATCGGGTCGCTGAAATTCGTGATGCAGTCGATTCTCAGGCAGTCAAAATTTCGAGCTGATGATAATTTGCGCCAAAAACATGTTTTTTTGCGCCGTACTTACTAGGCTTTTCCATAGGTAAAGCCAGTCGTATTAAGGGAGAAGGTAAGCCCATGTGTGACGAGGGTTCGTCCTCGCGTCAACGCGAGGGGATGTGGCGCGTTTCGCGAAAAATTTGGCGCGTTTTAACACACCTCTCTTCTTTTGAGCGAGTGACGATTGGGCAACCGTCAAATCTCCAACGGATCGTCGGCAGAATTCAATGCGAGAGGCATTGACGGGTAGTCGTCGACGCGCGCTTCGGGCAGTAAACAGGGTACCGACGTAGCGGCGATACCTTGTGCAGTCGATGTTGTAGCATCCGCAGCACCCTTTGCAGTCCACATACGCGGGCGGCGCGCTACTGCGTGCCGCAGACCGGTCGCTTCCGGCACATGACGATTGTGCGAGCTCACACTTCTAAAGAAAACGACATGGCAGATCTTTTGGTTAAGCGCACGGCGTTGGCACTGGTTTCATGCACCCTAACGTTGAGTGCGCACGCCCAGCCTTCGGTTACCTTCTACGGGACGGTGGACGCCGGCGTTGTTTATTCGACGAACCAGCAGACCACTTACGCAGATGGCCACACCGACGGCCACTCGAACTGGCTGCTCGGCGGCGGCAATCTCGTGCCATCGCGCTGGGGCCTCACCGGAAGCGAGGACATCGGCAACGGCAACTCGATGAACTTCGCGCTGGAAAACAGCTTTTTCCCGCAGAATGGTGCGCTGCTGCAAGGTGGCACGCTCTTCAACCGAAACGCGTGGGTGGGCATCGGAAACGCGCACTACGGCACGCTGACGCTCGGCCGTCAGTACGATTCGTTCTCCGACTACATGGGCGCCTATGCGTCGAGCAACAACTGGGCGACGCTCTACGGCTCGCATTTCGGCGACGTGGACAATCTCAACGAAGCGCTTAACTTTAACAACTCGATCAAGTACATCAGCCCTAGCTTTGGCGGCTTGACCGCAGGTGGCCTGTTCAGCCTGGGCGGTGTGGCTGGCAACTTCTCGCGCAACCGCGGCTGGTCGGTCTCGGCGAACTATACACACGGGCCACTCGCACTGTCGGCGGGCTATCTGACGTTGCGAAATCCTCTGCAAGCAGCTTTGGGCGGAGAGAGTGGCTATATCGGTGATTTCAGCTGCACCAACGCCGATGGGGCATATTGCGACCTGCAGAATGCGCAGAAGATCGCCATCTACGGTGCGGGTGGGTCATATGCATTCGACAATGTGACGTTGGCGCTTAACTATACGCATACGCGCCTCTCGCAGAGCCAGTATTTTGCGAGCGCCGCACGGCCGCAGAGCGCGGAGATCTCGTTCGATATCGCCGAACTCAATGCGATGTGGCAATTCTCGCCCACGCTGAAATTCGGCTTCGCATACATCTTCAACGATGCGCACCCGGATGAAGGCTCGTCCACGCGTATTCATCAGATCAACATGGGCGCTGTGTACAGCCTCTCGAAGCGCACGGCGCTCTATGCTGTAGCGATCGGTCAGAAGTCATCGGGCGCGGGGCTTGGCATCGATGCCAATGGGGGCACGAGCAACCTCGCGCAGATCCCTAATCTTGTCAACTCCAACACTGACAAGCAACTCGCGGTGATCGCTGGCTTGCGCCACAACTTCTAAGAAGGCATTTGGCAAACGCCTCGCAGTATCCGATCCCGCCGAGGCGTTTGCGCTTGCCGTGTAAAAATTCGCGTGGGCGTCGATATCGGGTAAATCGAGCTTCCAAATAGGAGATGGGTGTTCAGCCCAATTTCGTTACTCTGTCACCGAACACCGGCCGCCGCGCTCCGACGCGGCTGAAGG
>DATEJU010000305.1:0-7198 GCA_035277805.1 Paraburkholderia sp. | reverse complement strand
CCGGATCGATGCGTCGCATTTCGGCTTCGATCCACTGTTCCACGCGCGTATTCACCTGGTCGGGCGTGAGCCCGGTTGTCTCGATCGGCTTGCCGATCGACACCGTGACTATACCCGCATATTTGATGAACGAGTTGCGGGGCCAGACATGTCCCGCGTTGTGCGCGATCGGCACGACGGGCGCGCCCGTGGAGATCGCGAAACGCGCGCCGCCGGTCTTGTACTTGCCCTGCTTGCCCACCGGCGTGCGCGTGCCTTCCGGGAACATGATGACCCAAGCGCCTTCGGCCATGCGCGCCTTGCCTTGGCGCGTCACGGAGGCGAACGCGTACTTGCCTTCCTTACGGTCGATGTGAACCATCTTCAGCATGCCCAGCGCCCAGCCGAAGAACGGCACGTACAGCAGTTCGCGCTTGAATACGTAGCACAGCGGTCGAGGCATCAGTGCGGGAAATGCGAGCGTCTCCCAGGCCGATTGGTGCTTCGAGAGCAGCACGGCCGGTCCGTTGGGCAGGTTCTCAATGCCTTCGATGCGGTAGCGGATGCCGTTGAGCCAGCGCGCGACGAACATCGTCGAGCGGCACCAGCCGACGGCCATCCAGTAGCGCCGCGCGGCGTTCATGAACGGGAATGCGATGAAGCATGCCGTTGCGTAGGGGATCGTGTAGACGATCAGGTAGATGAACAACAGCAGGGAGCGGATGAAGCGCATCGGTTGGACCGTTCGGAGGGCAGGGCGGCTGGGCAGCGGGGCGACGCTAAGCCGTCTCGTTCGCGAGGAAGTCGAGCACGAACGCGCGCAGGTCGTCGTGCACTTTCGTGCCTTCGGGCAGGCCGCCTGCCGCGAGCGTCTTCTCGCCTTTGCCCGTGAGCACGAGGTGCGTGGGAAAGCCGAGCACCGCGCCCGCTTGCAGGTCGCGCAGCGAATCGCCCACGACGGGCGTTTCTGCGGGATCGATCTCGAAGCGGTCGGCGATCATCTTGAGCATGCCGGGCTTGGGCTTGCGGCAGTCGCAATGGTCTTGCGCGGTGTGCGGGCAGAAGAACACCGCGTCGATGCGTCCGCCCACGGCGGCGGCCTGGCGTTGCATCTTCGCGTGCATCTCGTTGAGCGCCGTCGTGTCGAACAGGCCCCGGCCGATGCCGGACTGGTTCGTCGCGACGGCGACGCGATAGCCCGCCTGGTTCAGGCGTGCGATCGCTTCAAGGCTGCCTGGAAGCGCGATCCATTCGTCCACCGACTTGATGAATGCGTCGGAGTCCACGTTGATCACGCCGTCGCGGTCGAGAATCACGAGTTTGCGGCTGGTGCTGGTCGGCATGGCGTCGTGCTCAGTTTCGTATCACGACGGCCATCACGCGGCGAGGCGCGAGATGTCGGCCACGCTGTTCATCTGGCGATGCAGCGCCTTGAGCAGCGCGAGGCGGTTCGCGCGCAACGCCGGATCCTCCGCGTTCACCATCACGTCGTTGAAGAACGTGTCGACGGTTTCGCGCAGCGCTGCGAGCGCCGTGAGCGCGCCCGTGTACTCGCGTGCGGCCAGTTGCGTCTGCACGCGCGGCGTGACCTGTTCGAGCTGCGCGAAAAGCGCTTTTTCCGCGCCTTCCACGAAGAGCGCGCTCTGCACGCTTGTGTCCTCGACGCCATCGGACTTCTTGAGGATGTTCGAGATGCGCTTGTTGGCCGCCGCGAGCGAGGCCGCTTCCTCGAGCGCCGCGAATTCGCGCACGGCGTCGAGTCGCGCGACGATGTCGTCGAGGCGCGTGGGGTTCATCGCGAGCACCGCGTCGATTTCCTGCGCCGCGTAGCCGCGCTCGCGCAGCATGCCGCGCAGGCGGTCCAGGCAGAATTCGTAGATCGCTTGCGTCGATTCCGTCACGGCTTCGATGCCTGCGAACTGCGCGTAGGTCGTACGCAGCAAGTCGACGAGGTCGAGCGGCAGTTGCTTTTCGACCAAGATGCGCAGCACGCCCAGCGCGTGACGGCGCAGTGCGAACGGGTCCTTCTCGCCGGTCGGCGCGAGGCCGATGCCCCAGATGCCCACGAGCGTTTCAAGCTTGTCCGCGAGCGCGACGATCGTGCCCGTGGCCGTGCCCGGCAGTGCGTCGCCGGAGAAGCGCGGCTGATAGTGCTCGGTGCACGCGACAGCGACTTCTTCGGGCTCGCCGTCGTGGCGCGCGTAGTAGGTGCCCATCGTGCCCTGCAGCTCGGGGAACTCACCCACCATGTCGGTCAGCAGGTCGGCCTTGGCGAGGCGCGCGCCGCGTTTCGCGAGCGCGATGTCGGCGCCGCTCAGTTGCGCGATGGCGCCCGCGAGCGCTTCGAGGCGCTCCACGCGTTGCAACTGCGAGCCGAGCTTGTTGTGATAGACCACGTTCGCGAGCAGCGGCACGCGGTCGGCCAGCGGCTTTTTCTTGTCCTGCTCGAAGAAGAACTTGGCGTCTGCGAGGCGCGGGCGCACGACGCGCTCGTTGCCTTCCACGATCTCGCCCGGCGTTTCGGTCTCGATGTTCGAGACGATCAGGAAACGCGAGCGCAGGCGGCCTGCCGCGTCGGTGAGCGCAAAGTACTTCTGGTTCGTCTGCATCGTGAGGATCAGGCATTCCTGCGGCACTTGCAGGAATTCGTCCTCGAACTTGCAGGCGTATACGACCGGCCATTCGACGAGCGAATTCACTTCGTCGAGCAGCGCTTCGGGCATGACGACCTGGTCGTCGCCGGCCTGTTCGATGAGCTGCTCGCGGATCGTTTCGCGGCGGTCGGCATAGCTCGCAATCACGCGGCCCTTGTGTTGCAGCGTGTGCGCGTAGTCGTCGGCGTGCGTGATCGCGACGTTGCCGTGCGAGAGGAAGCGGTGGCCGCGCGTGGTGTCGCCTGCGTCGATGCCGAACGCCGTGACGGGCACGATCTGGTCGCCGTGCAGGACCGTCAGGCGGTGCACCGGGCGCACGAACTGCACGTTGCTGCCGTCCGGGCGCTGGTACGTCATGACCTTCGGGATCGGCAGCTTGGCGAGCGCCTCGTCGAGCACGGCTTGCAGGCCGTCGGCGAGCGTCGCGCCCGGCGCCGAATAGCGCAGGAAGAACGCTTCGTTCTTGCCGTCGCTCGCGCGCTCGAGGTCGCCCACGGGGAAGTCGGCGAAGCCGAGTGCGGCGAGCTTTTTCGCGAGCGGCGCGGTGGGCTGGCCGTTGGCGTCGAGCGCGACCGAGACGGGCAGCACCTTTTCGCGCACCTGTTTTTCGGGCGCGACGTTGCGCACGTTCTTGATCGTCACGGCGAGACGGCGCGGCGTGGCGTAGCGTTCGAACGAGAGCTCGCCTTCGATCAGGTCACGCGCGGCGAGGCGCTGCGCGATGCCTTCGGCGAACGCGTCGCCCAGGCGCGCGAGGGCCTTCGGCGGCAGTTCCTCGGTCAAGAGTTCGACGAGGAGGGTGGCATGATGAGCTTGCGTCATTGTTGTAAAGATCCGGTCATTCCTCGTCGAACTTGCGTTCGACCTTCAGCGGCGGCGCCCAGGCGGGCATCGCGGCGTCCTGTTCGTCGGTGGTGAGGCCCGGCACGCCGTGCACCGGATTGCCGAGCATCGGGAAGCCGAGCTTCTCGCGCGATTCGTAGTACGACTGCGCGACGCTGCGCGAGAGCGCGCGGATGCGGCCGATGTACGCCGCGCGCTCCGTCACCGAGATCGCGCCGCGCGCATCGAGCAGGTTGAACGTATGCCCGGCCTTGAGCACGAGCTCGTAGGCGGGCAGCGCGAGCTGCAGATCGATCATGCGCTTCGCTTCGCTCTCGTACGCGTTGAAGAACGTGAACAGCAAGTCGACGTTCGCATGCTCGAAGTTGTACGTGGATTGCTCGACTTCGTTCTGGTGGTAGACGTCGCCGTACGTGAGGCGGCGCAGCTCGGGGCCGTTCGGGCCTTCCTCTTCCCACTCGGTCCAGATGAGGTCGTAGACGTTCTCGACCTTCTGAAGATACATCGCGAGACGTTCCAGGCCGTAGGTGATTTCGCCGAGCACCGGCTTGCAGTCGAGGCCGCCTACTTGCTGGAAGTAGGTGAACTGCGTGACTTCCATGCCGTTGAGCCACACTTCCCAGCCGAGGCCCCAGGCGCCGAGCGTGGGGTTCTCCCAGTCGTCCTCGACGAAACGCACGTCGTTCTGCTTCAGGTCGAAGCCGAGCGCTTCGAGCGAGCCGAGGTACAGATCGAGGATGTTCTCCGGCGCGGGCTTGAGCACGACCTGGTACTGGTAGTAGTGCTGCAGGCGGTTCGGGTTCTCGCCGTAGCGGCCGTCCTTCGGGCGGCGCGACGGTTGCACATAGGCCGCGCGCCACGGCTCGGGGCCGATCGCGCGCAGGAAGGTGTGGACGTGCGAGGTGCCGGCGCCGACTTCCATGTCGATCGGCTGGAGCAGCGCGCAGCCCTGCTTGTCCCAGTACGACTGGAGCGTCAGGATGATTTGCTGAAACGTGAGCATGTGTGCCTGCAGTGTCTTTTAGGGCGAAAGGCGTGGGCTGCGGCGGCAAGGGCGGCCAGGCGCGGCATTCGGCGCTTGGCGACATTCATTCCTTGCGTGCTGCGGTCCCGGCCCCCGGTCAGGAGGGGCGGCCCGGTGCTAAAACATTGAATTTTACCGGATTGGCGCGGGGTTGAGACCGCGCTGGGGTTCCGGGGAGATTTCGGTGTTGGCGTAGCGCCGCAGCGGCATCGATTGCCGATGCGGCGACGAAGCTGCCGCCGCGCTTCCTTTCGGCTCCGGCGCCGCGCGCGGCGCTGCCGCCTGGCGCGTCGTCACGGCTTCTTGCGCCCCAGCCGGGCCGGCCCGAACGCGAAGCCGAACGCCAGCAACAGCAGCGACACGGCGACCACCGTGTTGTTGCCGCTCGTCACGTAGGGCGTGAAGCCTTGCGTGCCTTCCACGCGCACGTCGAGCGAGCCCACGGTGAAGGTGGGCAGGCGCGCGATCACGCGGCCTTTCGCGTCGATGGCGGCAGTCGCACCCGTGTTGGTCGCGCGCAGCATCGGCCGGCCGGTTTCGAGCGAGCGCATGCGCGCGATCTGCAGATGCTGGTCAAGAGCGATGGTGTCGCCGAACCAGGCAAGGTTCGTCGAGTTGATGAGGATGCCCGGCGAGGTCGGGTTTTCGCGCACCGTGCGCGCGATTTCCTCGCCGAAGATGTCCTCGTAGCAGATATCGACGGCCACTGGCTGGTTATGCACGAGGAACGGCGGCTGCACGGGCGCGCCGCGCGCAAAGTCGCCGAGCGGGATGTTCATGAGGTTCACGAACCAGCGGAAGCCCCACGGCACGAATTCGCCGAACGGCACGAGGTGGTGCTTGTCGTAGCGGTACAGGCCGTTCTGGCCGGGCGTGATGCCGAAGAGGCTGTTGGTGTAGTCCACGACGCGCCCGTCCGGCGTGATCGTGCTGCCCACTGCGCCGAACAGGATCGCGGTGCCGGTGCCGTCTGCGAACGCGCGCACATCGCGGCCGAACTTCTCCGGTATTTCCTGCATGAGCACGGGAATCGCGGTCTCGGGCGTGACGACGAGATCGGCGGGCTTTTCGGTGATGAGCTTCTGGAATTCGCTGAGCGATTCGTCGAGGCCGGCCTCGGAGAACTTCATCTCCTGCTTCACATTGCCTTGCAGGAGGCGCACGTTCAGCGGCGCGTTTTCGGGGTGTGTCCAGCTGACGAGCGGCAGCAGCAAGCCCGTGCCGATCACGGCAATGGTGGCAGCAGCGGCGAGAGCGGGCGTAGCGACGCCACCGCGCGTTGCGCCGCCGGAGGAAGACGCGAGCGCATCCGGCTGCGTCTTGCGCACGTGCGCGAGCGCCTGCACGATCAGCGCCGCCACGAGCGCGAGCACCCAGCCCACGCCATAGACGCCGACGATCGGCGCAAATCCGGCGAGCGGCCCGTCCACTTGCGCGTAGCCGCTCGAAAGCCACGGGAAACCGGTGAAAACATAGCCGCGCGCCCATTCGCCGAGCGCCCACGCGCTCGCGAATGCGAAGACGCCGTGCCATGTCGGCGAAAACGGCAGGGCGCCCGTCTTTGATCGATTCAGGCCATTGCTTGCGTGTCCCGCGCAGAACGACCAGACGAGCGCGGCAAGCGCCGGATAGAGGCCGAGATAGAGCGAGAAGAGCACGAGCGCCGCGCCGGCGAGCACGGCGGGCATGCCGCCGTAGACATGCATGCTCACGTAGAGCCACCAGACGCCGCTCACGAAATTGCCGAAGCCGAACGCCCAGCCCGTGAAGAGCGCGCTCTTCCAGCCCGTGGTGCGTGTGAGCCAGAAGTAGAAGCCCGCGAAGATCGCGATTTCGAGCCAGCCGCCGTGCGGCGTGGGCGCGAACGAGAGCGTGTTGAGCGCGCCCAGCGCGGCGGCGGCCAGGTAGTGCCAGGCGGGCAAGGCGCGGCGAGCGGCGCTGCTGCCAGCGGCGGAGGAAGCGTTTGGGGCGCGCGCGCCGTCGCGCGTGCGGGAATCGATCGGTTCAGCCATGGGTGTGCTTGGGCGCTGCAGTCCGACTGCAGGGGCGCTCGGGGCGCGGGTTGCAAAACGTTCGCCGCACGCGCCGTGCGTGCAGCGAGCGCAACAATAGCATTTTCGCGCGTCGGTAATGTGTGGCGTCGGAGCGAGCGTTTGGGGGCAGATCGGGTGTCGATCGTGCGGCGTGTGCTGCCCGCGCCACCAAGCAAAACGCCGGCCCGCAGGCCGGCGTCGTTCGATGCGCGCGTGGCGCGGGGCGTCAGGTCCCCGGCGGCTGCAGCGCCGCTTCGCGCTGACCCGCGAGCGGGTCGCGGCGCACGAGCAGCATGTGCACCTGGCGCGCGTCGGCGCGCAGCACCTCGAAGATCAGGTCGTCGATGCGGACCTTTTCGCCGCGATGCGGCACGTGCCCGAAGTGATGCGTGACGAAGCCGCCGATGGTATCGACTTCCTCGTCCGAAAAATGGGTGCCGAACGCCTCGTTGAACTGCTCGATTTCAGTGAGCGCGCGCACGCGGAAGCGTCCGTCGGGCGAAGCGATGATGTTGCCGCTTTCTTCGTCGAAGTCGTATTCGTCCTCGATGTCGCCGACGATCTGCTCGAGCACGTCCTCGATCGTGATGAGGCCGGCCACGCCGCCGTATTCGTCCACGACGATGGCGATGTGATTGCGGTTCTGGCGAAAGTCGTGCAGCAGC
>DATEJU010000304.1:0-6123 GCA_035277805.1 Paraburkholderia sp. | reverse complement strand
GACGTCACGCTCTTCGCCAGCGGCGATTCGATCACCTCGGCAAAGCTCGAAGCATTCTGGCCGCAGGCGCTGCGCCTCGACCCGACGATTCGCGACGTGATGGCTCCGCACATGCTGCTGCTCGAAGAAGTGCGCCGCCGCGCCGACGAGTTCGACGTGCTGCACTTCCACATCGACTACTACCCGTTCTCGCTGTTCCAGCGTCAGCCGGTGCCGTTCGTCACGACCATGCACGGCCGTCTCGATCTGCCCGAACTGCAGCCGATCTTCACCGCATTCAATGACGTGCCGGTCGTCTCGATCTCGGACAACCAGCGCATCCCGCTGCAACAGGCGAACTGGCAGCAGACCGTCTATCACGGCCTGCCGGAAGACGTGCTCAAGCCGATCCCGAACGTCGAACCCGGCTACCTTGCATTCCTCGGCCGCGTTTCGCCGGAGAAAGGTCTTGACCGCGCGATTCGCATCGCCCAGCAGGCGGGCATGAAGCTCAAGGTCGCCGCCAAGATCGACAAGGCCGACCGTGCCTACTACGAAGAAGTCATCAAGCCGCTGATGGCATTGCCGCATGTCGAGTACATCGGCGAAATCGGCGAGCACGAAAAGCGCGAGTTCCTCGGCAATGCGCATGCACTGGTGTTCCCGATCGACTGGCCGGAGCCCTTCGGCCTCGTCATGATCGAAGCCATGGCCTGCGGCACGCCGGTCATCGCGTTCAAGCGTGGCTCGGTGCCGGAAGTCATCGAGAGCGGCGTGTCGGGTTTCGTCGTCGAAGACGAGATCAGCGCAGTCGCGGCGGTCAAGCGCCTCTCGACGCTGCCGCGCGAGAAGGTGCGCGCCGCGTTCGAGGCACGCTTCTCGTCGAAGGTGATGGCGCGGAACTACGTGGCCGTCTACGAAGACCTGCTGCGCCAGAAGCATCGCACCGTGCTGCGCGAAGTCAACGCCGGCTAACTGGCCCGCAGCGCATAGGCAAGCCAGACGGCGCTGCCCGCTGCCGCTCTCTGGGACGCGCCGCCGCGCGTTCCTTGCCCCTCCAACGCCCCAGTGCTTTGCACCGGGGCGTTGTCGCATTTGCGCCGCACCGGGTTTCAGGACAAGCTAAACACCGCCTGCGAGCGTGAGGGGCGGCGGCAATGTCCCTATAATGGCCGTTCCGCGGAATCCGCAATTTATTCACGACTGCAGCGCGCGACAAGCGCGCAAGACGACTGCGCATGACCACAGCGCAAGACAACCGCCACCTCAGGAGAAGTGCCTTGGCGAGATCTCGACCGACGCGCGCCGCCACCGTCCCCGGTGCCGGGAAGATGTTCGCGCTGCGCGCGATCGGTCTCGTGATCCTTGCGCGCTGGCTCCACTCGATGGGCGACATGGACTTCCTCGCGGCGCTGCGGGGCATGGCTTCGTCGCCGGTTGCGTGCCTGAATCTCATCTTCCTGTTTCTGCTGATCGTGTTGCCAGGCGGGAAGGCGCGCGCCGAGCGGCCGTTTCATCCGCTGCCCCAATGGCTGCGCCAGGCGTTGCGCATCTTCGGCGCGCTCGGCTGCCTGTTCGCGCTCTGGTCGATCGGCATGTTTGTCTGGGCCGATGGCTGGCGGCGCGCGGTGGAGGCGATCGAGGCCACCAACGGCTGGCTCGTGGTGGCGCCCGCACTCTATGCGTCAGTGGTCTGGATCTGCCGCCCGCGCGCGTTGTGGCGCACCAATGTGGCGGCGCGGCGTTTCGCGATTGAGCGCTATGCGGTGTCGATCGACGCCGCGACGCGCACGACCATCGTCTGGCTCGAAAGCCGCAAGGTTGGGCAATACGATGCGCGCGAACTGTCGGTGCGCTGGCCGATGGATATTCGACCGGCCGCGGAGACGGCGCGTTCCGCGCCGGCCGATGCGCCGGTGGCCAGCGCGACGCCGGCTGAATCCGGAACCGTTGCCGATACTGCGAGCCCGGCACCGGCCACTTCGTCGGTCACGTCAGCGGACACGCAGTCGGACACGCAGTCGGACACGCCATTGGCCACTTCGGCCACTTCGGCTAGGCAGGCTGCGAGCGGCGTGCCTGCCGCTCCGGCGTTGCCGCGCCATGCCGCGCCGGCGCGTACTTCCGGACGCCATCCGAGGATCGAATTGCTGTGGGACTCGCCGGCAGCGGCGGGTCACAATCGTCAGACCGTCATGCGCGTGCGGCTCGTCACCGAAGGCGACCGCGTCGCCGCACGCGCACTCGACGCCGCACTAAAACAGGCTTAGCACGCCGCGTCATCGCCCAGGCGCGCTGCGCCGGGCTGCCAGGCCGCACCGCTTCAGGCCGTACCTGCGCGAAGTGCGCTTTGTGCAAGCTTGTCGATCCTGTCGTCGTTTCGAAGGAGCCGCGATGCTCATACGCTGGTTGCTTGCCGCCATTCACCTGCTGGCCTTCGGCTTCGCGCTCGCGTCGATTCTGCGGCGCACGCGCGGCCTGCGCCGTTGCACCTCCACCGAGGCGCTACCCCAGATCTTCGCCGCCGACAACGGTTGGGGCGGCTCGGCGGTCGTGCTGATCGTGACGGGGGCGATGCGGGCATTCGGCGGGTTCGGGAAGGGCGCCGACTATTACCTGCATGAGCCGCTCTTTCACGTGAAGATGGGCGCGCTCGTGCTGATCTTGCTGCTCGAGATCGCACCGATGATGGCGCTGCTGCGCTGGCGGCTCGCCGTGCGTCGCGGCGATGTGCCCGACCTCACCAGTGCGCCGAAGTACGCGCGCATTGGCGCGTGGCAGACGGTGCTGCTCGTCGTGATGGTATTTGCCGCGACGGGGATGGCGCGCGGAATCGGCCTCGCTACGGGGGCCGCTTAGCGAGGCTCGCGATGAGAAGCCTGCGGATGAAAAGGGCGATTTATATCGGCATCCTTATTACCGCCGGGTTCGCTTGCCGGAAATGAAAAAGCCCCGGTGCGTACGCAACGGGGCTTTTGATCTTCGGTGCTTGTCTTTACCAACACCAGGAATTCTGGTGGGTAGTACTGGGATCGAACCAGTGACCCCTGCCGTGTGAAGGCAGTGCTCTACCGCTGAGCTAACCACCCGAAGAGATTGAGATTATGCCGGGCGTTTCCGATCTTGTAAAGCCCTTTCTTAAGTATTTTGCACAGTGCCCGCATTCTCTTCGGCGGGGACTGGTTGCGCGCGCCACACCGAGGTGCCTTTCATCGACTTGTCGAGACCGTCGAGCAGCGCTTCGTGTGCAGTGAGCTCTTCCTCGCTTGCGGCGATCACGGGCAGCGCGAGCGTCTCGAATTTCACGCGCGGCGCCGCCACGCTGCCGGTGGTCTCGGTCGTGCTCGTCATGTCGATGACAAGACTCTCCTGGCCACGCGTCATCGCCAGATAGACTTCGGCGAGCAGCTCCGAGTCGAGCAGTGCGCCGTGCAGCGTGCGGTGCGCGTTGCTGATGCCGAAGCGGTCGCACAGCGCGTCGAGTGAATTGCGCTTGCCGGGGAAGATCTGCTTGGCCTGCACCAGCGTGTCGATCACCTCGCCGCAGTGCTCCTTGAACGGCGGCTTGCCGAGCAGCGCGAGCTCGGCGTCGAGAAAGCCGATATCGAACGGCGCGTTGTGGATGATGATGTCGGCATCGCGCACGAAATCGAGAATCTCATTGGCCACTTCGGCGAATTTCGGTTTGTCCGAGAGGAACTCGGTCGTCAGGCCGTGCACGGCGAGCGCGCCCGGATCGCTGTCGCGTTCGGGGTTGACGTAGAAGTGCAGGTTGTTGCCCGTGAGCCGGCGATTGACCAGCTCGACGCAGCCGATTTCGATGATGCGGTCGCCCGTGCGGGCGTTCAGGCCGGTGGTTTCGGTATCGAGAATGATCTGGCGCATGTCGTTTGCAGCGTGATTGCGTGAAGGCGGGAGCCGCGCGTTCGCTTGAACGCGCTATGCACCCAGGCTCAGATTTCGGCGAGCGTGGCGACGCCGCGGTTCGCAAGCGCGTCGGCGCGCTCGTTCTCCGGATGGCCGGCGTGGCCCTTGACCCAGCGCCACTCCACCTCATGTTGCGCGACGAGCGCGTCGAGGCGCTTCCACAGGTCGTCGTTCTTGACGGGCGTTTTCGCGGCCGTCATCCAGTTCTTCTTCTTCCAGCCGTGGATCCATTCGCTGATGCCTTTCTGCACGTATTGCGAGTCGGTGTGCACGACCACCTTGCACGGACGCTTGAGCGCGTCGAGCGCGGCGATCACCGCCATCAGCTCCATGCGGTTGTTGGTCGTGCCGGCCTCGCCGCCGAACAGTTCCTTTTCCTGTGCGCCGAAGCGCAACAGCGCGCCCCAGCCGCCGGGGCCGGGGTTGCCCTTGCAGGCGCCGTCCGTGAAGATTTCGACGAAGTCGGGTGAGCTCATGAGTCCTTGTTGCGAGTAGGGGAGGGAGTGGTGGCGGCAGGCTTCAGGCTGGGCGCCAGCACCGGTTTCTTGACCTTCAGCGGGCCGACGAGACGCATGCCGCGCACGCGCTTGATGGCTGACACCATATAGATGGCGCCGAAGATCGGCCACCAGCGGTCGCCGGCGGCCTCCATGAAGGCGTAGTGCCCGAGCCATTTCTCGGTGGCGAGCGGCGGACGATAGCAGCCGAAGCGTCCGCGTTCAAGCTCGAAGCCGAGCAGCTTGATCCAGTCTTTCAGGCGCGTGAAGGCGATCAGGTCCTCGCGCGCGGGCAGGAACGGATGTCCCGTGAGCTTCGCCGCCGACTGGCGCGCGCCCCACAGCGAGAGCGAATTGAAGCCGACGATCAGCAACTGCCCTTCGGGCATCAGCACGCGTTCGGCTTCGCGCAGCAGGCGGTGCGGGTCGCTCGTGAATTCGAGCGTGTGCGGCATCACGATGAGGTCGACGCTCTGCGCCTCGAACGGCAGATCGAGATGGTCGCACCAGACCGTGCTGCGGCCGGCCGGCGCATGCGGCGCGGGCGGATGCTGCAAATCGGACGGCGGCTGCGCTCCGGGCACGGTGTACGGCGCGCTCGTCGCGCCGGCCGCGTCGAGCACGAGGCCGCGGCACGGCATGCGGTTCTCGCGCAGCGCGTCGAGCTGCGGCAGGCCGAGCTGCAGCGCATGGTAGCCGAACATGTTCGACACCACGCGGTCGAGCTGCTCCTGCTCCCAGCCCAGCACGTACCGCCCGGCGGGCGATCCGGTCCAGGCGGGCCAGTCTATAATCGTTCGGTCAGACATGTCGAAAAGTACGCCGCCCCATGAAGAGTCCGCTTGAGCACGCATCCGTGCCAGCCGCCACGCTTGCCGCCGCACTCGAATACGTACCGGTTCCGGCTTTTGAAGATAACTACATCTGGGTCGTGTCGGACGGCCACAATGCCGTTGCCGTCGATCCGGGCGACGCCGCGCCGGTTCGCGCGTATCTGGCGAAGCGAGGCTGGCGGCTCGTCGCTATTTTACTCACCCATCACCACAACGACCACGTCGGCGGAGTGGCAGATCTGCTTTCGGATGACCGCGTGCCGGTGTACGGCCCGGCGGGCGAGGCGCTCGGCCCGCTCGATGCTTTCGTCACGCGCGTGAAGGGCGGCGATGCGCTCCATCTGGATGCGCCGGCGCTCGATTTCAAGGTGATGGACGTGCCGGGCCATACGCGCGGCCACATCGCGTATTTCCAGGCCGCCGACGCTGCGGGCGTCCCGCATCTCTTTTGTGGCGACACGCTCTTCGCCTGCGGCTGCGGGCGCCTCTTCGAGGGCACGCCCGCGCAGATGCTCGCCTCGCTCGATTCGTTCGCGGCGCTGCCGGGCGCCACCCAGGTGCATTGCGCGCACGAGTACACGCTTTCGAATATCCGTTTCGCGCTGGCCTGCGATCCGGGCAATGCCGATCTGCGCGACTGGAGCCGCCAGGCACATGCGTTGCGCGAGCGCGGTATCCCCACCTTGCCCACCACAATCGCGCACGAGCGTGCCGTCAACCCCTTTCTGCGATCCGGCGATCCGGCTGTTCAAGCAGCGCTTGCCGAGGCGCTGCATGAAACGGTGACGGACCGGCTGGCCGCGTTCGCGCTGATGCGCGAATGGAAGAATCGGTTCCGCTGACCCAACGGATTGCGGGGGTATCCTCATCCCAAAAGTATGGAACGT
>DATEJU010000303.1:0-9580 GCA_035277805.1 Paraburkholderia sp. | reverse complement strand
TGGCCAGCGCCGGCGCGCCCGCGAGGCCGCTGCCCCAGAAGTCGCTCGCCCGCACGGGCGCCGCGCCCGCGCCGTCCGGCACGAGGCCGACGAGCCAGGTCATCTGCGGATCGGTGCTCACGAGCTGGTCGAGCAGCGCGCGCTGCGCCTTCACGCGTTCGCGCAGCCACGGCGCGTCCTCGGGCGACCAGACGAGCGACGAGATCGCGAGCTGGTTCAGCTGCTCGTTCAGGCGCGTGGGATAGAGCTGGGTCGGCACCGGCTGCGGCAGCGCCTCCAGCGCCGCGCGATCCGCGCCGCCAAGACGCGCCTGTTCGATGCCGATAGCGCGCGCGAGGTTCAGGATCTGGCTCGCCGCCTCGACGGGCGCGTTGCCCGCGGACGCGAGCGCGGCCTGCTCGTTCTGGTCGACGACGGGCTGGACCGCCTCGCGGTACTGCTTCACGAACACGGCGTGCAGGCGCGCTTCCAGATCCGGCAGTCCGGCGCCGTTGCCGAGCAGTCCCGACAGCCAGCGCCGGTCGTTCTGCGCGACCTGCGTGAGCACGTCGTTCGACACGGCCAGCACATTGGCATCGTGGGCCAGGTTGCCATTCAATGTGGCCTGGTCGGGCCGGGTGCTGCGCACGAACGCGAGGGTCTGCATGTTGCCGGCAAACGAGACCGACAGCAGGATGCCGATCATCACGAGCAGCAGCAGCCACGCCGCTATGCCCACGCTTTGCGTGACGCGCCGCCAGTGATTGACGAGCACGGCCGGCTTCGCCGTATGCCGGTCCTGCGGCAGGATGCGGCCGAAGAAGTCGTGCAGGAACAGCCCGGCGATACCGCCCGCGTGCACGGGCGTCGGCGGCAGCGGCACGCCCGGCAGCGACGACACCGCCCCGCCCTCCTGCTGCCCGCTGCTGAAGAAGATGCCGCGCAGCAGCGGCCGTTCGAGGTACGGGTTATCGGCGAGACAGGCCGCGAGAAATTGCGCGAGCCCCGCGCGCAGCTGATCGAGCTCGTTCGGAAACATCAGCAGGTCGGGCGACGCGTCCGGGTTGCGCGCGACGAGCGCGAGCCGCAACGCGGCAAGACGCGCGCCGATCGAGTCGAGCGCGCGCGCCGCGAAGGCGGCCTCGCCGTCGCCGGCCTCGTCGGCGAGATAGCCCATCGCCTGGTCGAGCGCGTCCGCGGGCAGCGCCTGCGCCCACGCCTCGAAGCCGTACAGGCGGTCGCATTTCGTGATCAGCACGTACACGGGAAAGCGCTTGCCGAACATCTTGATGAGCTGCTCGATGCGCGCGCGCACCACCCGCCCTTCGTCCGCGAAACCATCGGCATCGGGCGCGGCGAGCCGGTCCGCGCTGACCGCGAGCACGAGCCCGTCGAGCCCCTCGCGCGGCCGGTAGCGCCCGAGCAGGTCCAGACCGAGCTCCCACTCGCGGCGGTCCTGGTCCATGTCCTCGGCGTGCACGTAGCGGCCCGCGCAGTCGATCACGACGGCGCGGTCGAAGTACCACCAGTCGCAGTTGGCGGTCTGGCCGATCTCGGCCTGCTGGCTGACCTTCTGGATCGGCGAGGACAGCCGCGCGCGCGTGAGCGCCGTGGTCTTGCCGGTGCCGGAGCGGCCGATCACCATGTACCACGGCAGCACATAGAGCGGATTGCCCTGGCTGCGCAGGTTCGACTGGCGCAGCGTCGCCACGGCGGCCTTCCACTTGCGCCGCAGCAGCGTTTCGGGCGCCACGGTCGTGACGGTCTCGCTGCGCAGCGCCGCCGACTGCTGCGCGAGACGGCTGCGCGAGCGCATCATGACGATCATGCGGCGCACGAGGCCCGCAAAAAAATACAGCGCGAGCACGCCGATGAAAATCGCCAGCGCGACCCACAGCGGCCAGCCGAAGTACAGGACCACGCCCCAGCTCGCGAGCGCGAGCACGATCAGGGCGAGCAGCCAGAGCAGCACGATGCCGAGCTTTTTCATAAGTGGATCTGTGCAAGAAGCGTATCGACCGATTGCCCGACGACGTAGTGATAGGTGCCAAAGAGGAGCACCAGCAGACACAGCGGCAGCAGGATCGCGGCCAGCGTCGCGCGCGACCAGCGCGTGGCGAGGCGCGCGCGCAGGGTCGGCCGCACGGCGTCCTGCGCGCTGGAGGCCACGCCGTAGCCGTCCGGAAACAGCAGCGCCTGCGCGCTCGCGCTCAGCTCGGTGTCGGGCAGCAGCATCGCCAGGTTGGCGCGCTTGATGTCGGTGAGCGCTTTCTGGTTGCGGTCGTATGCATAGCGCCCGCCGAAGCCGAGCGCGAGGCACAGGTAGAACACCTCGCGCACCGCCCGCTCCGCGGGCGCGAGCTGCGCGAGGCGCTCGTAGAACGCGACGCCGGCGTTGCTCAGGTTGAAGTAGCGGCGCTGCAGCAGGTGGCGCTGCCATTGCGCGGCGCCTTCCCAGCGCATCGTCAGCAGCACCTCGTCGGCCCACGCGGCGAACGCGAACAGCGCGGCATCGACGTCGGCCTGCGCGTGGCCCGCGTCCTGGGCGCGGTGGCGCGCGGCCGCGATGGCGTTGTCGAGCTGCGCGGTGAGCGTTTGCGCATCGCCCGAGGGCGCCTCGGCAAACGCGCGGACCTGCGCGAACAGCGGCATCAGGCAGTCGGTGAGTGTCATGCTACCTCCGCAGCACGACGATTTCCGCGCGCAGATCCTGCGGCGCGTCCGGCCATTGCAGCGCGATGCTTTCGTCGCGCTCGACGGCGTCCCATAGCTCGCTCGCCTGTTCGATGCGGAAATAGCTCGACGACGAGCGCCGCGGCAGGCCTTGCGGCGCCTGCGGCAGGTGAATCAGGTCGAGGCCCGGCAACGCGTGCGCGACGAGGCGCGGGACATCGGCGGCATTGGCGAGGCGCGCGTCGCGCAGCGCGCCATCCACCACCTGCGCGGCGTTTTCGTCGGAGCGCAGCACGAGATAGAAGCGATTGCGCCGGTCGAAGAACGCGCGCGGCAGCTCGCCCGCATACAGGCCGTCGCGGTACTCGAGCACCGCGAGGTGCTCGGGGCCCGTGGCGATCTCGCCGAGCAGAAAGCCGATCAGCACCTGCGCGCGCGAAAAGCACGCGTACAGATCCATGTGGTCGTAGGCGGGCAGCCCGGGGGTGCCGTCCTGGGCTTCCCCCAGCATGTCGAAGCGCTCCGAGAACGCGCTCAGCTCGCCGATGAGCCGGCGCAGCTCGCCGTACAGCAGCCACGGATGTACCGCGGGCGTCTGCGTCAGATGCACGAGGCCGGGGCTCGCGCGCGAGAGCGTGCGCATGGCGAGCAGCAGCGTCATGTAGCCGGGATCGAACTCCGCCTTCTGCAACTCGCGCGGGCTCTTGAGCTCCTGCAGATGATGCGCGCGCCCCACGACGTCGTCGCGAATCTCGCGCGCGATGCGCAGCAGCGCGTCGGACCCGGCGAGCGCATAGCACGGCGCGATGTAGCGGTCCGAGAGCGTGACCGTCTCGCCCACGCGCACGAGCTGCGCGACCGGGATCAGGTCGTACTGGCCGAGGTTCGCCTGCTCGCCCTCGAAGAACACCTTCACCACGTGCAGGAGCGTGTGCACCGATGCGGGCGGTCCGTCCGAATGGAGGTCCGGCACCTCGGGCGGGTTCGCGATGCTGGCGTAGCGCGTCGGCGCGGTGGTGGCGTCGTCGGGCGTCTCGCACAGCGTGACGTTGTTGCCGTCGGCGGCGAGCTTGCGCACGCCCAGGTAGACGGTGAGCGAGCGCCCTTCGCCGACGGCGGCCGCATCGAACTCGCGCGGCGCGATCACGGCGTTGCCGGGAAACTCGACGTAGGTACGGTCGGGGAAGATCAACTGCGCCGCGCGCACCTCGATCACCTGGCGCGCGATCGCGCTCGGCGCGATGTCGAGCGCGCCTGCGCCCCAGAAGTGCGGCAGCCCGGTTTCGAACACGGGCTTGACGCGAAACTGCTCGTACAGCGCCGCCAGCTGGAAGTGCTGGGGCTGCATGAACATGCCCTGATGCCAGTAGATGCCCTTGTTGTGATCCATGCTAGTTCCCGACCTTGCGCAAAGGGGTCTCCTGGGTATTTGCGGCGCCGACCGCGCCCGTTTCGCTGCCGCTCGCGCCGCCGGGCGCCGTGCCGCTGCTGTTGCCATTGGCGTTGCCGCTGCCGTCGAGGCGGATCTGCTTGCCGCCGCCCTCCACCTGCTGCGCGCGCTGCAGCGCCGCCTCGTCGGGGCCCTTGGGCAGCACCACGGCGTTGAGGATGCCCTGCGCGCCGAGATTGAGCTGCACGACGAGCGGCCCGGGCAGCTTGGTGTGGTTCTTGAAGATGAAGCCGCTGGTCTGGGTGACGACGGGCACGTCGAACTGGCGCGCTGCGTTGGCCACGCCCATCTGCGCATAGCCGGCCGCGATGCCGACCGAGCGCGTGTTCTGCGCGCGATCGAGGATCAGGTATGAATGCTGGCCCGGCGCCACCACGTAGCGCGAGAACTGCGAGAACGTCGTCGGCACCTTGCCGCTCGCCATCGTGCCCGCCAGTGCGGCAGGGTCGGCCGCGAGATTGCGGAACGCCTGCGCGTCCGCCGTTTCGTAGATGCCGAGCAGCAGCGTGTGCGGCTGCCCGTCGTAGTCGTTCAGGCCAGGGTCGGCCGTGATTTCGAGTATCACGGCGTCGGTGGCGTAGCTCCACGAGACGTCCGCGAGCGGGTCTTTCGGCGGCCCGCCGCCACAGCCGCTCAGCACGAGCGCGGCGCTTAATGTGCCCAACGCACCCAATGCGCCCAATGCGCTTCGTGCGCACCATGCAGCCGGCGCGCGCACCGCGCCAGCCAGCCATGCCGGCCGGCGCGCGCTGTTCCGGTCAACCGTTGCTCCGGCGCCCCCCGCTACCGCCCCTCTCATTTGCTCCGCCCCACTCTTGTCTCGTCGAGTCTAACCGCCCGTCCAGCCGACCATTCTCCAACAAAAGCCTTGCCCGTATATAAAAAAAGCCAATGCAGTTACTGTGACGCCGCGATTCTGTTGCATAGATGTCTCAGAAAAGCGGCGCCGAAGGACCTTCCGGCGCTGCGTCCGATGATGCGCCTTCAGACCAGCGGCAGGATCGTTGCGTCGGCCTCGTTGTCCTCGGTATAAGGCATGAAGAGGATCGACTCGGGCTCGCCCCTCACGCGCGCGTAATAGGCCTCGTCCGGACCGAGCCGGTTGCGCACCGCCCAGGCCGTGAAGGCGCGCTCGCCCAGCTGCAGCGTGAGGCCCTCCTGCGCGTATTCGAGCACGGTCTTTTCGGGCAGCGCGCCGCGCGGGCCGACTGCCTGGAAGTCGATCTTCGCGTCACCGCCATGCACGCCGAATACGACGCCCGTCCATACTCCCTCGCGCGGGCCGATGGCGAACCACTGGCCCAGTTGCTCCTCGCCGACCACCTCGAGCCGGTAGTCCTGCGCCTCGCCCGCCTTCGCGACGTTCGCGCGCGCAACGATCTTCGCCGGCCACGCGGGATTGCTCTCCACGAGCGTGACGGCGCTTTCGAGCATGGGGGGCACGGTATCGGCGTCGATGCCGGCCGACTGCGCGGACAGCACGACCGGCAAGCCCAGCCCGCGCGCCTCGCGCAAGCTCGCCGCGAAGAGCGACAGGCCATAGCGCACCGAAGGCTTCGCCAGCGCGTCGGCGTCGGCGAGCACGAGCCACAAGTCGGCGCGCGCGGCCGCGAGCGCTTCCAGCCCGACGCGCCAGGCGAGCCTGGCCGGCTCGTCCACCCAGAAGTGCCCCTGCGTGGCGAGGCCGTAGCGCTTGAGCAGCTGCGAGACGGCGCTCACGCGCGCGGCGTCCTTTTGCTTGTCGAAGGCCGTGATCCAGACGGTTTTCATGATGTTGCGCGCCCCCTCAGCTCATGACCATCACGACCGACTGGCTCGGCGCCAGCACGGCGCCGACGATATTGCCGCCGTTGTGCTGCGTCGGGTCGGAGAGCCGCACGGCGGGCGAGCCTTCGAGCTTGACGGTCATGCTGCCGTTCGCGAACTGCACCTTTCCCATCACCTTGGACGACACGACGCCGCCCGCCACGCCCGCCTCGTCGCCCGACGTCATCGGAATCTCCGACGACTTGTTGAGCGCCGGCATGCCCGCGATCAGCACCGTCGTGGTGGCCGGGTTGCCCATCGGCGGCATGCCGATGTTCGGATAGGGCGTGGGCACCGGCGGCGCGGGCGGCGCGGGCGTCTTGCATACGTCGGGCGCTGCCATGCACTGGCCGCCCGCCTTGGTGACTGCAAACATATCGCACTCCTATCCGAGATCGATCTTGCTGGCGTCGATCTTCACCTGCCCCTCGGCCAGCACCGTAGCATGGCGCGCCGACACGTGAAGCCGCTCGTCCACCTGCATGCGCAGGCGGCCGGCGCGTGTTTCGTCGGCGTTGTCGGTCCAGCGCAGGCTGTCGCGGGCGCGCTGGACCAGCCGGCCGACCGTGGTCGTGATCTGCTGCGCGACCGTGCTCACGGCGCCAAGGCCCGCATGCAGATGCTGGATCGCCGCATCCACGCGCTGGAATTTCATCTCGCCGCGCACGCCGTCCATCACGATCTCGGGCGCGTGCATCGCTACGCCGCGCGTGGCGCTCAGGTCCACCTGGGCGGCTTCGACGCGCAGTGCGCCCTCGCTCGTGTGCAGCGCCACGTCGCCGGGCAGCACGAGCGCCGCGCTGCTGGGCACCGCGCGCGCGAGCACCGCGAGGATGTACGGCACCGTGCCGGGACCGCCTGAGCACACGAGCACGGTGTCGCCGCAATCGGGCTCGACGAGGCAGCTGTCCGCGCGCAGCGCGCGCTGCGGTGCGTTCGGCGAGGCGTCGAAGAGGTACCACGGGTCGGCGCGGCCGGTCACCGTGGCGTACGTGAGGCCGGCCTGCTGATCGCTGCCGGGCCGGGACATCGTGACGAGCGTGCGGTTCATGTCCAAGGTTCCTTTACGGGTGTTTATTTCGGAGCGCCCGGCTTAGGGGTGCCCGGCTTAGGGGCGCCCGGCTTAGGGGCGCCCGGCCGGGGAGCGGCGCGCGGCTGCCAGCTTTCGGCGCGCGCGAGGACGGGATCGGTTTCGCGCACACCGTCGAGCCGCGCGCCGTTCAGGCGCGCGCCGTTCTGCGTGAGCGCGTGCAGGTTCGCGCCGCTGAAGTCGGCCTGCGAGCAGTCCGCCGCGGACAGATCGGCATGCGAAAGATCGCAATAGGTGAAGCGGGCCTGCTTCAGCGAGGCGGCGCGCCAGGCGCTGGCCGTCAGCACCGACTTGTTCCAGCGCGACGCCTGGGCGCGTGCGTCGCCGAAGTCGGCTTCGCTCGCGTTGACCATTTCGCAGACGGCGCCGCTCAGGTCGGCCTGCGTGAAGACGGCGTTCATGAACGCGGCGAAGGCGGCGTTCACGCCCTGCAGGTTGGCACCCTGCAACTGCGCGCCGATCAGGCTCGTGCGGTCGAGCCGCGCGAGCGCGAGGTTGGCGCCGCGCAGCCGCGCGCCGTCCATGATCGTCATGGTGAGGTCGCAACTGCGCAGGTCCTGGCCGCTCAGGTCGCAGCCGCGCAAAAACGCCTGCACGAGCGACGCGCCGTCGAACCGCGCGCCGCTCAGGTCGGCGTCCATCACGGTGTGGCGGTGCAGGTCGGCGCCCGCGTAGTCGGTGCCCGCGTGAACGCAGCCGTGCGCGTCGCTGCGCACGAGACGCGCGGACGCGAACGAGGTGCCGGTGAAGTTGCAGCGATCGAAGGCGGCATGGGTGAAATCCGCGCCGCGCGCCTCGGCCCCGCTGAAGTCGACGTTTTCGAAGCGCGCCTGCTGCGCGTTCGCCGCGCCCAGCAACGCGCGCGCGAGCGACACGTTCTGCAGATTGGCATCGGCGAGATTCGCGCGCTGCAGGTCAGCGCCGGCCAGCACGACGTTGTGCAGGCGGCAGCCGGCCAGATCGGCGCCGGCGAGGTCGGCGCCCGACAGATCGGCGTCGGCCAGCGCGCGGTTCGCCGCGAGCGCTGCGCGGGCTTCGTCCGCGCTCATGCGTGCCGGGGCGGTGGTGTGCGGGGTGCTCATAGGGCGGGCGGCCTGAATTGAAGAATGGTGCAGTCGATGTTCGAACCTTCGAGCATCGCAACGGTGGGCCGCGTGCCGTCGAAATCGACGCCGTACAGGTTCGCGAAGCGCAGGTACGCGCCACTCACGTTCGCTTGACGCAATGAGCCGCCGAACAGGTTGACCGCGTCCAGGTTCGCGCCGCTCAGGTCGGCGTTCGCGAGGCGCGCGCCCTTCGCCGACGACATGCCGAACTGCGCGGCCTGCGCCTGCGCGCGGCTGAAATCGGCGTGGTCGAGCACGGCCTCCTCGAATTTCGCCCCGCGCAGTTGCACGCCGTCCCAGCAGGCGCGGTTGAGCTGCGTGCGCGTGAAGCGCGCTTCGTCGAAGCGCGTGCCGGCGTCGGCGCGCGAGCCGGTCAGGTTGGCGCCGGCGAACTGCGCCGCCTGCGCATCGGCGCCGTAGAACTCGGCCTGCTGGCATGCCGCCGCAGAGAAGTCGCTGCCGGCAAGACGGCTGCCGCTGAAGCTCGCCTTCGCGAGCGCCGCGCCGCCGAACTTCGCGCTTGCCAGATCACAGCCCGTGAAGCTCGCGTGCTCGGCCCTGCAGGCCGATGCGTCGACGCCCGGCATTTTCGCCGTGTCGAACACCGCACCGCGCAGATCGGCGCTCGCAAGCTGCGCGGCGGAAAAATCGGCGCCCGTAAAGTCGCCGGCGGCCAGTTGCGCCTCGCGCAAGTCGGCGTTTGCGAACATTCCGTTCGTAGCACTGACTTTCCCCAGTTGCGCGCGCTGCAGACCGGCTTCGCCGAAATCGGTCTCGCGCAGCAGGGCCTGGGTGAAATCGGCGCCGTCGAGACGGCTCTTCGCGAACGAGGTCTTGTCGAGCGCGGCGCCCGAAAAATCGGCACCGGACAGATCGAGGCCGGACAGGTCGAGACCCGAGAGGTCGTAACCCGCAAGGCTCTGCCGCGCCGCGTGGCGAGCGACCACCTCTTCGCGCGTGAGCGGCGCGGCCGACTGCACCGGCAGTGCCGCTGCCGCGCCCTCCGGCAGCTTGCCCGGCAGCTCGAGCGCGGGTGGCGACGGCGGCTTCAGCACCGCGCCGAGCGCGGCAAAGGCGGATTGCGCTTCGCCCCCCGCAAACGACAGCGGTCCCAGAGCGGCGGCGGTCTCGGCGGGCAGCATGCGCGCCACGTCCGCTTCGGTCAGGTTGTGCTGCTGCATCAGCGCGCGCGCCTCGGCCTTGACGTCGTCGGCCATCTTGCCGATCTCGGCGAGCGTCGGCACGCGCTCCGGCGTATCCGCCTTCAGGAAGCGCGCGATATCGGCATCGGTCAGGTTGTGCTGCTGCATCCGCGCGCGCGACTCGGCATTGAGCTCCTCGGCCAGCGCGTGGGCGGTCGCGAGATGCGGCTCGGCGGCCTGCGCCGGGTCGGCTACCGCTGCAGCAGACGCCGCGGCGGCCAGCGGTACCGCGGCAGCGGGTTGTGCTGCGGCGAGCGCCGCGCCGGCCTCGGGC
>DATEJU010000302.1:0-3260 GCA_035277805.1 Paraburkholderia sp. | reverse complement strand
CGATGTGATGCACGTTTCCGTGGAAAACCTCCTCTCCCACGTCGCAGTGTCGAAGCTGCCGCTGTCACAGTAATACCGAGCGGAGGACTAAAAGATCATGCCAAACGCCCCTATGAACGCTCTGCTACCCGACGCGCTGGTTATGGCCGGTGTCGTCGTTGCGTGGCTCAACGACACCTTCACCGGTCCTTCGGGCCGGCGCACGACCTATCTCATCTCGCTGCTGACGACGGTCGTAGCCGGCATCTGGTTCGCGGTGATCGCGTTCGATCCGCACGTGTACTACTACTTCACGCGGATGTACGTGGTGGACGCGTTCGCGAGCGCAATGAAGTCGGTGGTCACGCTAGGCTACGCGGTCACGATCGTGTACTCGCGCAAGTATCTCGAAGACCGCGACATGTTCCGGGGCGAGTTCTTCCTGCTTGGCATGTTCTCGTTGCTCGGCCAACTCGTGATGATCTCGGGCAACAACTTTCTCACGCTGTACCTCGGTCTCGAGCTGATGTCGCTCTCGCTCTACGCGGTCATCGCGCTGCGCCGTAACGCGACGCAGTCGAACGAAGCGGCCATGAAGTACTACGTGCTGGGCGCGCTCGCATCGGGCTTCCTGCTCTATGGCATCTCGATGCTGTACGGCGCGACCGGCTCGCTCGACCTCGGTGACGTGTTCAAGGCCGTTGCCTCGGGCCGCATCAACGACATCGTCCTGCTGTTCGGCGTGGTGTTCATCGTCGCGGGCGTGGCGTTCAAGATGGGCGCGGTGCCGTTCCACATGTGGGTGCCCGACGTCTATCAAGGCGCGCCTACGGCCATGACGCTGCTGACCGGCGGCGGCCCGAAGGTCGCGGCGTTCGCGTGGGCCGTGCGTTTCCTCGTCATGGGTCTGCTGCCGCTGGCCGTGGACTGGCAGGAAATGCTGATCATCCTTGCCGCGCTCTCGATGATCGTCGGCAACATCACGGGTATCGTCCAGCGCAACGTCAAGCGCATGCTCGCGTACTCGGCCATCTCGAACATGGGCTTCGTGCTGCTCGGCCTGCTGGCCGGCATCGTCGACAACAAGGCGACCGGTGCGGCCAGCGCGTACAGCTCGGCCATGTTCTACAGCATCATCTACCTGATCACGACGCTCGGCGCGTTCGGTGTGGTCATGCTGCTCGCTCGCCGCGATTTCGAGGCGGAAACGCTCGACGACTTCAAGGGCCTGAACCAGCGCAGCCCGGTGTTCGCGTTCGTCATGATGCTCATGATGTTCTCGCTTGCCGGCATTCCGCCGACGGTCGGCTTCTACGCGAAGCTCGCCGTGCTCGAGGCGACCATGAATGCCGGCCTCACGTGGCTCGCCGTGCTCGCGGTCATTACGTCGCTGTTCGGCGCGTTCTACTACCTGCGCATCGTCAAGCTGATGTACTTCGACGCACCGACGGACACGGCGCCCATCGAGAGCCACCCGTTCAACCGTGCGCTGCTGACGGTCAACGGTGTCGCCGTGCTGGTGCTCGGCATCATCCCGGGCCCGCTGATGTCGCTCTGCCTGCAGGCTGTTTCGCATACGTTGCCGCTGTAATGTCGTCAGCAGGGTGGTTCATCGTGTTGTTGGCGCTTGCGGGCGCCAACTTGCCGTTTTTCAATCAACGGCTGTTCGGCATTGTGCCGCTGCGCGCGCAGAAGAAGAGCGCATGGATTCGCATTGCCGAAATGATCGTGCTGTATTTTGTGGTCGGCGCGTTCGGCTTCATGCTGGAGGCGCGCGCCGGCAACCGCTTTGACCAGGGCTGGCAGTTCTACGCCGTCACGTTCAGTCTCTTTGTCGTGTTCGCGTTTCCTGGCTTCACCTGGCAATATCTCGTCAAACGCCGTCCGGCGTGATGCGTGCGCCTCGTCCTCGACGAGGCGCACGCCATTCGATCGCATCGCGGGTTCCCGCGACTCCTCCGTACAGGCGCTTCCCAGAGGTTGAACATGGCTGCTGAACATCAAAAGCACGAACCGGCGCTCGCCGAGACGTGTGTTGAAAGCACGACGCTCCACGCGGGCAAATTCCTTACGCTCAAGTGCGACACGGTCGCCTTGCCCGACGGCAAGCACGCGACGCGCGAATACGTCCAGCATCCGGGCGCGGTCATGGTGATCCCGCTCTTCGACGACGGCCGTGTGTTGATGGAGCGCCAATATCGCTACCCGCTCTCGCGCGTGATGACCGAGTTTCCGGCGGGCAAGCTCGATCCGCAGGAGGGCGCGCTCGCTTGCGCGATCCGCGAACTGAAAGAAGAGACGGGCTATACGGCGCGCGAGTACATCTATCTCGCGAAAATTCATCCCGTGATCTCGTACTCGACCGAATTCATCGACATTTATCTCGCACGCGGCTTGACTGCCGGTGAGGCGAGGCTCGACGAAGGCGAGTTCCTCGAGACGTTCACGGCGACGCTGCCCGAACTGCTCGAATGGGTGCGCACCGGCAAGATCACCGACGTGAAGACGATCATCGGCACGTTCTGGCTCGAAAAGGCGCTGTCGGGCGCCTGGCCGCTCGCTCAACCCGAGCGGGGCTGAGCGCTACCGTGTGCGTTTGCCGCGCCGGTCGCGGCAAAAGAGTGCAAATCCATGGAATACGGCGGCCCGCGATGCCGCCGTATTCGCTTGAACGCGACATTTTTGCGTCGAGCGGGCTGCCGCGCACGGCGCTACAATCGACCACCGGCTAGTCGGCCGTCCGGTGCAGCGATGGTGCTCGAAGTATCTGCTGAGCCCATCGAAAATTTTGCGAACGGTCGTTCACAAATTTCCGTTTTGCGCTACACTCAACGCAAGCCTCGATTCCCATGAAGGTCCTCGATTTACAGTGCCCAGACGGCCATCGGTTTGAAGGCTGGTTCGCTTCCGCTGACGACTTCGAGTCGCAGCTTTTGCGCAAGCTGGTCGAATGTCCGATGTGCGGCGCCACCAATGTGAGCCGCGTGCCGTCCGCGCCCCGGCTGAATCTGTCGGGTGCGAGCGAGGCGCCGTCCGCGTCTGCTGCTGGCCAGGCGTCACAGGCTGCTCAGGTGGCACAGGCAGCCGCGCAATGGCAGGCGCATGCCATGCGCGCGATGCGCGAGGTCCTGGAGAAGACGGAGAACGTAGGCGACCGTTTCGCCGAGGAGGCGCGGCGCATTCACTACAACGAAGCGCCGGCGCGCAACATCCGCGGGGTGGCATCCGCGGAAGATGCGCAAGCTCTCGTCGAAGAAGGCATCGATGTGATGCCGCTGCCG
>DATEJU010000301.1:0-48744 GCA_035277805.1 Paraburkholderia sp. | reverse complement strand
ATGCGCCAGAAGTTGACCGAGCTGGTGCGCCGGTAGGTGCCGACCACCTGATAGCCCTTGTCGAGCAGCAGCTTGGTCAGATACGCGCCGTCCTGGCCGGATACGCCGGTGATGATCGCTTTGCGTCGTTCGTTCATGTGTCAGTACCTTTGAAGTAGCGAACGTGGATTCGGAACCTGTTTATCTGGTGAGAATCTGGTGAGATTCAGGACTGCGAGGTGGTTGTGCTCACGCTGGCGCGCACGGTGGCGTCCGCGGGCAGGCGCCGGCGGCTCGGCCCGCGCGTGAGACGCTTTTCGAAGAGGAACCAGCTTGCACTCGCGTAAACGAGCGTGATGGAGAGCGCGATGGCGGCGCTCACCGGGCGGCTGAAGTGGAGCGGCCACACCGCATAGAGAATCGTGAGGTGAATCAGATAGATCGTGTAACTGATGGTGCCGATGTAGACCAGCACCGGATTGCAGAGCAAGCGCCTGACGAAGCCCTTCGATTGCAGCGCGAACACCACGATCGAGGTGCAGAGCACGAGTGAGACACTGTAGAGCAGGGCGTTCGAAAGCGGCGTGTTGGCGGCGCGAAAGCGCGGGTAATGCAGATGCAGCCACGCGAGCACGGCGAGCGCGGCAAAGAAGAAAATGGCCGCCGGAATCTTGAAGGGCTCGAGTGCGTTACGGTCGCGCCGCACGAGCACGGCAAGCAGCGCGCCCGACGCGAGCAGGTCCATGCGGAACGGCGTGAGGTAATAAATGGGCCAGAACGAATCGAACCACGGTGTCGCGACGGCGCGCAGCACGGGCACGATGAGCACGAGCGCCGCGGCCACGAGCGCGAGCGCGCGTTCGGGCAGCAGCAGCACCACGAAGGGCCAGAAGATGTAGAACTGCTCCTCGACAGCGAGCGACCAGAGGATGTTGAGGCTGTCGTGCCCGCTCTGGCCGAGCGCATCGCCGATATTGGTCGCAAAAAACGCGTACCACGGCCAGTAGTGCGCCCAGCCGAAACCGAACAGCAGCGACGAAACGATCATCAGCAGGAGGTACGGCGGCAAGATGCGGCGCACGCGGCGTGCGTAGAAATAGCTGAAATACGACTGCCCGCGCGACTTGCGCTCGAGCAGGATGCCGGTGATGAGAAAGCCGCTTAGCACGAAGAACAGGTCGACGCCCATCCACAACGGCGCTTTCAGCGCGTGCTGCGCAAATACGGCCAGCACGGCAAAGGCGCGCAGGCCGTCGAGCTGGACGATGCGGTGGGAATGTCGGGGTGGGCTGGCGAGGCTGTTTACGGTCATCGGCTATCCGGTTGTTTCATACATGCACAAGCCGGTTCATTCTAGAAAGAATTAAATGGTCAAAAAGCCGAAATATATTGATGGGTGATTTTGAAAATGAAGGCGATTTGATTGGCTGGAATATATGCGTCACTATCGTGGCAATTTCGTTGCTGTTTCCTTTCCGAAATCGGGACAAGATCGCGCCGTGCCCGCTGCGCGGGCCTTCGCGCCCCGCGCGGCGATTTATTTCGCGTGTGCGCCACGGGGCGTGGCGAATACTGAATTTTTTTGAATTATTTTCGCTTTTTGTGGAACGATTTTTCTTCATGAATGTACGGCATGATCCAGTCGGATTCACCCGACCGGAGGAATTGCCTTGCCGTTTACGATTCCCGACCGCCGTATGCGCAGGACGCTGGCGCTCGTAGCACTCAGTGCGTTCGTCTGCACCTCTTCGGTACAGACCATCGCCGCGCCGCAACTCAATGTGACGACATCGTGGATCGGCAACACGTTCGGCAACGGCCAGGGGACGTGGACCCAGATCAACATCACCGCCATCGCCGTGACGCCGGAGGGCAAGGTCTATACCGACGCCCCCTGGGACGAGAGCGGCGCCGAAATTAGCGCGTATCAGGACGGCAAAATGCTGGGCTTTGCCGGCGGCACGCATGGCTGGGGCGGATACGGCGGCAACGCCGTGGCCGTGAACCATCGCTTTCTGTACGCGGCCGTGGCCGTGGGCAATGAGCGCGGGCATCTGATCGGGCCCGGCATCTGGCCCGAAAAGGGGCGCCAGTGGTACGGCGTCACGCGCCGGCCGATCGATGACCCGAAGCGCGCGGCGGCCTTCCAGGCCTCGCCCGATCCTGTCAATCCGCACGCGCAGCTCGCGGGCGCGTTCCTCAAGATTGCCGACATGCCGGCCGTCTCGCACCCCGACCTGGGCGCGCCTGCCGACGTGGGCGGACTCGCGGCCACCGATTCGTTGCTTTACGTGAGCCACACCACGGCCAACCGCATCGAGGTGTACGACGCGAACTCGATGCAGCGCAAGTCGCAGTTCGACGTGCACGAACCGGGCAAGATCGCGGTGGCGGGCGATGGCTCGCTATGGGTGATCACGGGCAGCGTGACCGACCCGACGCCGCGCATCGCGCACTATTCCGCCGAAGGCAAGCTGCTTTCGATCACGATCGAGCTGCCCGCCGACTCGGTGCCCGTGGACGTGAACGTGGATCCGCAGCAGCGCGTTCTGGTCGCGGACAATGGCCCGCGCCAGCAGATCCTCATTTACTCGCGCGAAGGCAATGGCTACAAGCAGAGCGGCACGCTCGGCGAGCGCGGCGGCATTTTCTCCGGCATCGCGGGCCGGCCGGGGCCGGGCCGCTTCAACGGCCTGACCGGCGTCGGCACCGACGCGAAGGGCAACATCTACGTGTCGACCAACGGCATCGGTCCGCGCCACGGCACCATCGGTGCGGGGCTGGGCGCGACGCTCGAAAGCTATTCGCCGGCCGGCAAGCGTCTTTGGAACGTGGAGGGGCTGCTGTTCGTGGACGGCGCCTGGGTGGACCCGTCGCGGCCCAATAGCGTCTACACCGGCAACAAGCGCTTCGAAATCGATCTCTCGAAGCCGCCGGGGCAGGACTGGAAATATGTAGGGTTCCTCTCCAATCGCTTCAAGTATCCGCAGGACCCGGTGTTCAACGGCGACATGTGGCCGGGGCTGCCCACCGCACGCGAGTTGAACGGCCACACGTTCCTCTATCTCACCGACATGTATGCGGATCACCTGAAGATCTACCGCTTCGATCCGCAGCGCGACGGCGAGACCGCGATTCCTTCGGGCTTCATTGCGGGACGCGCGCGGCCCGTGCAGAAGATTCCAAACGCGCCGCCGGGCGGCGACTGGATCTGGCGCGACACGAACGGCAACGGCGCGTTCGACGCCGACGAATTCACGAAGTATCCGGGCCGTGGCCATCTGGCCGGCGGCTGGGGCTGGTGGATCGACACGCGCGGCGACATCTGGCGCGCGCGCGACAACAAGGGCATCACGCGCTTCCGTTTCGGCGGCATCGATGCGAAGGGCAACCCGATCTACTCCTACGACAAGATCGATCAGTACGCGATGCCCGCGCCCTTTACCGAGGTGCATCGCGCGATCTACGAGCCGAAGACCGACACGCTTTACGTGGCGGGCTATACCGCCGATGCGCCGCACGATCCGGGCTTCGTCAAAGAGGCGGGCCGTGTGCTGGTGCGCTACGACAAGTGGTCGAGCGGCAACCCGCAGCAGCGCTATCTGCTGCACCTGCCCTGGGATCCCAAGGCGAAGCCACCGGTCACGCCGGCGGGCGTCACCGTGGAAGGGCAGTACCTGTTCGTGGTCGAGCCTGCGGGCAACGTCCACGTGTACGACAAGGACAGCGCGAAGGAGATCGGCACGTTCGGCCCAGGCGCGGAAGTCGGCAATACCTCGGGCTGGGTGGACGTGCCCTTCGGCATTACCGCACACCGTCAGCCCAACGGCGAATACCTGATCTTCGTTGAAGAAGACGCGCGCGGCAAAGTGATGATGTACCGCTGGAAGCCGGCCTGAGGGGCTGCCTGAGAGCCGGCATTGCCACGCCGCACGCTATCGGAACACATATGGATAAAGGCATACTGCGCAACGTCGCGATCAATCTGTTTGGCCTCGTGCTGCCGACCTTCGTGTCGCTGGTCACGGTGCCGACTTATATCAAGCTGCTGGGCGTCGACCGTTACGGCGTGATCGCGCTCGTGTGGACGCTGATCGGCTATTTCAGCGTGCTCGATCTGGGCATGAGCATGGCCGCCCAGAATCATATTTCGAAGGCCTATGCATCGAAGGACGCCGACGCTTGCGAGCGCGTGTTCTGGAGCGCGTTCTGGCTGAACTTCACCACCGGCACGATCGGCGGCCTGCTGATCTATTCGGGCGGCGCGCTCTATACCGCGTACTTCACGCACGTGACGCCCGAGTTGCGTCATGAAGTCTATCTCGCGCTGCCGTGGCTCGCGGTGGCGATTCCGATCGCGAACGTCTCGTGGGTGTTCGCGGGCGCCATCAACGGCGCGGAGCGCTTTGGCATCTACAACACGAACCAGACGCTCGGTACGTTCCTGTTCCAGTTGCTGCCGCTTGCCGCCGCATGGGCGATTGCGCCGAACCTGCAGACCGTGCTGGCCGCCGCCGTGCTGGCGCGTCTCGTCGCGGGGCTTCTGCTCGGCCACTCTGCGCTGCGCGTGCTCGGCATCAAGCATGTGCGCGGGCCGCGCTTCGACACCTCGAAAGCGCTGTTCAATTTCGGTGGCTGGATGCTGGTCGCCAGCGTCACCACGATGGTGGCCGACTCGCTCGACCGCATGATGCTGGGCGCGGGGCTTGGCGCGCGTTTCGTCACCTATTACACGGTGCCGCAAAATCTCGTGACGCGCCTGAACATGGTGCCGAACGCGCTCGTGCGCACGCTGTTTCCGCGTCTTTCCGCGCTGCACCGCGAGCATGCCGATGAAATCGCGGCGCAGTCGCTGCAATTTCTCAACGCGGTTTTCACGCCCGTGGCGATTGGCGCAATCGTGGTGCTCGAGCCCTTCCTGCGTGCGTGGGTTGGCCCCGTGATCGCCGGGCATGGCGCTCCGGTGGGCCGCTTCCTGATCATCGCCGTGTGGCTGATCGGGCAGGCGGGCGTCACGCGCATCCTGATCCAGTCGCAGAACAATCCCGCTGCCGCGGCGCGCGTGGGTCTGGTCGAGCTGCCGCTCTATGCCGGCCTGCTCTGGCTGGGCATTTCGCGCTTCGGCTTGCCAGGCGCCGCCGCGGCGGTGCTGTTCCGTGCGCTCTTCGACTATGTCGTGCTGCTGTGGCTCTCGCGCATTCACAGCCGCACGATCGTGGTCGATATGTTTGCACACCTGAGCTTTCTTGCTGCCGCGCTCGCCATTGCGTGGTGGCTGCCCGACGCGATCTATGCGATCGGCGCGGGCGTCGTGCTGGCGCTGGCCAATTGCGTGTGGTCGGTGGCGAGCACGCCGCTGCTGCGCGGCTACGCCCGTTCCCTTCTGTTTCGTCTGAACCTACGGAAAAGCGCATGAGTCACGAATTGATCGACGAAGTGGCGCCGTCCGCAAGCGCCGCCGTGCCCGCCCAAAGGCGCGATATCCACGCTAGCGTCCGTGGCGATTCCACGGTGGCCGCATTGCGGCCGCTACAGGACGCGCGCCCCGCATACCGCTCTCGCGCCGCGAAGCGCAGGCCGCGCGTGGCCATCGTGCACGACTGGCTCGTCACCTACGCAGGCGCCGAGCGCGTGCTCGAGCAGATCATCGACTGCTTCCCCGATGCGGATCTCTTCTCGGTGGTCGATTTCGTCGAGGACAAGGACCGCAAGTTCCTGCGCGGCAAGCGCGCGACGACGTCGTTCATCCAGCGTCTGCCGAAAGCGCGCACGAAGTACCGCGCGTACCTGCCGCTCATGCCGCTAGCCATCGAGCAACTCGATGTTTCGGACTACGACGTGGTCATCTCGAGCTCGCACGCGGTGGCCAAGGGCGTGCTGACCGGACCCGACCAGTTTCACATCAGCTACGTGCATTCGCCGATCCGCTATGCGTGGGATCTCCAGCACCAGTATCTGCAGGAGTCGCATCTCACGCATGGGCCGAAGTCGATGCTCGCACGGCTGATTCTCCACTACATCCGCAACTGGGACGTGCGCACGGCGAATTCCGTCGATCAGTTCGTGGCGAATTCGTCGTTCATTGCGCGGCGCATTCACAAGGTCTATCAGCGCGAGGCCGAGGTGGTGTACCCGCCCGTCGACGTCGATGCGTTCGAACTCGAGACGCGCAAGGAAGACTTTTATCTGACCGCCTCGCGGCTCGTGCCGTACAAGAAGATCGACCTCATCGTCGAGGCCTTCTCGCGCATGCCGGAGAAGCGCCTCGTCGTGATCGGCGATGGTCCCGACATGCAGAAAGTGCGCGCGAAGGCCGGCCCGAATGTCGAGGTGATGGGGTATCAACCGTTTTCGGCGCTGCACGATCGCATGCGCCGCGCGAAGGCTTTCGTGTTCGCGGCCGAAGAGGACTTTGGCATTTCGGTCGTGGAAGCGCAGGCGTGCGGCACGCCCGTGATCGCCTATGGCAAGGGCGGTGCGCTCGAAACCGTGCGCGATTCGGGCTCGCAGCCCACGGGGCTCTTCTTCGAGGAGCAGCGTGCCGAGTCCATTATCGCGGCGGTCGAGTCGTTCGAGCGCGATCCGGGGCGTTATCGCGCCGAGGATTGCCGCGCGAATGCGGAGCGCTTTTCCGCGGCGCATTTCCGCGAGCAATTCTTTGCGCGCGTGGCGAGGGCCGTGCCTGCCATCGCCGAGGCCGGGCTGCCGCGTGTGGGTACGCCGAAGGTGCCCAAGGCTCCGAAAGCGCCCAATGCTCCCGGCACAGACGACGAAGGTGATGGGGCCGTGACGCGAACGTCGGCACAGCAAGCGCAGCAAAACGCGCCTCGTGTGCTGGCGATCGACCAGAGCGGCGTGCTGGGCGGTGCGGAGCTTTCTCTGCTTGAGGTGGTCAAGGGACTGCGCGCGCGCATCGAAGTCCTGCTGTTCAACGACGGGCCGTTTCGCGAGGCGCTCGACGCCGCCGGCGCACGCGTGGACGTGCTCGACTCGGGCGCGCTGCGCAACGTGCGCCGCGATGGCGGCGCCGTGCCGAAGCTCGGCGTACTCGCGGGCATTGCCGCGCTGGTGCGCGAGACACGCCGTCGTGCGCGCGGCGCCGACGTGCTCTACGCGAATACGCAGCGCGCGATGGTGATCGGCGTGCTGGCGGGCAAGCTCGCGCGCAAGCCCGTGGTCTGGCATCTGCGCGACATCGTGAGCGACGAGCATTTCGGGCGCGTGCAGCGCGCCGTCATCAAGGGTTGCGCGAAGCTCGGCCTCGCGCACGTGATTGCGAACTCGCACGCTTCGGCGCAGGTTTTCGCCGATCTCACGAAGTTCGACGCGCGACGCATCGACGTCGTGCACAACGGCGTGGACGAGTCGCCGTTCCGCGCCCTCGCGCGCGTGCCACAAGCGCAATTGCGCGCGCAGATCGGGCTGCCGCAGGATGCATTTCTGGTCGGCGCATTCAGCCGCCTCGCCCGCTGGAAGGGGCAGCACGTGCTGCTCGAAGCGCTCTTGCACGAGCCGCGGGCACACGCCGTGTTCGTTGGCGCGCCCTTGTTCGGCGAAGACGCTTATGCACTGGAGTTGCGCGAATTCGTGATGAAGCGCGGTCTTGCGGACCGTGTCCATTTCCTTGGCTTCCGGCACGACATTGCGGCCTGCATGCGCGCGATGGACGTGATCGCGCATACCTCGATCACGCCGGAGCCGTTCGGACGCGTCGTGGTGGAAGGCATGCTCGCGCAGCGGCCCGTGGTGGCTTCGCGCGACGGCGGTGTGATGGAGATCGTCGAGCACGGCAAGAGCGGGCTGCTCTGCACGCCGGGCGACGCACAGGAACTCGCGAAGACGCTTGCCGCGCTGTGCGATGACGAGATGCTGCGCGAGCGGCTCGCACAAAACGGTCTTGCCGTGGCGCGCGAGCGCTTCGGCAAGGAGCAATACGTGGAGGCGGTGGGACGCGTGCTGGATGGCGTCGTGACGCGCGCGCGATAAAGTCTCGGGGAGAAGCGAGGAGCCGTTGTTGCAGGACGGCGAGAGCGGGGCCGCATTGCGTGGCCCCGCTATTTTTTGGTGTGTAGCAGGGAGGCCTGGGCGCTTGCATGATGATGAGCCGCTTCCAGGCGGCGGCATCTTGGTGTGCAAAGGCGCGAAAGAAAAGGGCCGCTATACGCGATATAGCGGCCCGGCTTTATGAAGTGTCGATGGCGCGATTCAAACGCTCATCAGGCCGTCCGCTTGCGCAGGCGTGCGGCGACATTGAGCGCCGGCCGCTCGAAGAGCCGATAGAAGACCCACGCGACGGGCAGCACGGCGAGCGTGAAGCCGAACGAAGCCCAGATCGAGGTCTGCAGAGCCGAGCGGAACAGGAGCGAGGCGAGCAGCACGAAGAGCGGCAGATGGATCAGGTAGAGCGAATAGCTGAAGGCGCCGAGCTTCGAGAACGCCTGCATGATCACACCGCCCGTCGCGGAGGGCCGCGCGAGCGCCTTCACGAGATAACAGGCGAATGCGCAGGCCCAGAGCTGGAACGCGCCGTACTGGCCGAAGTGGAACGCCACGCAGCCCGCAACGGCGAAGAGGGCCGCGGCCACGTAGGCGAAGCGAAAGCCTTCCGAGCCGCGCAGACGCGCTTCCGCGATCCATGCGCCGAGGATCCACGAAAACCAGTACGACGTGAAGAAAACGACGTCGCGCGGCGCGAGCGTGAGCGCCGAGATCGCGTTGATGGCGGCGATGCCCACCAGTACCGCGTTGAGTCCGACGCGGCGGCGCACGGCGAAAAGCAGCGGATAGAGCAGGTAGAACTGCACTTCGAGCGAGAGCGTCCACAACGCGCCGTTGGAGCCGTAAGTCGGGCCCGCCACGCCCTGGAGCGAGAACAGGTTGACGAGGAACGCGCGCGGCCCGATGTCGAGGATCTTGTGGCTCACGGGCGTCATCGTGAGGCTGAACGAATCGGCGACGAAGGTGAGCACGAGGGCCGCGAGCAGCACGGGATAGATCCGCACGAAGCGGCGCAGCCAGAATTGCCCCGCGTCGAGCCGGAAATCGGGGTTCTTCAGCAGTCGCGCGGCGCCGCTGCGGTGAATGCAATAACCGCTGATGACGAAAAAGATCGGCACACCGGCGGAGCCCCACGCAATGGGCAGCGTGAGCCACGCGGCGATCGTGCCGGGGCTCGCGAGGCTCGCATGGGTCTGGTGAAAGGCGCCCATGCCGATCCAGGTGACCTGGCGGCAATGGAAATACGCCACCAGCAGGGCGGCGAAGCCGCGCAGCGCATCGATCAGGTGATCGCCGGCGACGGCACTGGCTGCAGCCGGTCGCGCGTTGGCGGCAGGCACGGTGGTTGCTCGCGGCAGGACGGTTTCAAGTGCGGGATCGCTCATTGGGGGCGTGGCGTGCGTGATGGTGGGAGGCTATCCGGCGATCATAGGGGCCTCGCGCGCGGAAATTATGCAAAAGTTTTTCAAAATGTATTCGGGGCGATTATTTGGCTTCACGCGGGATATCACGCGGCTGTCACGCAAAAAATCCATGGCCGCGCCGAAATCGAGAAATAAAATCTTGTAACGCGAAAGCGATTTATTTGTGTGATTTGAAATGCTAATTTAATGGGGATCGCCATAAGGTCGATGGAGATTTCGATGAACCTGCATTTGCTGGCCGGCATTGCCGTGCTGTTGATTCTCGTCGCGGTGTCAGCGTATCGCGAGGCGCTGCGCAATGAGCCTATCCGGCGTTCGCGTACGCAATCCGGCGGCTTGCCGCCCGCGGACGAAGTCGAGTAAACTGCGCGGTCATGCAATATCCGCCATTGCGCCGCGATTGCAAGCCAGCTTGAATTTGCTTGCTTGCCGATCGAAACCGGATCAGGAAATTCATGCCGATTATTCGGGGTGCGTGGCAATCAATCAGGCAATAATTTCCGCTGGTCTGCTTGACCGCCGCAATCGGAATTTCGTCTCTTTTTTTTGCGGCAATAGACGGAACCGACCCTTTTGAAAATAAAAACTGCCCAACAGAACCCTCGGGGGACGCCGGCTTGCCTCGCTGCGAGACCGTTACTCAAACGATCGAACTGGGAATGAACATCATGCTCAAAGTTACCAAAGCGGTATTTCCTGTTGCGGGCCTCGGTACGCGCTTTTTGCCCGCCACCAAGGCTAGCCCCAAGGAAATGCTGCCGATCGTCGACAAGCCGCTCATTCAGTACGCGGTGGAAGAGGCGATCGCTGCGGGAATCACCGAAATGATTTTCGTGACCGGCCGCAGCAAGCGCGCGATCGAAGATCATTTCGACAAATCGTACGAGATCGAAGCCGAGCTCGAAGCGCGCAACAAGCAGAAGCTGCTCGATCTCGTGCGCAGCATCAAGCCGAGCAACGTGGACTGCTTCTACGTGCGCCAGGCTGAAGCGCTGGGCCTCGGCCACGCCGTGATGTGCGCCGAAAAGCTCGTGGGCGGCCAGCCGTTTGCCGTCATTCTCGCAGACGACCTGCTCTATAGCCCGAAGCCGGTCATGAAGCAGCTCGTGGACACCTTCAACCACTATCACAGCTCGGTGGTGGGCGTGGAAGCCATCGCGCGCGAAAACAGCGCCTCGTACGGCATCGTGGACGGCCGCGAGTGGGAAGAGGACGTGTTCAAGCTCTCGGGCATCGTCGAGAAGCCCGCACCGGAAGTCGCGCCGTCGAACCTCGGCGTGGTCGGCCGCTACGTGCTGATGCCGACGATCTTCAATCATCTGCGCTCGCTCAAGCCGGGCGCGGGTGGCGAGCTTCAGCTCACCGATGCGCTGCAATCGCTCCTCACGGAAGAGCAGGTGCTCGCGTATCGCTACATGGGCACGCGTTTCGATTGCGGCAGCAAGATCGGCTATCTGAAGGCCACCGTCGAATTCGCACTGCGCCACCCCGAAGTGAAGGACGAGTTCGAGGCCTATCTGCAGAACCATCTGCCGCAGGCGCTGGCCGCAGCGGCCTGACGTTAGCTATCCTTATCGAAGCACGCTGCGCGCTTTGGCGTGCAGCGTGCTTTTTCTTTGCGCGCGTTTGCGCGGCTTGAGCGGTTTGCGCGTGTGCTCATCGGGCCAATCGAACGGGTCGGGCCGATCGGGACGATCGCGCGAAAACACGCTTTCCGGCGGGCTGCGAGTAAATGCCGCATCAGCAGGCACGGCTCAACGCATATAAGATGCAAATAAAATGCATCTATTTGCCGGAGAGCCAACATGAATCTGTACCAGATCGGTGAGCCGCCCGCGCGCGCCCGGCGCGGCTTCGCGCTGTGGGCGCTCGGCTTTCGCCCGTTCTATCTGGGGGGCGCGCTCTTCGGCACCGCGGCCATGCTGGCCTGGCTGGCCGAGCTCGACGGGCATCCTCTGCCGCGTCTGCATCCGTATCTGCCGGGCATGCTGTGGCATGTCCACGAAATGATTTTCGGGTTTGCCGCCGCGATCGTGGCGGGCTTTCTGCTGACCGCGGTGCGGGCGTGGACCTCCATCACGCCTGCGCAGGGCAAGTCGCTCGCCGCGTTGTGGCTGTTGTGGCTCGCCGGGCGGGCGGCGGTGGGGTACGCGCCGCCGGCTGTCGCCATGGCTGTCGACGTCGCGTTTCTGCCCGTTTGCGCGCTCGTTCTGTTGCGAGTGCTCGTGCATGCGCAGAACCGCCACAACATCTTTCTGCCCGTCGCGTTGGGGCTGCTCGCGCTGACCAACGTAGCCTTTCACGTAACCGCGATCATGGGGCGTCCCGACTGGGCCCTGCACAGCGCGTACGTTGCCGTTGGGCTGCTGGTGCTGTTCGTGACGGTCATCGGCGGACGCATCATTCCGTCTTTTACCGTCAACGCCGTTCCCGGCTTCGCGTACCGGCGCTGGCGCTTTGTCGAGGCGGCCGTGGTGCCGTTGACCGCGCTCGCGTTCGTGCTCGACGGCTTCGGCGCTCCCGGCCCCGCGATTGCCCTTGCCGCCGCGCTCGCCGCATGCGCGCAAGGCCTGCGGCTCGTCGGCTGGCGCTCGTGGCGCGTCGGCAATCGTCCCATCCTCGCGATCCTGCACGTCGCTTATGCGTGGATACCCCTCGGCTTCGCGATGCTCGCGCTTGCAGCGATCGGTCTCGTCGCGCATTCGCTCGCGATCCACGCGTTCACGGTGGGTGCGGTCAGCTGCGCCATCGTCGCGATGATCACGCGCACGGCGCGTGGCCATACAGGAAGGCCGCTGGTCGCGGGGCGCGCTGAAGTGGCCTGCTACGGCTTGCTCGTGCTCGCCGCAATCGTGCGTGTGCTGATTCCGCTGCTCTGGCCGCAGCAGGCGCTCGCGGCCATCGATGTTTCGGGGGCTTGCTGGGTCGTTGCGTTTGCCGTGTATTGCGCCCGCTACGCCGGGTGGCTCTGGAGTCCTCGTCTGGACGGTAAGGAAGGCTAAGTAAATATCGATTGAAAATGCGGTTGCTGGCCGGTAGCGCGCAGCGTTCAATCGAATCATCCATGGATCTGTACGGCAGGAATCAATCTCGATCGAAACCAGGCCCTCTCTGGATGAGGCTGCCTCGATGGCCATGATTTCATGACACGGCATCCCGGAGCATAGGCACGCCGCGTGCTTGGCCGATCCGTTTCGCGCGCGTCGCACGTGCGTTCGGCAAGTCGGCCTGGGGCGATGCGTGGTGCATCGGCATCGGCGGCACGCCAGTGTTCGTTACTCTGTTACGTTTGCCAGCAGAATCGGCATGTGGGGCAAGGGCGTTCTCGACTCGCGCGGCGCGCGGAACTCGCATAATCGGTTGCGTGTCCGAACGCGAACGGTTACGTGCTCATCGAGGAGATACCGGCCATGACCAGGCGCCCAGCATCACATCCCATCGCAGGCAGTGAACATCCGGTGCCAGCCGGCGCGCAATGCGTCGGTGCGTGCGATCCCACGGAACATTTCAACGTCGTCGTGATCTTGCGCCGCCAGGCCGAGCCCGCGTTTCGCGAGCTGGTCGAGCGCATCGCGTCGGGCGCACCCGGCGCGCAGCCGATCTCGCGCGAGCAATACGAGCAGCGCTTCGGCGCGGACGCCGCCGACATCGGGCGCGTGGAGGCGTTCGCGAAGGCGCACGGTCTCGCGGTCGTGAAGGCCGATCCCGGTGCGCGCCGCGTCGTGCTCTCCGGGACGGTGCAGCAGTACAACGCCGCATTCGGCGTGGACCTGCAGCGCTTCGAGCATCAGGTCGGCAAGCTCAAGCAGCACTTTCGCCAGCCCACCGGCCCCGTGCATCTGCCCGACGACCTGCACGGCGTTGTTACCGCGGTCGTCGGCCTCGACAGCCGCGCGAAGGTGCAACCGCATTTCCGCATTGAATCCGCAGCGCCGGTGACAACTCCCGCGAAAGCCGGTCAGCCGGCAGCCATCGTCGCCGAGCCCGGCGGCGGTGCCGTGCACGCGCCGATCCGCGCCGCGCGCGCGGTGAGCCGTTCATTCACGCCGCTGCAGCTCGCCGGGCTCTACGATTTCCCGGCCGGCGACGGCAAGGGCCAATGCATCGCGCTGATCGAAATGGGCGGCGGTTACGCGCAGTCGGACCTCGATGCCTATTTCAGTGCGCTTGGCGTCACCGCGCCGCGCGTGGAGGCGGTCTCCGTCGATCAGGCGACCAACGCGCCGAGCGGCGACCCCAGCGGACCCGACGGCGAGGTCACGCTCGACGTGGAGATCGCCGGCGCGCTCGCGCCCGGGGCGCTGATCGCCGTCTACTTCGCGCCCAACAGCGAGGCCGGTTTCGTCGACGCCGTGAGCGCGGCCCTGCACGACAGCCAGCGCAAGGCATCGGTCATTTCGATCAGTTGGGGCGCGCCCGAGTCGGTGTGGTCGCAGCAGACGCTGGGCGCGCTCAACGACGCGCTGCAGACTGCCGTGGCGCTGGGCGTGACGGTGTGCTGCGCATCGGGCGACAGCGGCTCGTCGGACGGCGTGGGCGACGGCGCCGACCATGTCGATTTTCCCGCGTCCAGCCCCTATGCCCTCGGCTGCGGTGGCACGCAACTCACGGCGGCGAACGGCCAGATCACGCGCGAGACGGTGTGGAGCAGCGGCGAGAACGGTGCGACCGGCGGCGGCGTGAGCGCGACGTTCGCATTGCCGGCGTGGCAAAAGGGCTTGAAGGTCGCGCGCAGCAGCGGCGCCGCTGCCGCGCTTGCCCAGCGCGGCGTGCCCGACGTGGCCGCCGACGCCGACCCGTCCACGGGCTACGAGGTGCACATCGGCGGAATGGACACCGTGGTGGGCGGCACGAGCGCCGTCGCGCCGCTGTGGGCCGCGCTGATCGCGCGCATCAACGCGAGCGGCGGCAAGGCGGCGGGCTTTATCAACGCGAAGCTCTACGCGCAGCCCGGCGCATTCAACGACATCACGAGCGGCAGCAACGGCGACTACTCGGCCGGGCCCGGCTGGGACGCATGCACGGGCCTTGGTACGCCAGTGGGCACCAAGGTGGCAGCCGCGCTCGGCTCGGCGTAGCATCGGGAACCGGCGCACTGCGTGACGTACCCCGTGACGTATCGCGGCGCGCACAAAAGTTTTCCTGGTTTCCAAAGCGAAACCGCGTTCAGGCTGCGCCTGGCGGCGCCGTCCGGACGCGCTGCGCACGGCTGATGCGGCAGCACCGTCACGGGCGCCGCGTTCCGGGCGATGGAGCGGCGTACCGAGGCTTTCCGAGGCATGCCACGGCGTACCACGAGCAAGGAGACGATATGAACGAAGAGGCTCAGTCCAACGGTGGCACAAGCACGGCAGCGGCGAGCGGCAATGGCAAGCACCGCAGCCCGAACGATCAGCCGTGCTTCGATCCCACTGCTTACGGCAACGGTCCCGACGACTGCGTGACCGACATGACCGAGAACGCCGCGATCACGCATCATGCGATCCAGATCGGCAGCGAGGTGATTGCCTATACGGCGACCGCGGGCCATCTCGTCACGGTCGACCCGAGCAGCTCGCAGCCGAGCGCCAAGATCTTCTATGTGGCGTTCACGAAGGACGGCGTGCAGGCCCAGGACCGCCCCGTCACCTTCTTCTATAACGGCGGCCCGGGCTCCTCCTCGGTGTTCGTGCTGCTTGGCTCGTTTGCGCCCAAGCGCATCAAGACCTCCATGCCGGGCTTCACGCCGCCTGCGCCGTACGCGCTCGAAGACAATCCGGACAGCCTGCTCGACAAGAGCGATCTGGTTTTCATCAATCCGGTGGGAACGGGCTATTCGGCGGCCATTGCGCCGCATCACAACCGCGACTTCTGGGGCGTCGATCAGGACGCGGACTCGCTCAAGCAGTTCATCAAGCGCTACCTGAGTGCCAACGACCGCTGGAATTCCCCCAAGTTTCTTTACGGAGAATCGTATGGCACGGCGCGCAGTTGCGTGCTCGCGTATCGTCTTCATGAAGACGGCGTGGATCTGAACGGGATCACCTTGCAGTCTTCGATTCTCGACTACACGCAAAGCGGCAATCCGGTTGGCGCGCTGCCCACGGCGGCGGCCGACGCGTGGTATCACCAGCGTCTCGGCATCAAGCCGGCGCCCAAGGACCTGCAGACCTTCGTGGCCGAGGTGGCGCAGTTCGCGCGCACGGACTACCGGGTGGCGCTGGAAAAATTCCCCGATCCGAAAAATCCGGCGATTCCCGCCACGCTCAAGAAACTTTCGCAATTTACGGGCATCGACACGCAGACCCTCGAATCCTGGAACCTCGACATCGCCGCCTACGACAGCCGCGGCAACTCGCTGTTCCTCACCACGCTGCTCAAGGACAAGGGCGTGGCGCTCGGGTCCTACGACGGCCGCGTGACCGCGATCGACACGGGCATTGCGGGCAACATCGACCCGAATTCGGGCGGCAACGACCCCACCATGACCGCGGTGAGCGGCGTGTATACGGCCATGTGGAACAGCTATCTGAACGAGCAGCTCAAGTTCCGCACCAACTCGTCGTTCACGGACCTCAACGACCAGGCGTTCAAGAACTGGAACTTCGGCCACATCGACCCGACGGGTGCGCAAAAGGGTGTCGACGCGCAGGGCAATGTCGTGCTCTATACGGCGGGCGACCTTGCCGCCGTGATGGCGCTCAATCCGGATCTGCGCGTGCTCTCCGCAAACGGCTACTACGATTTCGTCACGCCGTTCTACCAGACCGTGATCGATCTGCAAAAGATGCCGCTGGTCGACCAGCAGGTGCGCAACAACCTGAGCGCGCGCTTCTACCCATCGGGACACATGGTGTATCTCGACGGCGCCTCGCGCACGGCGCTCAAGGCCGATGTCGCGAAGCTCTACCAGAACGCGGTGGCGGACCGTCCGGCGGTCGCGCGCATCCGCGCGCTGCAGCGCATGAGCACGATGAGCGCAATGCACCACTGAGCGCGTCGCGCCTCATCATGCAGTGGATGCCGCGCGTGCCATGAGTGCCGCCCACGGCATGGCGCAACGTAGTGCGGCGGGGGCGGCTAGCCCCCGCGTCCCTGCGCCATGGCCGCAAGGCACGCGCGCGCATCGCCTTGCACGATGCGCGCGGCGCACGCAATCATGAGGTTTTTCGACAGGCCGAAATCCTCCACGAGAAAACCGCGCGCGCATAGCCGGCCCTGCGCGCCCGGTTGTGACGGCACGCGCTCGATCAGCGTGCCGGTGTCGGTCGTATAAGCCCAGACTTCCTTGCCCAGTGCGGCGGCAAAGCCGATCTCGAACGCCGTGCCCGAGTCGGGCTCGCCCGGGCCGCGAAAGTCGTTGACATTTGCCATCACGACGTCCGCACTGCGGATCGCGTCGATGTTCGCGCGGTAAATCCACGCTGCCTGGCGCGGACCGTCGAGGTCCGCAGGCACTTGTACGTCCAGCGGGTACAGGCCCTCGAAACCGAATTCGCCGCACGCGGCGACGAGTTGTGCGCCGTATTCGAGCGCGTCGGGGCGAAACACGTCGAAGCCCGCGAGATAGACGCGCGGGCGACGGGGCGGGGCGGCATGAGTCATGGCGTGCGCTCCTTCATGCGATGTATCCGATACGAAACTCGACAGGCGATTCTAGTCCGACGCCGGACTTGAGCGCAGATTCCCCTTGCTTACAGAAGGTTGACAGTGCCGATTGCGCGCCGCTACGATTATGCGCCTTGCATGCGTTGCGCGGCGGGAGCGTGACCGGTAACATCCGCGCCTGCAACGCAAATCATAAGACCCGATTTCTTCGGCCGGCGGCGCGATTGTGCATGAATAGTGCGCACGTGCCAGACCCACGATGTGGAGACCATGAATACCATTACCAACGGCCTTGCGAGCGCCGAAAGACAGCACCTCGAATCCCGGGCCTACGCGAAAGCGACGCTGCGTCTGTTGCCTTTTCTCTTTCTTTGCTATGTCGCGGCCTATCTCGACCGCGTGAACGTCGGCTTTGCCAAACTGCAGATGCTGAGCGATCTGCAATTCAGCGAGACCGTTTATGGCCTTGGCGCCGGCATCTTCTTCATCGGCTATTTTTTCTTCGAAGTCCCAAGCAATCTCCTCATGCACCGCGTGGGCGCGCGCAGGTGGATCGCGCGCATCATGCTCACGTGGGCCGTGATTTCGGCGGCCTCGTTGCTCGTGAAGACGCCCACTCAGTTCTATCTCGTGCGCTTCTTGCTGGGCGTGGCCGAAGCCGGGTTCTTTCCCGGCATCGTGCTCTATCTTACTTACTGGTTTCCCGCGGCGCGGCGCGGCCGCATGAACGCGCTGTTCATGATCGGCATTCCGGTTGCGGGCGTGCTGGGCGGCCCGCTTTCCGGGTGGATTCTCGCGGCCTTCGACGGCAGGGACGGCTGGGCGAGCTGGCAATGGCTGTTCTTTATCGAGGCACTGCCTTCGTTCGTGCTCGGCGTCGTCACGCTGTTCTATCTGCCCAACAGTATCCGCTCGGCGAAATGGCTGTCGAACGACGAGCGCGCCGTTCTCGAGGAGAACATCGAGCGCGACCAGGCCGGCAAGGGCCACGCATCGATCGCCTCGGTGTTCGGCAATGGCCGTGTGTGGCTCATGGCGATCATCTATTTCTGCTGCATGATGGGCCTCTACGGCATCAGCTTCTACCTGCCCACGCTCATCAAGGCGAGCGGCGTGAAGAACGCGCTCGACGTGGGCCTCCTGACCGCCGTTCCCTACGCCTGCGCCGTGTTCAGCATGCTGTTCGTGGCGAAGAGCGCGGACCGCCACGGCGAGCGCCGCTGGCACTTCGCGATTGCCTCGCTGGCATCGGCGCTCGGGCTCTACTTCAGCACGGTGTTCAGCAACAACGTGCCGCTCGCGATGCTCGCGTTGTCCGTTGGCGCCGCCGGCATGCTCGCGACCATGCCAGTCTTCTGGACCTGGCCGAGCGCGATACTCGCTGGCGGTTCGGCCGCCGCGGCCATCGGCATGATCAACTCGATCGGCAATCTCGCGGGCTTTGCGAGCCCGACGATCATCGGCTGGATGAAGGACGTCACGCACAGCACCAACGCGGGCATGTACTGCGTGGTGGCGGCGATGGTCCTGGGCGCGGCGCTCTCGCTGCTGCAGGCGAAGGACATCGTCAACGGCTGAGCATGCGTGCGGAATGCATGCGAAGCGAAAGCAGCGGACCTCTCCGCTGCTTTTTTTTCGCCATGGATTTCTCGCGGCGGCGTTCGCGCGCTAACATCGCATTGGGCAACGCGCCATGCACATCGTCCGCATGTGCGTGTTGCGCATGGCGCATCACTTCACGAATCGAAACGAATATCGGCCATGGGGGAGCGAGTCATGAACCGGCTCGAGCGCGTGACGAAAGTGCTGTGTTCGGCGTTGCGCACAGGTCTGGCCGGCGCTGTCACGTTGGCGCTGCCGCTGCTGCTGACGCAACCGGCTCGCGCCCAGGTCGCGCAGCCCACGCTCGAGAAGATCCGGGCCGCGAACATGATTGCGATCGGCTATCGCGAGACCTCCGTGCCGTTCTCGTATGTCGATGCGAACGGCAACGTGATCGGCTTTTCGCAGGACATCTGCAATCATGTCGTCGATGCCGTAAAAGCCAGGGCGCATCGCCCGAATCTGCAGGTGCGCTTCATTCCCGTGACTTCGCAGAATCGCATTCCGCTCGTGCAGAACGGCACTGTCGATCTCGAATGCGGCGTCACCACCAATCTCCAGGCGCGCCACAGCCAGGTCACGTTTTCCGATACGTTCTTCGTCGCGAGCACGCGGCTCCTGACGCGCAAGGATTCGGGCATCCAAGATTTCAAGGACCTCGTGGGCAAGACGGTGCTCACCAATCAGGGCACCACGTCCGAGCGTATTCTGCGCCGCATGAATCTCGAGAAGCATATGAACATGCAGGTGATCAGCGCGAAGGACTATCGGCAGGGGCGCGCGATACTCGAATCGGGCCGCGCGGTCGCGTACATGATGGACGACGTGCTGCTCGCAGGCACACGTTCGCTGACCGCGCATCCGTCCGACTGGGTGATCGTCGGCACGCCGCAATCCTGGGAAGCCTACGCATTCATGCTGCGCAACGGCGACCCGGCTTTCCGGCAGCTCGTGAACGATACGATGAGCGGGCTCATGAAGAGCGGCAAGATCGACGCGCTCTATACGAAGTGGTTCGAGCAACCGGTGCCGCCCAAGGGTGTGAACTTCGGCTTTCCGATGAGCGATACGCTGCGCGCGCTCTACGCCGCGCCGAACGACCGCGCGTTCGACTGACTGCATTGTCGTTTCGCGCGCCCGTGCTGTACGCATAATGAGGGGCTTTGCCGTTCACCGCGCGGACGTGAGATGATTTCGATCCCGGCGCGTGCGGGCAGTGCGCGTCGTCAAGCCCAGATTGGCAAGGTGCCGTGCTGAATCGCCATGGCCCATGCGCGCGGCGAATCAATGAACGGGAGCGGACATGCAGGAAGCAGGCAACGCGGTAGTGATCGTTGGGGCAGGGCACGCGGGCGGCAACGCAGCGGCGCTGCTGCGTCAGTATGGTTTCGAGGGGCGCATTGTGCTGGTGGGCGAAGAGCCGGTGCCGCCCTATCATCGCCCGCCGCTGAGCAAGACGTACCTGAAAGGCGAGGCGGATCTCGAGCGGCTCTGGCTCAAGCCGCGCCAGTTCTACGACGATCAGCGCATCGAGCTGAAGCTCGGCGCGAGCGCGCAATCGCTCGACTGCGCGAGCCACACGCTGGTGCTCGGCGACGGGACGACGCTGCGCTACGACAAACTCATTCTTGCGACCGGCTCGACGCCGCGCGCGTTGAGGTTGCCGGGACACGATCTCGCCGGCATCGTGGCGTTGCGCTCGCTCGCCGATGCCGACGTGCTGCGCGAGCGCGTGAAGCCCGGCGAGCGGCTCGTGGTGATCGGCGCGGGCTATATCGGCCTGGAGGCCGCGGCCGCCGCCCGTCAACTGGGACACGAGGTGACGGTGCTCGAGGCCGCGCCGCGCGTGCTGGGGCGCGTGACCGGCGAGACGGTCTCGACGTTCTACGAGAACGAGCATCGCGCGCAAGGCGTCGATCTGCGCCTAAACGCGAAGATCGAGGCGTTCGTGGGCGAACACGGCAAGCTCGCAGGTGTGAAGCTCACCGGCGGCGAGATCGTGCCGGCCACGCTCGCGCTGATCGGCATCGGCATTACGCCGAACGTCGCGCTCGCGCAGGAGGCGGGCATCGCTTGCGCCAACGGCATTCAGGTCGATGAGGACGCGCGCACGTCGGACCCCGACGTGTTCGCCATTGGCGACTGTGCGAGCCGGCCGCTCGCGCACTACAGCCGCACGGGCCGTCTCGAGAGCGTGCACAACGCGCTCGAGCAGGCGAAGCTCGCCGCTTCGGCCATCGTCGGGAAAGCTCGGCCCGCGTGCGACGCACCATGGTTCTGGTCCGATCAGTACGATCTCAAGCTGCAGACGGTGGGCCTGCACGAAGGCTACGATGAAACCGTCCTGCGCGGCGACCCGGCCGCGCGCCGCTTTGCCGTTTACTACCTGAAAAACGGCGCGTTGCTGGCGGTCGATGCGGTGAGCTCGATGCCGGATTTCCTGTGCGGCAAGAAGCTCGTGGGCTCGGGCAAGCCGCTCGACCTGGCCGCGCTGCGCGATCCGGGCACGGATCTCGGCAAGTTCGCGGCGGCGGCGCTGGCATAACGCGATGAGCGCGGCGCGCCGTACAACGGGAGCCGGCGTGTCTTGACTCTCGGATAAAATGCAGGCGCGCGCCGCTGCGGCGCCGCAATTCGAGGAGATCGACGCGATGGAACAACGCTCCCGTTTCGGCGCGAGCCTGCTGCCTTATCTGCTGGTCGGCCCGCAACTCGCGGTCACGGCCGTTTTCTTTCTCTGGCCCGCGGGCGTCGCGCTCCTGCAATCCACCCAGGCCGAAGATGCCTTCGGCACCTCCTCGGAATTCGTCGGCTTCGCGAATTTCGCGCATCTCTTCAAAGACCCGCTGTACCTGGACTCCATCAGGACGACGGTCGTCTTTGCCGCGCTGGTGACGGTGTGCGGGCTGGTGATCTCGCTCGTGCTCGCCGCCATGGCGCATCATGTCACGCGCGGCAAGCGCTTTTACCAGACCTTCCTGATCTGGCCTTACGCGGTGGCGCCGGTGATTGCAGCGGTGCTCTGGGGTTTTCTCTTCAATCCGAGCATCGGCCTTGTGACTTACGCGCTGGCGCACGCGCATGTCATCTGGAATCATGCGCTCAACCCGGGGCAGGCCATGACGCTCGTGGTGGTGGCGTCCGTCTGGCAGCAGATCAGCTACAACTTTCTGTTTTTCTATGCGGGCTTGCAGGCCATTCCGCAATCGCTCTTCGAGGCCGCTGCCATCGACGGAGCGGGGCCGGTGCGGCGCTTCTTCGGCATTGCGCTGCCGCTGCTTTCGCCCACCAGTTTCTTTCTGCTCGTCGTGAACGTGGTCTATGCACTCTTCGACACCTTCCCGGTGATCGACGCGGCAACCGGCGGCGGCCCGGGGCAGGCTACGCGCACGCTCGTCTACAAGATCTTCGACGAAGGTTTTCGCGGGCTCGATATCGGCAGTTCGGGCGCACAGTCCGTGGTGCTGATGGTGCTCGTCACCGCGCTCACGATCTTCCAGTTCCGCTTCATCGAACGGCGCGTCCAGTACTAAGGGCTGCTCACCAATGATCGAGAACCGCAGATACTTCAACCTCTTCTGCCACGCGATGCTGCTGCTCGGCGTGGCCGTGGTGGCATTTCCCGTCTATGTCGCATTCTGCGCGGCGACGATGAACGAGCAGGAGGTGTTCTCGGTGCCGCTTTCGCTCGTGCCCAGCACGCACCTGCTTGCGAACGCGGCAACGGTCTGGAATGTGGGCACGGGCAATGCCGCAAGCCCGTTCGGCAAGATGCTGATCAATAGCGTCATCACGGCGCTGGTGATTTCGGTGGGCAAGATCGCCATCTCCATCATTTCCGCCTATGCGATCGTGTTTTTCCGCTTTCCGTTCCGGCGCCTCTCGTTCTGGCTGATCTTCGTGACGTTGATGCTGCCCGTGGAGGTGCGCATCTTTCCCACGGTGCAGGTCGCGGCCACGCTGCATCTCACCAACACCTATGCGGGCCTGACGCTGCCGCTGATCGCCTCGGCCACCGCGACGTTTCTCTTTCGCCAGTTCTTTCTTACGCTGCCGAACGAGTTGATCGAGGCGGCGCGCATCGACGGCGCGGGACCGCTGCGCTTCTTCTGGGACGTGGTGCTGCCGCTTTCGAAAACGAATATCGCCTCGCTCTTCGTCATCACGTTCATTTACGGCTGGAACCAGTATTTGTGGCCGCTTCTCATGTCGAGCACGGCACCCATGACCACGGCCGTCGTAGGCATCAAGAGCATGATCTCGAGCGGCGACGCGGCCACGCAATGGCATCTCGTGATGTGCGCGACGATGATCGCGATGCTGCCGCCGCTCGTCGTGGTGCTCGCCATGCAGCGCTGGTTCGTGCGCGGGCTCGTGGATGTGGAGAAGTAACGGATGACGATAAAGGGCCGGCGCGGCATGCGGAAGACGAAACAGCGAACGAAACGGCAAACGGCAGCGCAAACGAAAAAGCGGGAGACGGCATGGCGGCATTGAGCATGCGGGGCGTGACGAAATCGTACGACGGGTCGCAGCGGGTGCTGCACGGCATCGACGTGGATGTGGCGGACGGCGAATTCATGGTGCTCGTGGGGCCATCGGGATGTGGAAAATCCACACTGCTGCGCATGGTGGCGGGCCTCGAAAGCGTGAGCTCGGGCGAGATCGAGATTGGCGGCAAGGTGGTCAATCGCATGGAGCCGAAGGATCGCGACATCGCGATGGTGTTTCAGAACTACGCGCTGTATCCGCATATGAGCGTCGCGCGCAACATGGGCTACAGCCTCAGATTGCAGGGGCTGGACCGGCGCGAGATCGACGCGCGCGTGGCGGCGGCGGCCGAGATTCTGGAGCTCGGCGCGCTGCTCGAGCGCAAGCCGCGCGAGCTTTCGGGCGGGCAGCGCCAGCGCGTGGCAATGGGCCGGGCCATCGTGCGCGAACCCTCGGTGTTTCTCTTCGACGAACCGCTTTCGAATCTCGACGCGAAGCTGCGCGTGCAGATGCGTCTGGAGATCCAGCGGCTGCATGCGCGCCTGCGCACGACGAGTCTGTACGTCACGCACGACCAGATCGAGGCGATGACGCTCGCGCAGCGCGTGATGGTGCTCAACGGCGGGCGTGCCGAGCAGATCGGCACGCCTGGCGAAGTCTATGACCGGCCCGCTTCGACGTTCGTGGCGAGCTTCATCGGTTCGCCGGCCATGAACCTGCTGTGCGGCCGCGTGAGCGCGGACGGCCAGCGCTTCGAGACGGCGGGCATGGGGCCGCAATTGCCGTTGCCCATGGAGCGGCTCCCCGCCGCCTTGCGCGCGGCGCTGCATTCCGGACGCGAATGCGTGCTGGGCGTGCGCCCCGAGCACATGCTGGGCAATGGCGGCACGCCGCCGGAGGCGGGCGAGCCGGCCTCCCTCGAGGTCGAAACCTGCGAATTGCTTGGCGCGGACAATCTCGCGCATGGCCGCTGGGGCGGCAACGAGGTGATCGTGCGTCTGCCGCACGAGATGCGCCCGGCGCGCGGTGCGCGCATTGCCGTGCGTTTGCCGGCGGCGCGTCTGCATTTCTTCGATCCCGCCGCGGGAACGCGCCTCGGCTGAGGCGTCAATGTCGTAACATGTCGCTTCGGGCCGGCTTGCACAGCCGGCTCGCGCCGCGCTTTGCATCGGTTTCGGATCGGAAAGCGCACGCGGTGCATCAGGTTTCTTATCGGCAACAGACACTACCAGGCGACATGGCCGCATTCTTCACGCTTCGACTTCGCTCACAGCGCTCCGAAATCGCTTACGGCGGCCACGATGTCCATGGCGCCCGCACTCCGCAAGGAGGCCGCATTTGAGCGCGCGCGAATTGCCCGCGGGGCTGATGCTCGTCCACGGCAACGAGCCCGAGCGCCTGCGCGACCTGATCGTGCAGTGGATCAGCCAGCACCCCATTGCGCCGCTCGAAAAAGAAATGCTGCTGGTGCAGAGCAATGGCATCGCGCAATGGCTCAAGCTCGCGTTTGCGGCCGACCGCGAGGACGGTGGCTGCGGCATCGCGGCGGCGCTCGAGATGTCGCTGCCATCGCGCTTTCTGTGGGCGGTTTATCGCGCGGTGCTGGGCGAGGATGCGGTGCCGCCGGTTTCGCCGTTCGACAAGTCGCGTCTTGTCTGGCGTCTCATGCGCATGTTGCCGGCGTTGCTCGATACGCCCGGCTACGAGCCGCTCAAGCGCTTCATGGCGAACGACGAAGAGCAGCGCAAGTGCTTCCAGCTTGCGCAGCGCGTGGCCGATCTGTTCGACCAGTACCAGGTCTATCGCGCCGACTGGCTCGCCGCGTGGGCCGCGCACGACGACGTGGTGATCGACGCGCGCAACAACCGGGTGCCGCTCGCCGACGACGCCCGCTGGCAGGCTGCGCTCTGGCGCGCGCTGCTCGCCGACGTGAGCGCCGGCGCACCGCAAGGCAGCGCGCAGGCGCAAACGGGCCGCGCCGCCGTGCACGAGCTTTTCATGCAGCGCGCGCAGGCGTGGCAGGAGGGCGATGCGCGCCCCAAAGGGTTGCCGCGCCGCCTCGTGGTATTCGGCATTTCGAGCCTGCCGCGCCAGTCGCTCGAAGTGCTCGCGGCGCTCGCGCGCTGGAGCCAGGTGCTGCTGTGCGTGCATAACCCCTGCATGCATTACTGGGCCGATATCGTCGCCGACCAGGATCTGCTGCGCGCGCGGCACGCGCGCCAGCGCCGCCGTGCGGGCGCGCCGGCCATACTCGACGAGTCGCAACTGCATCTGCACGCGCAGCCCTTGCTGGCGGCATGGGGCAAGCAGGGGCGCGACTTTATCGGCTTGCTCGACGAATACGATAGCGACGAAGCGCGCGAGACCTACGCGCCGCATTTCACGCGCATCGGCCAGCGCATCGATCTCTTCGACGGTGGCGACGCCGGCACGCTGCTGCAGCAGTTGCAGGACGACATCCGCGATCTGCGGCCCTTGCCCGAGACGCGCGAGCATTGGCCTGCGGTCGACCCGCAGGTGGACGAGTCGGTGCGTTTCCATGTGGCGCACAGCGCGCAGCGCGAAGTGGAGATCCTGCACGACCGGCTGCTGGCGGCGTTCGCGGCGGATCCGGCTTTGCGGCCGCGCGACGTGATCGTCATGGTGCCCGATATCGAGGTCTACACGCCGCACATTCAGGCCGTGTTCGGCCTCGTCGAGAACGACGACCCGCGCTATATCCCGTTCAGTATCGCGGACCGCGCGCAGCGTGCGTTCGATCCGCTGATTGGCGCGCTGGAAATGCTGCTCTCGCTGCCGCACGCGCGCGTGACGGTGAGCGATGTGCTCGACTTGCTCGAAGTGCCCGCCGTGCGCGCGCGTTTTGGCATCGAGGCCGAAGACGTGCCCACGTTGCGCAACTGGATCGATGGCGCGAACATTCGCTGGGGCTTGCATGGCGAACAGCGCGCGAGCCTGGGGCTGCCACAAGGCGAAGAGACGAGCGCGCCGAACAGTTGGTCTTTCGGACTCCGACGCATGCTGCTCGGCTACGCGGCGGGCGATCGCTCGGGCACGTGGCGGGGCATCGAGCCGTATGCCGAAATCGGCGGCCTCGACGCGGCGTTGCTCGGGCCGCTCACGCGTCTCGTCGATACGCTCGACCATGCGTGGCGCACGCTGCGCGAACCGGCCAGCGTCGAAGTCTGGTGCGAGCGGTTGCGCGCGTTGAAGGCCACGTTCTTTGCCGCCGATGAAGGCGAGGACGCCTATACGCTCGAACGTCTGGACAACGCGCTGGAGTCGTGGCGCGAGGCCTGCAGCGAGGCCTCGCTCACGGACGCGCTGCCGCTCGCGATCGTCGCGGAGAACTGGCTCGGGCAACTCGACGGCGGCGGCCTCGCACAACGCTTTTTCGCGGGCGCGGTCACGTTCGCCACGCTCATGCCGATGCGTGCGATTCCGTTTCGCTACGTCTGCCTGCTCGGCATGAACGACGGCGACTACCCGCGCAGCCGCACGCCGCTCGATTTCGATCTGATGCGGCGCGACTATCGGCCAGGCGACCGCTCGCGGCGCGAAGACGACCGATATCTGTTTCTCGAAGCACTGCTTTCGGCGCGCGATCATCTGCATATTTCGTGGGTGGGCCGCAGCGTGACCGACAATACGCCGCGTCCGCCCTCGGTACTCGTCGGCCAGTTGCGCGACCATTTGAAGGCCGGCTGGCGGCTCGAGCAAGAACCTGGCGAAGCGCCTCACGCATTGCTCGATGCGCTGACGATCGAACATCGCCTGCAACCCTTCAGCCCCGACTATTTTCCTGCCGATCCGCGCAGCGCGACGCTGTATACGTACGCACACGAATGGCGCCGTCCCGCACCGCTGGCCGGCACGGCGCAGGCGGACGCCTCATTGCCCGCGTCCGAGCGCGACGAGCCGCTCTCCGTGCGCGAGCTGGGCGAATTCCTGCGCGATCCGGTACGCGGCTTCTTTCGCCAGCGCCTGCGCGTGGGACTCGAAATGCGGGACGAGGCAAGCGAGAATCACGAGCCCTTCGAAGTGGATGCGTTGCAGGCGTGGCAACTGCAAGACGAATTGATCCGCGCGCAATTGACCGCGATGGAACAGGGTGTTGCCGACCTCGACACGGTGGCGCGCGCAAGGCTCGAACGCATGCATCGCAGCGGCGACCTGGCGACGGGCGGCTTTGGCGAAGTGATCGGCGAGGAACTGCTTGCGCCGATGCAGGACCTGTTCGGCGAATATCGCAAGGCGCTCGCACGATGGCCCGCGCCGCTCGCTCGCCAATACGAAATTCGTCTCGATGCGCAAATCGATGGCCGCGCACTCGCGATTCAGGACTGGATCGACGACATCCGCGAAGGCGAGGGTGGTGCGCTGGGGCGCGTCATCCTCGACGCCGGCACGCTCGTAAAAGACAACAAGTATCGCGGCGAGCGTCTCGTTGCGTATTGGGTTGCGCATATCGCCGCGCAACTCGCGGCGGGCGCGGTGACGACGGTGATCGTGAGCAAGGTGGGCGTGGCGGAGTTCGCGCCCGTTGCGCCGGATGTCGCGCGCACGTGGCTGCTCGCGCTGCTCGCGGCCTGGGATGAGGGCGGACGACGGCCGCTGCCGCTTGCCGTGAAGACGGCGTTTGCGTGGCTGCGCAAGCTGCCGGCCGATTTCGACACTGCAACCGGGACCGTGCCCGCCGAGGCGTGGGACGCTGCACGCGCGGCATACGAGGGCGCTGCGCGCATGCCAGGCGAACGCGATACCAATCCCTATCTGCGCAGGGCGTTTGCCGATTTCAGTGCATTTCTCGAAAACGATGAATTCATTGCGCTGGCAACCACATTGCTGATGCCGGTGCAGCGTGCGCCGCTTGCCTCATCGAGACCGGAACGTGCCGCCCCGAATGCGGCCGATACCGCAGGAGAAACCGCATGACCCCGGCAGACGACATGATCGCCGACGTGCTGGAGCCATTGCGCTTCCCTCTTTACGGCAGCCGCCTGATCGAAGCGAGCGCGGGCACCGGCAAGACGTTCACGATTGCGATGCTGTACGTGCGTCTCGTGCTGGGACATGGCGGCCGGGAAGCCGGGCATGACGAAACAGCAGGCGCGCAAGAAGGCATGCGCCCGCTCACGCCACCGGAAATTCTGGTGGTGACCTTCACGGACGCCGCCATGAAAGAACTGCGCGAACGCATACGCGCGCGTCTGATCGAAGCCGCCGGGTATTTCCGCGCGCTACCCGCAGACGTGCCACTGCGCTCGCCTGGCGACGATCTGCTGCACGACCTGCGCGAAGCGTATGCGCCGGATCAGTGGCCCGCTTGCGCGCGGCGCCTGCAGCTTGCCGCCGAATGGATGGACGAGGCCGCCGTCTCCACGATCCACGGCTGGTGCAACCGCATGCTCGGCGAGCATGCGTTCGATAGCGACAGCCTTTTTTCGCAGACGCTGGAGACGGATCAGACCGAGTTGCGTGCTGAAGTGGTTCGCGACTATTGGCGTACTTTCATGGCGTCACTCGATGCGCAGGGCGCGGCGGAAGTGCGCGCCTGGTTCGCCAGTCCCGACGACTTGCATAGTGCGATTCGTGGCCTGCTCGCGCACGCGGAGTTGTTGCCCGAGGCGCCGGCGCCCGAGGCAGCGCTGCTCGACGCGCGCAACCGGGCGCAGGAGGCGCTCGAGGCGCTCAAGGCGCCGTGGCGTGCCGGCATCGACGAAGCCCAGGCACTGATCGCGGCGGCGCGCGAAAAGAAGCAATTCGACGCAAAGAAGTTGAACACGCGCCATTGCGAAACCTGGTTCGGCAAGCTGCGCGAATGGGCGAATGACCCTGAGAATACGCACCCTGGCTTCAAGGACGATGCGGCGGTCTGGACGCGCCTTACGCCTGCCGGTCTTGCCGAAATCTGGAAGGATGGCGCGCCACCGTCACACGCGTGCTTCACCGCGATGGAGACGTTGCGCGAGGCGCTCGCCGCGCGTCCCGAAGCGAAGCTGCCCATTCTGTGCCATGCGGCGCGTTGGGTGGCGCAGCGCTTCGAACAGGAAGAGGCCCGTCGGTCGCAAATGGGCTTTGACGATCTGCTCACGCGCCTGCTCGCGGCATTGAAGAAACCAAATGGACCGCGTCTTGCCGAGATCATCCGCAAGCAGTATCCGGTTGCGCTGATCGACGAGTTCCAGGATACCGATCCGGTCCAATATCAGATTTTCGATGCGGTCTACGACATCGAAGCGAACCGCAGCGAGACGGCCATCGTCTTGATTGGCGATCCTAAGCAAGCGATCTATGCATTCCGCGGCGCCGATATCTATACTTATCTGCGCGCGCGGCGTGCCTGCACAGGGCGTCTCTACACGCTCAAGAAGAACTTCCGCTCCACCCGTGCGATGGTCGATGCGGTGAACCGCTGCTTCGAGGCGGCGGAGTCGCGTCCGGAAGGCAGAGGTGCGTTTCTGTTTCGCGGCACGCAAGGCGAAACGAACGCGTTGCCGTTTGTCGCCGCGGATGCGCATGGCCGTGCCGACGAACTGGTCGCGGGTGGCAGCGTGCCATCGGCGCTCAACGTCTGGTGGCTGCCCGCCGCGGACGACGGTAGACCATTGAGCAAGACCGCTTATTTCGCCAGCATGGCTGCGAGCTGCGCGACCGAGATGGTGCGCTTGCTCAATCTGGGCCAGGCACACACGGCGGGCTTCGAAGGCGAGCAAGGGCTGCGTGCCTTGCGCCCCGCGGATATGGCCGTGCTCGTGAATAATCGTACCGAAGCGGATGCGATTCGAGGTGCGCTCGCGCAGCGTGGCGTGCGCAGTGTCTATCTGTCCGATCGCGTCTCCGTGTATCAGGAGCCGCAAGCGGAAGAGTTGCGCTACTGGCTCGGCGCCTGTGCGGAACCCGACGACGGCCGCCTCGTGCGCAGCGCACTCGCAACGGCTTCGCTCGGCCTTGGGTGGAGCGAGCTCGATGCGCTCGGCCGCGACGAGATCGCATGGGAGGCGCGTGTGCTGCAATTCCGCGGCTATCGCGAGGTGTGGCGCAAGAAGGGCGTGCTGCCGATGCTGCGGCGTTTGCTCAACGACTTTCACGTGCCGCAGCGCCTGCTCGGACAGAGCGCGGCCTCGGGCCTCAATGGCGAGCGCGCACTCACGAATCTGCTGCATCTGGCCGAGCTGCTGCAGCAAGCGAGCACACAGCTCGACGGCGAGCACGCGCTGATTCGCTATCTCGACGAGCAGCGCGAAGACGAAAGCGCAGGCGGCGGGGGCGATGCGCGCCAGTTGCGACTCGAAAGCGATGCGGGGCTCGTGCAGGTGGTGACGATCCACAAGTCGAAAGGCCTTGAATATCCGCTTGTGTTCTTGCCGTTCGCGTGCGCGCATCGCACCGTGAAGACCGATGACGTGCCGTTCAAGTGGCACGACGAAAACGGCGTTTTGCACGTCACGCTCGAAGCGGACCCGCGCGTGCTCGAACAGGCCGACCGCGAACGGCTTGGCGAGGACTTGCGCAAGCTGTATGTCGCGCTGACGCGTGCGCGTTACGCGACGTGGATTGGCTATGCGCCGGTGCAAAGCGTGGAGGCGAGCGCGTTCGGCTATCTCGTGGGCGGTGGCGCGGCATTGCCGGCCGACCAGAGCGCCGCGTTGCTCGAAGCGTTGCGTGGATCGTGCGCGGATATTGCCGTGGCACAGGCGCCGGAGCCTGGCAACGAAGTATTTGCACAGCAGGGGCCGGCTGCGGTGCGCGGGCGTGCCCGCACTTTCCCGCGCCGCGCGCGTACGCCGTGGTGGATCGCGAGCTATTCGAGCCTGAAGACGGTGGAGGGGGCGCAGGATGCCTACGCCGCACATGCTGAAGAAGAGGCGCGTACGGCGCCCGATACGCGCGGCGAAGACGTGTTCCTCGAACTGCTCGGTGCAAGTGCGCCGGTTGACGAAGACGCTGCGCTTGCCGTGCCCGAGACCAACGTTATTGCGCCAGCAGACGCACCGATGCACGGTTTCGAACGCGGCGCCGACGCGGGCAGCTTTCTGCATGAGCTGATGGAGTGGGTGGCGAACGAGGGCTTCGCGGCGTTCGAGCAAGACAAGGACAAGGCGCGTTTGCGCGACATGATCGCGCGCCGCTGCAGCGTGCGCGGCTGGGACAGCTGGATCGATACGCTCACGCAGTGGATGCTGGAGTTCATCCGCATGCCGCTGCAGTTGCTTGCATTCGAAGGCGAGGCAGTGCCTCCCGTTGTGCTCTCGTCGCTCGACAAGCAGTCCTATATGGCTGAAATGGAATTCTGGGTCGCGGTGCACAAGGTGGACACGCAGGAGCTCGATGCGCTCGTCACGGCGCTGACGCTCGACGGTGCCGCCCGCCCGCCGCTGGATGCCGCGCGGATGAACGGCATGCTCAAGGGCTTCATCGACCTCGTGTTCATCCACGAAGGCCGCTATTACGTGGCCGACTACAAGTCGAACTGGCTGGGACCCGACGACGCTTCTTATACGCCGGCAAAGATGCGCTCGCAAATCCTCCATTCGCGCTACGAATTGCAATACGTGCTGTATCTGTTCGCGCTGCACCGCCTGCTCAAGGCGCGCCTGCCCGACTACGACTATGACCGCCACATGGGCGGCGCGGTCTACCTGTTCCTGCGCGGCGGCCACTCGCCGAGCCAGGGTTTGCATTGCGAGCGCCCGCCGCGCGAGCTGATCGAGCAACTCGATGCGCTGTTCGCGCATCACGGCGCGCTGGAGGACGCAGAATGACGAAGCGACGTACCACGGGGGCACGCGAACCGAAGGACGGCATCGGCGTGACCGGGGATCTGTTCGAGCAACTCGATACGGGGCAAGACGAGGCGCCGAAGGAGCCGGTGCGGAGTTTTACGCAACCCGATGTGGTTGCGCATACAACTGAATGCGCGTCGTCCGCGCAGATGCTCGGCACCCTTGGCCGTTGGGTCGAGCGCGGGTGGCTGCGTACGCTCGACGGCGCCTTCGCCCGCTTTTTGCTGGACGAGGCGCCCGATGCGCCGCCGCTGTTGTTGCTGGCCGCGGCGCTCGCGAGCCATCAACTGGGACGTGGGCACGTTTGTCTCGATTTGCAGGCGACGCTCGACGATCCGGCCTTCGCGCTTTCGTTGCCGCCGGATGGCCCGCAGGCGCCCACCGACGAGCCGCCGCTACCGCCCGCCGAGGTGCTGGCGGGCGTGACGCTCACACAGTGGCTGAGCGCGCTCGACGCCACCGACGTGGTCGGCCGCGAGCAAGGCAGCACGCCGCTCGTGCTGGCGGGAACGCGTCTCTATCTGCGACGCTACTGGCAATACGAGCAGGACGTGCGTGCGGGCATCGAGGCGCGGCTCGCGCGGGGTGCCCGGCTCGACGCCGAATTGCCCCCAACGCTCGCGCGCGCAGCGCTCGACGCGCTGTTTGAGCCGCGCCGCGCCGATGCGAAAGGCGCGGACTGGCAGAAGCTCGCTTGTGCGCTCGCGGCGCGCAGCGCGTTCAGCATCATCACGGGCGGTCCCGGTACCGGCAAAACGACCACGGTCGTGAAGTTGCTCGCGCTGCTGCAAACGCTTGCGCTCGGCCACGCGGCAGCGGGTGGGCGGCCACTGCGGATCCGCCTCGCGGCGCCCACGGGCAAGGCAGCGGCGCGCCTGAACGAATCGATCGCCGGCGCCGTTGCGCGGCTACCGTTCGAGGCGCTCGCGCAGCAGGTGGATGCCGCCGCGCTAAGCAGCGCGATTCCCACCGTGGTGGCGACATTGCACCGTGTGCTGGGCACGCGGCCGGGCAGCCGGCGCTTTCGTCACGATGCAGGCAATCCGCTGCCCGTCGACGTGCTCGTGATCGACGAGGCCTCCATGGTCGATCTCGAGATGATGGCGGCCGTGCTCGATGCCTTGCCGCCCACCGCGCGTCTCGTCCTGCTCGGCGACAAGGATCAATTGGCCTCGGTCGAGGCCGGCGCGGTGCTGGGCGAACTGTGCAACCGTGCGCGCGAAGGCCACTACACGCAGGCGTCGCGCGCCTGGCTCGAGGCCGCGACGGGCGAGCGGATCGATGCCGCAATGCTCGATGCGCGCGGCACGCCGCTCGATCAGGCCGTGGCCATGTTGCGCGAGAGCCATCGTTTCGCATCGGAAAGCGGGATTGGCGCGCTGGCCGATCTCGTCAATGCGGGCGACGCCACAGGCGTGGCGAAAATCTGGCGACATGGCTATGCGGATCTGGCGCGGCTCGTCTGTCCCGCGCAGGACGACGCGCCGCTGCGCGCGCTCATCGTCGATGGCGTCGTGAGCGAGGAGCATAACGAGCACGATGCGCGCGATGTAGCCGAGGGTGCTGCGCAGCGGCGCGGCTACCGGCACTACCTGGTCACGATGCGCGCCTTGCGGCCCGCGCCGGGCGCGTCACCCGAGGCGTTGTCCGACTGGGCCGCAGCAGTGTTGAAGGCGCATACCGAGTTTCAGTTGCTGTGTGCGTTGCGGCGCGGCACATGGGGCGTGGAAGGGCTCAACCGGCGCGTCGCGCGGATTCTGCAGGAGGAGGGGCTGATCGAGCCGCTCGGCGACTGGTACGCGGGCCGGCCCGTGCTCGTCACGCATAACGACTACGAACTCGGCTTGATGAACGGTGACATCGGTATCGCGCTCGATCTGCCGGTGGAGGCGGGCGCGCCGCCGGTGCTGCGCGTGGCGTTCCCGGCCGGCGACGGCGCGGGCAGCGTGAAGTGGGTGTCGCCGAGCCGCTTGCAGGGTGTCGAGACCGTGTTTGCGCTCACGGTCCACAAGTCCCAGGGCTCGGAGTTCACGCACGCGGCACTCGTGCTGCCCGATACGTACAGCCCGATCCTCACCCGCGAACTCGTCTACACCGGCATCACGCGGGCGCGCGCGTTTCTTACGCTAGCGCTTCCCGAGGGACGCTCGGTGCTCGACCGCGCGGTTCAGGCGAAGGTCCAGCGCGCGAGCGGCTTGATGGCGGGCCTTGCCCACGCCGCCGCTGCTGCGGCTGAATGAAACTGGACGGTGTAGAAGGAATTTCCCATCCGATAAAGAGAAACGGTCGGGCCGCGCGGATCGGGTCGCGTAATACGGCTTGCGCGACCCGACCGTTCCAATCGGAAATCGGGAAAACTTCTGGCGCGTCGTCAGACGATCGTCAGCGTGACGTCGATGTTGTTGCGCGTGGCGTTCGAGTACGGGCACACGATGTGGGCCTTGTCGACGAGTGCCTGAGCGGCGGCGCGATCCATGCCGGGCAGGGAGATGCGCAGTTCGACTTCGATGCCGAAGCCGTTGGGGATCGCGCCGATGCCCACGCGGCCGTTGATGGAAACGTCGGCCGGAATGGCGATCTTGTCGCGCGCGGCCACGAACTTCATCGCACCGATGAAGCAGGCGCTGTAGCCTGCCGCAAACAATTGTTCGGGGTTGACGCCATCGCCGCCCGCGCCGCCCAGTTCGCGCGGCGTGGTGAGCTTGAAGTCGAGATTGCTGGCGGGAACGACCGCGCGGCCATCACGGCCACCCGTTGCGGTTGCGTCGGCGGTGTAGAGCACTTTTTCGATCGACATGACTGACTCTCCTGTGTGAGCAATGCAGCTAGTGAGCTGCGGGTGTTGAATCATTAGTCGTCCAGACCGATTGCGGTCTTCGCGACAAGCTGGACTACGACGTTACAACGACGATAGCGGTGATTCGTGGCGTAAGCATGATTGCCACTTTTCTGATGTTATCTATTACTAGATAGACATGCGGGCGCAACAGAACATACCTGACTCCGCTTGCGCCGGGTTGCTTTTCAATGAATTCTATCTATTAAAAGATAGATAGCTTGCGCCGCAAAAAGGCGGATAACCGCCTTCGTTCAAATCTTTCCGATCGTTCCCATCAGGAACCGGCTTTCCACATCGCCTCCACATCTTCGAGACGCGCCTTCGTATGAAACAGGCGGCTTGCCAGCACGCTGCCCTGCAACGCCGCGAACAATGTGCGCGCCGCGCTTTCAGGCTTGCCTCTTGCCACCAGCGAGCCTTCCTTGACGCCTTGCTCCAGCACCTTCCCGAGCCACGACTCGTTGGCGCGGAAGAACGCCTGCACCGCCTGACGCACCGCCTCGGGCAGCGTCTCGATGTCGGCGGCCAGCATGCCGCACAGGCAGATCTGGTTGCCGTCGCCGAGCGTCTTGCCGAACAGCCGCGTGTACATGGCAAGCTTTTGGTTCGCGGGCAGCGCCGGGTCCACCGCCTGCAGCGCGCGCATGACCTCGTCGCTGTACTGGTTCACCGCTTCGAGCACCAGGTCGTCTTTCGACGGGAAGTAGTAGTGGATGCTCGATGTCTTTACGCCCACGAGTTCCGAAAGGTCGCGATAGCTGAATCCGTTGTAGCCGCGCAGCATCATCAAGGTGATGGCGTGGTCCAGCACTTGTTCGCGCACGGTCAGCTTCGTTTCCATGGGCTTTAATTTATCTACTGGAAGATAGATTGTCAAGTGCGGATGCGAGAAATAGTTTCCTTTGCTCAACGCCGCGAATGACATGTCTTTCGAGTGCGGGGGCGGCGCATTGCGTCGCCCCCGTGGATACAGCGACCGGTGCGCTTCAGAGTCCGCGATGGCCTGCGCTGAGAATCAGCCGCAAGCCGAGTGCGGTGATCGCGCCGGCTGCAATGCGATCGATCCAGCGTTTCGCGCGCAGATAGAGATCGCGCGGGCGCTGGCTCGAAAAGCAGAGTGCGACCACGGTGTACCAGCCGGTTTCGATCGCGAACACGAGCGGCGGCAGCGCGAAATAGCACCAGATCGGCGGGTGCTGCGGGAGGAGCGCCACGAAGATGCTGCCGTAAGCCACGGCCGTCTTCGGGTTGCTCAACTGCGTCGTCAGGCCGGTCCAGAACGACTTGCCTGGCCGCGCGCCCTGCATCTCGCTCTTGTTCATCGTCACGGGGTGGCCAGCGCCGCGCCAGATGCGCGAGGCAATGTAGAGGAGATAGAGGCCGCCCGCGATCTTGAGTCCGGCATAGAGCCATGCGACGGTGGAGAGCAGCGTATAGAGTCCCGCGAGCGCAATGCCCGCGAAGCAGATCGCGCCGATGCCCATGCCGAATGCCGTGGCGACGCCGTCGCGACGTGACAGGCCGATCGCGTTGCGCGCGACCATCACGAAGCTGGGGCCGGGGCTCATGGCGCCGAGCAGGACGGCGGCGAGAATGCTGAGGACTGCAGTGGTGGGGGACATGGCGGCACCGGTTGCGCGAGGAACGAATTTTTAACACTAGCACGCGCGCAGGCAGACCGCACGGGGCAGTTGGAAACGCCGGAGCGCAAAAGTGTGCACGGCGGTGTGCAATGCGGACCGGCGTTTCCGAAGCAGGGCAAAACGACGTTGAGGTGGAGGATTGGAAACTCGCACTGCCATTCAGGCGCCGTGCGCCTGGCGATTGCGCTTCGCGTCGCGCTCCCGGCTCCAGTGCTCGAGCAGCACGCGGGTTTGTTCGCCGATATTGGTTTTGAGGAATTCTGCCTTTTCCACGTCGATATCCTTCCATTCGAGCATCGTGAGCGTCGAGCGGCGCGCGATATAGAACAGCAGAAATTGCCCATAGAGGCTGAACATGCGCACGACGGTGAGCGGATCGTCGGCGCTCAGGCCGGTGATGCGGGCGAGCAGCGCCGAGTTCACTTCGTTCAGCGGCGCGCGCACGCGGTCGCGCAGCACTTCCGAGCCGATTTCGGGCTCGCCGCCGCCTTGCTCGCGGGCGAAAAACAGGCGCTGGTCCGGCTCGCAATGCTTCACGAAGGTGCGATCGGCCACCGTGCGCTGGATGTCGATAAACGCGTCGATGAGCGCGGGGGGGGCGGCGTCGCGTTCGAGCGCCGCGCGGGCGCGCAGCACGGCGGGCTCGAAGGCTTGCCACGAGGCGTCTGCGAGCGACTCGGCGCACGCGCGGTAGAGCCCTTCCTTGTTCTCGAAGTAGTACTGCAACGCGGGTGCGTTGACACCCGCTCGCGCGGCGATGTCCCGCGTCGAGGCGCCCTCGAAGCCGTGCTGCCCGAACAGGCTGATGGCGGCTTCGATGATCTTGCGGCGTGTCTCGTCGCCGCGCGCATAGCCGCCAGCCGTTGGGCGGCGCAGTCGTTTCGGTTCGTTCATAAATATCCGTTTGCGCCTTGGCAACAAGAAATATATCACTTGACACAATTTTTCCGAATGGAATAATTTTGCCGATTGGAATAATTTGGGGTTTGGGCAAACATGTCTACGACTGCGGGTTCACCCGAGCGCGAGGCGTTGGGCGATGGCGTTTCGGCTCAAAAGCGCGGCACGAAGCGTATCGTGCTGGCGGGTCTCGGACTCGTGGCACTTGTCGCCGCGGGGGTTTGGGGCGGGCATTGGTGGCTGGTCGGGCGCTTCGTCGAGAGCACCGACGACGCTTATTTGCAGGCGGACAGCGTGACGATCGCGCCGAAGGTGAGTGGCTACGTCACCGACGTCTACGTGGCCGACAATCAGGCGGTCGAGGCCGGCGCGCCGCTCGTGAAGCTCGACGCACGCCAGTATCAGGTCGCGCTCGATCAGGCGAACGCCACCGTCGATGCGCGCAACGCGGACATCCAGCATGCCGAGGCGCAGATCGCGCAGCAGCATGCCAACATTGCCCAGACGCAGGCGCAGCAGGAAGTCGCGCGCGTGAGTCTGCGCCACGCGCAGGACGAAGTCGCGCGTTATGCGCCGCTCGCGGCGACGGGCGCGGAAACAGCCGAACGTCTCGCGGAACTCAAGAGCACGCGCGATCAGGCCCAGGCCACTTTGGCCGCCGATACGGCCGCCGTGGAAGCGGCGCGCTCGCAGATCGCCGCGCTCACCGCGCAGCTCGCACAGGCACGTGCACAACTCGAGGCGGCGCGCGCCAATGCTGCGCAGTCGCAACTCGATCTGGACAACACGGTAGTGAGAAGCGCGCTGCCGGGCCGCATAGGCGATCGCACGGTTCGCGTGGGCCAGTATGTGCAGCCCGGTACGCGCATGCTCACCGTCGTGCCCGTGCAGAAGACCTACCTCACCGCGAATTTCAAGGAAACGCAGATTGGCCGCATGCGCGTGGGCCAACCGGTGGAGATGCATGTCGACGCGCTGCCGGGTCATACGCTGCATGGCGTGGTGGACAGTTTCTCGCCGGGCACGGGCGCGCAATTCGCGCTGCTGCCGCCCGAGAACGCCACCGGGAACTTCACGAAGATCGTGCAGCGCGTGCCGGTGCGCATCCGTCTCGATACCGGCCCCGAAACGCGCAGCGTGCTGTTGCCGGGCATGTCGGTGACCGTGGATGTCGACACGCGCTCCGCTCGCGACGACGATCGCCGTATCGACGCCGAGAACCATCGTGGCTGAAAACGCCAACGCACACGCGGGCGGTGCGCATCCGCACGGCGAGCGCGCGAGCGCAGCCGACTGGGTCGCGGTGGCGGCGGGCGCGCTGGGTGCACTGATGGCGACGCTCGACATCTCCATCACGAACTCGGCGCTGCCGCAGATTCAAGGCGAGATCGGCGCGACCGGCACCGAGGGCACGTGGATCTCCACGGGCTACCTGATGTCCGAGATCGTGATGATTCCGCTGGCGGCATGGCTCACGCGGGTCTTCGGACTGCGAAACTTTCTGCTCGCCAATTCCGCGCTGTTCATCGGGTTCTCGATGATGTGCGGCTGGTCGAACTCGCTTGGCCTGATGATCGCCGGCCGCATCGGCCAGGGCTTCACGGGCGGCGCCATGATTCCCACGGGCCAGACCATCATCCGTACGCGCCTGCCGCTCTCGCAGTTGCCGATCGGCATGACGGTGTTCGGCCTCATCGTGCTGCTCGGTCCGCTGCTCGGTCCGGTCGTAGGCGGCTGGCTCGCGGAAAACATCAGCTGGAGCTGGTGCTTTTTCATCAACCTGCCGGTGTGCCTTGCGCTCATCACGCTGCTGATCGTCGGCCTCAAGCCCGATCGACCGCATTGGGAGGCCTTTTTCAAGGCCGACTGGCTGGGCATCGTCGGGCTGGCCGTCGGCCTGAGCTCGCTCACCGTCGTGCTCGAAGAGGGGCAGCGCGAGCGCTGGTTCGAGTCGGACACGATCGTCATGCTCACGTGGGTGACGCTCGCGGGCATGGCGCTCATCGCGCTTTCGCAGTTCACGGCTAAAAAGCCGATCCTGCGACTTTCGCTCATGCGCAATCCGCGCTATGCCAGCGTGATCGTCATCGTGTTCGCGGTGGGGGCTGGGCTGTACGGCATTTCGTATTTGCTGCCGCAGTTTCTGAGCCTGGTTGCGGGCTATAACGCGGAGCAGTCGGGCGCGATCATGCTGCTTTCGGGGCTGCCCGCATTCCTCATGATGCCGGTGCTGCCGCGCCTGCTCGGTCAGGTGGATTTTCGCGTGCTGGTCGTGAGCGGGCTGTTGCTGTTCACATTGAGTTGCATGCTCGACATTTCGCTCACCGCGCAGAGCGTGGGTCACGATTTCGTATGGTCGCAACTGGTGCGCGGCACGGCCCAGATGCTGGCGATGATGCCGCTCAATCAGGCCTCGATGGCAGCGGTCGCGCGCGAAGATTCCGGCGACGCGGCCGGGCTCTACAATATGGCGCGCAATCTGGGCGGGTCGGTGGGGCTCGCGATCATCGGCACGCTCATCGACCGTCGCGAGACTTTCCACACGGCGGTGCTGCGCGAGTCGCTCAGCGCCAACTCGCTGATCGGGCAGGAACGCGTGGCGGCGGGCGCGGCGAGCTGGTTCGCACAAACGGGTGACATGGCCTACTCGCAGATGCGCTCGCTTGGCCAGATCGCCGCGCAAATCCAGCAGCAATCGATGGTTATCACGTTCTCCGAAACATTCTGGGTGCTCGGTATCGCATTGGCGGCCTGCGTGCCGCTCGCACTCCTGCTCAAGAAACCGCAGCCCGGCGCGAACACGCCGTCCGCCGGCCACTGACGCTTGAACTCCTGACTCATGACGGCAATTCGTTCTTCCCGATCCGCAATCGTACCGCTCACGGTGCTTGCGGCCGCCTGTGCGCTCGCGGCCTGCACCGTGGGGCCCGACTATCGTGGCGCACCGGCGGTCGCGCCGGAGGCGGCCAGCGCCGCCACGTTCGTGCGCACGCCGGCGCAAGGCGTCGTGCCTGAGCGCGCGCCCAGCAAATGGTGGCTGGCGTTCGACGACCCGCAGTTGAATGCGCTGATTGCCGCTGCGTTTGCGCATAACCCCGATCTGCGGGCCGCTCAGGCGCGGCTGCGCGAATCGCGCGCGCAATTGCAGCAACAGCAGGCGGCCGAGCTGCCCAAAGTCTCGGCCAGTGCCGCCGCGCCGCGCATGCGCGAGCCCAACCTCAGTGCGTTCTCGCAGCAGCCGGGCAGTTCCGGGGCGGGGCGCGGCCCGCTGCAGTTCTACACGGCGGGCTTCGATGCATCGTGGGAGATCGACTTGTTCGGCGGCACGCGCCGCGCGGTGGAGGCGGCGAGCGACGAAGCCGATGCCGTTCAGGCCGATCTCGCCGATGCGCAAGTCTCGCTCGCGGCCGAAGTGGCCCAGGCCTACATCGATTTGCGCGACGAACAGCAGCGCCTCGCGATTGCGCAACACACTGCCGAACTGCAGCAACAGATGCTGACGTTGACCGAGCAGCGGCGCGCTGGCGGAACGGCGGCGGAGGTGGACGTCGAGCGGCTGACGACACAGGTCGAGACCACGCGCTCGACGCTCGCGCCGCTCGCGGCGCAAGTGGAGATGTCGCTAGACCAACTGGCGGTGCTGACCGGCAAGGCGCCCGGTGCGCTCGATGCCGAACTGGCTACGCCGCGCGCGCTGCCAACGCTCCCTGCATCGGTGCCGGTGAGCGACCCCGCGACGATGCTCGCGCAGCGGCCCGATATCCGCGCGGCCGAGCGCAGGCTCGCGTCGAGCAATGCGCAGATCGGCCAGCATGTGGCCGACTTTTTGCCCAAGCTCACGCTGTTCGGCGATCTGGGCTTTACTGCGGCGGACCCCGGCCACCTGATGCGCAAGAACAATTTCAGCTGGGTGGGCGTGCCGTATCTGCAGTGGAACGTCTTCGACTTCGGCCGCACGCTCGGCGCCGTGCATGGCGCCGAGGCCGCGCGCGACGAGGCGGAGGCGCGCTACGAAAAGGCGGTGCTCGCGGCGCTGCAGGACGCGAACGGCGCGCTCTCGCGCTATGGCTACCAGCGCGAGCATCTGGTGACGCTGCAAAAAGTGCAGGATTCGGCGCAGCGCTCGGCTACGCTGATGCGTCAGCGTTATCGCGCCGGCGCGTCGAGCCTCGTCGACCTGCTCGACACGCAGCGCGCCGAATTTGCCGCGCAGCAAGAGGTGATTTCCGGGCAGGCGCAACTGCTCAAGGACTTTGTTTCGCTTCAGAAAAGCCTGGGGCTCGGCTGGCGCAGCACGGCAAGTTGAGTGCGGCGGCGCTGGCCCGCCGCTCGTGCGAACTCAGCCGGGCTCGGCGGCGGTGTGCTCGCGCGCCGTCGGCTCGCGATAACCGAGGCGCGCCGAGATCGCCGCGCCCGCGCGTTTGAGCAGCGCCACATAGTGCGGTTTCGTATCGGCACCGCAGCGCATGGTCGGAAACGAAATCGACAGCCCCGCTGCGACGCGCCCGAAGCGGTCGAAGACAGGCACAGCGAGACACTGCAAGCCTTCCTCCTGTTCTTCGTTATCCTCACCAAAACCCTGTTCGCGCACGTGCGCGAGGATGCTGAGAACCGCATCGGCGCAAGAAAGCGTCTTCTGCGTGGATTTCCTGAATTCCACGTGCGAGAGCGTTTCCGCCGCCTCGGCGGGATCCATCCAGGCGAGCAGCACCTTGCCGATCGCGGTGCTGTAGAGCGGATTGCGCCGGCCGATGCGCGACTGCATGCGCAGACCGTAGTCGGCATCGATCTTGTGGATGTAGATGATCGCGTCCTCGTCGAACGCACCCAGATGCACGGCTTCGCGCGTCATGGCCGCAATGCGGCGCATCTCGATGTCTGCCTCGCGCACGAGATCCACGCTTTCCAGCGCCAGTGCGCCGAGTTCGAAGAGGCGGATTGTCAGGCGATAGCGATCCGTTTCCACCTCCTGCGCGACGTAGCCGAGCGCCTTCAAGGTCTGCAGCACGCGGTGCACGGTGGTTTTCGAAAGCGCGAGCCGTTGCGAAAGCTCGCTGATGCCGATTGGCCCGTGCTGGCCGAGTGCGCAGAGGATCGCAAAGACGCGTCCGATCGACGACGCCGATTCGCCTTTCTCGCCGCCGGATTCCAGTTCGCTCATTACGCTCATCGTTGTGCTGTTCGCGCGCGCCGTGCCGCGCTTGCCTTGCTCGCCGCGGCGGCCTTTACCCGTTGCTGCCATTGTTCTGTGTCCATGTCGATACGCTGCGCACCAAGCATACCGCGTCCCGCGCACGACGCGTGTCCCGGCGTGCGCAAACGTGCATGAGTGTGCATGGGGGAGCGCTAGCGGGCGAGCCAGCCGCCGTCCACCGCGAGCGTATGCCCGTGCACATAGTCCGACGCGCTCGAGGCGAGAAACACCACGGGCCCCGCGAGGTCGCCGCTCGTGCCCCAGCGCCCAGCCGGAATTCGTCCGATGATTTCCTCGTTGCGCTGGGCATCCGCGCGCAGCGCCGTGGTGTTGGCGGTCGCCATGTAGCCGGGCGCGATCGCGTTCACGTTGATGCCGTGGGGCGCCCATTCGTTCGCGAGCAAGCGCGTGAGACCGAGCACGCCGCTCTTCGAGGCCGTGTACGACGCCACCCGGATGCCGCCTTGAAACGACAGCATGGAGGCGATATTGATGATCTTCCCGCCGCTTTGCTGCTTGACGAACTGGCGCGCGGCGGCCTGGGCGAGGAAGAAGACGCTCTTGAGGTTGACGTCCATGACGGCGTCCCAGTCGCTTTCCGCGAAGTCCAGCGCATCGTCGCGGCGGATGATGCCGGCGTTGTTCACGAGCACGTCGATACGCCCACAGGCTTCGAGCGTGGCCTGCATGATGGCTTCGATGGGTGCGATGGAGGCGAGGTCGGCGCGCACGTCGACGAAGCGGCGCCCGGCCGCTTCCACGCGCGCGGGTGTTTCTCCCGGCCCGCTGCGGCTCACGCCGACGATGTCGCAGCCAGCCTGCGCGAGCGCGGCGGTCATGCCGGCGCCAAGGCCGGTGTTGCAGCCGGTGACGATCGCGACCTTGCCGCTGAGGTCGAAGGGATTGAACGTGCTGAATGCCATGGGCGCAGTGCCTCGCTAAATGCCATGCGGCGGTACGAAAGTTTTCCCGGTTTCCAATGCGAAAGCGGCCGTGCGATCAGCGCAGATCGCGCACGGCAACGTGGTCCATGTCGCCGAATACCTGGTTTTCGCCCGCCATGCCCCAGATGAAGGTATAGGCACGCGTGCCGACGCCGGAGTGGATCGACCAGCTCGGCGAGATCACGGCCTGCTCGTCGTGTACGAGCAGGTGCCGCGTTTCATGAGGCTCGCCCATCATGTGAAAAACGGCCGCGTCGTCGGCGAGGTTGAAATAGAAGTACACCTCCATGCGCCGCTCGTGCGTGTGGCACGGCATGGTGTTCCAGAGGTTGCCGGGCTCGAGCTTCGTCATCCCCATCGACAGTTGGCACGTGGGCAGCACTTCCGGCACGAGAAATTTGTAGATCGTGCGCCGGTTGCTCGTGGCGGCGTCGCCCAGCGTTTGCGGCGAAGCTTGCGCGAGCGTGATCGTGCGCGTCGGATGGGTCTCGTGTGCAGGCACACAGTTCAGATAGAACTTCGCGGGGCGCGCGGGATCGTCGCTGCCGAAGGCCACGCTCTGTGCACCTTTGCCGATATAGATCGCTTCCTCGTTGCGCACCGCATGGCGCGTGCCGTCCACGTCCACCCAGCCATTTCCGCCGATATTGATGGCGCCCAGCTCGCGGCGCTCCAGCAGGTGGCTCACGCCGATCGACTTACCGAGCGATGCGGGCACCTCGACCGCCCGTGTGACGGGAAACGCCCCGCCGACGATGATGCGGTCGACGTGGCTGTAGGTGAGGCGCAGCGCGTCGCGCTCGAAAATCTGCTCGATCAGGAAGGCCTTGCGCAATCCTTCCGTGTCCAGCGTCCTGGCATATTCGCTGTTGATGCTCTGTCGCACTTCCATGCAGGCTCTCCGTTGGGTGGCAAGGCGCGCTTGCGCCGTATTTCAACGACTATAGTGCAGATTTAAATATTCGGAACGACGGTCCAGAAATGTCGCACCGCCGTGTTCAGCTTGGCAAGGAGGCTGCTCATATAATGGGAAATGCCGGGCGACGCGCGGGTAAACGTTGACGAAAACGGCGATAAAAATCGGAACGGTGTTCCTTTCATGCTGCTATCCTTTTTTCGAAGGGAGCATCCAGACCAAAAGCCGGACGCAATGCACTTCAATGCACTTGAGTGCCGATCCGGCAGAACGATGTGAAGTCCAAGGAGAAGGCATGAAGCTGAAGAAGGCCATCGACCGCGTGCCAGGCGGCCTGATGCTGGTGCCGCTGCTGCTCGGCGCCTGTGTTCATACGTTTGCGCCCGGTGCCGGCAAATACTTTGGTTCGTTCACCAATGGATTGATCGCGGGCACCGTGCCGATCCTCGCGGTCTGGTTTTTCTGCATGGGCGCGACCATCGACCTGCGCGCGACCGGCACCGTGCTGCGCAAGTCGGGCACGCTGCTCGTGACGAAGATGGCGGTGGCATGGGTCGCCACGCTGGTTGCGGCTCACTTCATTCCCGCGGACGGCATCAAGGCCGGCCTTTTCGCCGGGCTATCCGTGCTTGCGATCACGACCTCGATGGACATGACCAACGGCGGTCTTTACGCCGCCGTTATGCAGCAGTACGGAACAAAGGAAGAGGCGGGCGCGTTCGTGCTCATGTCGATCGAATCGGGTCCGCTCGTCAGCATGATCATTCTCGGCGCGGCGGGCGTGGCGTTCTTCGAGCCGCGGCTCTTCGTGGGTGCGGTGCTGCCGTTCTTCATTGGCTTCGCGCTCGGCAATCTCGATCACGACCTGCGCGATTTGTTCGGCCGTTGCGTGCATCCGCTCATTCCGTTTTTCGGCTTCGCGCTCGGCAACGGCATCGATCTCAACGTGATCGTGACGAGCGGCTTTTCGGGCGTCGTGCTCGGCTTCGGCGTGATCGTCGTGACCGGCATCCCGCTGATTCTCGCCGACCGCTGGATTGCGGGCGGAAACGGCGCGGCGGGCCTCGCGGCGTCCTCCACGGCAGGCGCTGCAGTCGCCAATCCGGCGATCATCGGCGAAATGATTCCCCGCTTCAAGCCGCTCGTGCCCGCCGCCACGGCGATGGTCGCCACTTCGTGCCTCGTCACGGCGATACTCGTGCCCATTCTCACGGCGCTCTGGGTGCGCAGAAAGAGCGCGCGCGAAGCCCTGCGCGAAGAATTCATGGGGCCGCAGGTGCAGCCGGTCGCGGGGCATGACGCGCATATCTAGGCGCAAGTGGGTATGCACGCCACGCGTGTCGTGGCTATCCGCGCGCCATGCTCGCGAACACACCATCGCGGCGAATGAGCGCGTGAAAAAGCGCCGCCGCGGCATGCAGCAGGACTGTCGCGAACAGCGCCATGGCTAGCCACGTATGCGCCGCGCGCAGCCATGCGTACAGCACGACGCTGTGCGGTGCGATGGGCGGCAAGTGCACGCCGCCCGCAAGCACGACGGGATACCCTCCGGCCGAGAGCATCGACCAGCCGATCAACGGCATGGCAATCATGAGCAGATAGAGTACGAGGTGCGAGCCGTGCGCCGCCATGCGCTGCCAGCCCGGCATATCGGCGGGCAACGGTGGTGCGCCGCACGTGAGCCGCACGGCGACACGCGCGATCACGAGCACGAGCAGCGCGATGCCAAGCGGGCGATGCAGGGCGAGCAAGGTGTTGTGCAGCGACGAGACGGTCGAGACCATGCCCACGCCCACAAACAGCATGGTAATGATCAGGACTGCCATGGACCAGTGCAATAGCCGGGCAAGGGCATGGAAGCGAGTGCGAGTGGATTTCATGGTTGCGCGTTTCCCTGTGAGCGTGCGGCTTCTTCATGCGTGCGCCGGTTGAACGAGACCGAATAGGCGGCCGAGCGGGCGGCGAGCAGCGGGTCGTCCGAGGGCTTCAGGCCGTTGGGCAGGATGGTCGGGTCGTAGTTGACGTCGCGGCATGCGCCCTCGCGTTGCGGAGTCGCCCGCCGCAGCACGAGCGTGCCCGCGTCGATCTGCTCGCGTCCGGCCGGCCATTGCAGCGTGGCATCGTTCGTGGGGTCGCCGGGTGCGGCCACGGTCAGCACGAGGTGCCAGCGCAACGGACCTTGCGCGAGCCGTGCGTCGAGATCGCCGGCGAGGAAATTCGGGTCGGTCTTCTGGGCAGACGTTTCAGGCTCGAACGGCGTTTGCGGCACCATTTGCCAGCGGACTGCATGCGTGTTGCCGTTTGCGTCGGTGGCGATGAACGCGTTGATGCCATAGAACGCGGTATTCGCGAAACTGGACCCAAGCGGATGCGCCTTGATCCATTGGCGGAATGGCAATGTCTCCGGATTGGCGCGGAAGAATGCGTCGAGCGTTGCGGGGTTTGGCTTGCCGGTCGCGGGGTCGGGTTTCGACGCAACGAGCTGGCGGTAAAACTGCCAGGGGGTACGAACCACAAAGATGGGCGTGGAGTTCATGCCGGTGCGCCACTGCTCCCCGTCCTTCAACTGAAACAGCAGTGCCATGCTGCGCACGGGCGAGCTGGCGTCGGGGGCGGACGGATTGCTCCCGGGAATCGCGAAGCGCCCGATAACGGGTGTGTCGCCCGGCGTGAACACGGTGGCATGCGATATGCGCGCGCCGTCACCGTTGCTCTCGAACTCGCCTTCCACGCAAAGCCCCTTGGCGTGATTGCGCCGGTAGCCCGGGTGCACGCCATAGTTCGATTCGAAGGTGTTCACAATGTGCGGGGCGCTCAAGCGCGTGGGCGTGATCCAGCCGGCGGTCCACGCAAAGGCTGTACCGGCACAGGCCGTCACCGCCGCGATGGCCGCGAGCCGGCATGGAACGCAAATGGCGGCGCGGCTCATGGTTCGCCCCCCAATGGCATGCGTTCGTGCGAGTGTCGAAAGTCAATCGGAAACGCCGGGCGTTCAGGCGAACGCAATCGGCGTATAAGTGCGCAAAGGGGCATGATGGGTCCTGTAGCAGGCCGTCGGGGCCGTTATGGATGCCAACAGGACGAGCGGGCAATCTATTCCATGGATTGAAGTGTACGAACGATGCAGCGGGTGTAAGGCGGTCGCAAGCCGCCAGCAACGGAACGTGGAGAAGGCGATGCTGACAGGTGGCTGCTTATGCGGAAAGATCCGCTATGAAATTTCCGGCGAGGCGATCGGCAATACGGTATGCCATTGCGTGGACTGCCGGCGCGCCTCGGGGGCGCCGCTCATCGGCTGGATGAGTGTGGCCCGCACGGCGTTCAGACTCGTTGTGGGCGCACCGAAAATGTATGCGTCGAGCGCGCAAGTGGAGCGTGGCTTTTGCGCCGATTGTGGTACGCCGCTGATTTATTGCAACGCGGCGCTCGCGGATGAGGTCGATGTGGCGACGGGCACGCTGGATGAGCCGGATAAGGCGCTGCCCGATCACCACACCTGGACATCGCAGCGGCTCATGTGGATTGGATTGGCCGATGGCTTGCCGCGCTATCCGCGCAGTTATCCGGAAGAGACGTAATGCGCAGGACAACCGCGCCGCGCGCGAAAATTCCCGCGCGCGGCGCATTACACGATCAGCGATGCTCGGTGACGAACTTCGTCACGAGATACGCTTCCATCGCCTCGGTGCCGCCTTCGGAGCCGTAGCCCGAGTCCTTCACGCCGCCGAATGGCACTTCGGGCAGCGCGAGGCCGTGGTGGTTGATGGACAGCATGCCCGTTTCGATGTCTTCCGAGAGCGCCGCCGAGGTCGCGCCCGAGCGCGTATAGGCGTATGCGGCGAGGCCATAGGGCAGGCGGTTCGCTTCGGCCACCGCATCTTCGTAGCGCGAGAAGCGCGACACGGGCGCAAGCGGGCCGAATGGCTCTTCGTTCATGATGCGCGCGGCGAGCGGCACGTCGGTCAGCACCGTGGGCGCGAAGAAGTAGCCTTCGCGGCCCACGCGCTCGCCGCCCGTCAGGACCTTCGCGCCGTGCTCGCGCGCGTCGGCCACGAGACGCTCCATCGCGGCGAGCCGCCGGTCGTTCGCGAGCGGACCCATCTGCACGCCCTCGGTGAGGCCGTTGCCCACTTTGATCGCCTGGGTGGCCGCAACGAAGTGTTCGAGAAATTCGTCGTAGGCGGCGTCTTCGACCATGAAGCGCGTGGGCGAAATGCACACCTGGCCCGCGTTGCGGAATTTCGCGCCGGCGAGCAGCTTCGCGGCGCGCGGGATATCCGCGTCGGCGAACACGATGGCGGGCGCATGGCCGCCGAGCTCCATCGTCGCGCGCTTCATGTGCTCGCCGGCCTTCGAGGCGAGCAGCTTGCCCACCGGCGTCGAGCCCGTGAACGAGATCTTGCGGATGGCCGGATGCGCGATCAGATACGACGACACTTCC
>DATEJU010000300.1:0-3574 GCA_035277805.1 Paraburkholderia sp. | reverse complement strand
GCTGATGGGCGTGGCCAACCGCGCGGGCCTGCTCGTGCACGGCAAGATGCACCGCCTGAACCGCGCGCTGCTCGCGGACAGCACCGCGATTCTCGCGGGCTCGATCCTCGGCACCTCGTCGACCACGGCCTATATCGAAAGCGCCTCGGGCGTGCAGGCGGGCGGGCGCACGGGCGTGACGGCGCTCACCGTGGCCGTGCTGTTCCTCGCGAGCCTGTTCGTCGCGCCGCTCGCGGGCGTGGTGCCCCCGTACGCAACGGCGCCGGCGCTGCTCTATGTGTCGTGCCTGATGCTGCGCGAGCTCGCCGAGCTGCCCTGGGACGATGCCACCGAAGTCGTGCCCGCCGCGCTCACGGCGCTCGCGATGCCGTTCACGTATTCGATCGCGAACGGCGTGGCCTTCGGCTTCATCTCGTATGCGGGCCTGAAGCTGCTGACGGGCCGCGTGCGCCAGGTGCGGCCGGTCGTCTGGATCATCGCGGCGGTGTTCCTGTTCCGCTACTTCTACCTGGGCTCGGAGTAAGCACCTCTAGCGTGTTCGGTCCGTGCGGGCGGCGTGCAGTTCGGACTGCGCGCCGCCCGTTTTCATTGATGCGCTGCATCACGCGCTTGCGGCAAACGTCGAGCAGAAGCCACGTCAAGTATTCCGGCCACGCAGACGCACGGCGCGCCCGGTCGTCCTTATCATACGGATACCCGACGATAACGATCCCCCACAAAGGAGCCGCCCCGTGGCCACATACCCCGCTTCCGCAGAACGCTACTCGAAGCCCGCGATCTTCTTTCACTGGATCATCTTCCTGCTCGTCGCGCTCGCCTATCTCGCAATCGAGGTGCGCGGCCCCAAAGGCACGGACAGCCGCGTGCTCTGGAGCAACGTGCACTACTGGGCGGGCACGCTCGTGCTCGCGCTCGCCGTGCTGCGCCTGTTGTGGCGCATGTGGGAAGGGGCGCCGCAGGACATCGATTCGAACCGCCTGCTCACGTTCCTCTCGCGGCTCGCGCACATGGCGCTTTACGTGTTCATCTTCGTGCAGCCGCTGCTTGGCATTCTGACGATCAACACCAGCGGCAAGCCGGTCACGCTCGCGGGCGTCGATCTGCAGATCATGCTGGTGGGCGCAGACCCGGTCGCGCGCAAGGTCATCAAGGAGGCGCACGAACTGATCGGCAATGCGTTCTACTGGATCATCGGCATTCACGCGCTTGCGGCCATCGGGCACCATCTGGTGTTCCGCGACAATACGCTGCGGCGCATGATCTGAGCCGCGCACGAACACACACGAACGCGCGCGGCCCGGCGCGCGCTTTTGTGCGAGCCGAACGAAAACACCCCGCAACGTCTGCACGTTGCGGGGCGATCTCAAGACATTGCCTGGGACAAGAAGCTCAGGACACCACGCCGTGCGCCTGCACGAAGCGCACATAGCCGCTGCGCAGCGTGAGGCATTGCGCGCGCGTTTCGGAGAGCAGCCGCCGCGCCACCGCCTCGATGCGCTCGCGATGGTGGTCGAATGCGTCGAGCATGTCTTCAGCGCGTGTCGAAGCCGCGCCGAAATGGTCTTCCAGCGCCGCCGCCGTGATCGTACATTCCACCCGCTCTCCATCGATCATCGCCGGAAACGCCAAGGTCAAATCGGGGCCCGAGTATTCGGGCACCTCATTCGGAAACAAGATCTGCATGGGAATGGCCTTAGGTTGAGGGTGAGCGGGCCGCCTTTCGATGCCCCTCCTCGGCATACGCGCGGTTTAAATGTCGACCGCCGCAAGTGTCGCTACATTCGACACGATTGCGGCGGCCGTCTGGATTCACTTTAGGACACTTCCTGCCACCCGCAAGCCCGACTTTGTCACACGCGCGAAAAGAACTTCGTGTGCGGGTTTTTTCAGCGTTTTGCGAACCGGCCGTTGCGCGCGCAAACGGATGCGCCCGCACCTCGGCCGCACGCGGCATGGCGCACTGCAGCACTGCACGCGCCGTCCGCACGCACAGGCGACGCATCAGGTGCCCGATCCTGCAGAGCCGGATGCGCGAACTCACGACTCGCGATGCTGGCGATGCTCGATTTCGATGTCCTTCGGGTGCACGGTGAGCATCGCCACGAATGCGACGATGCCGCTCGACACGATCGCCATGCCGTACAGCACAACGCGGTGCTCGTCGAAGAGCAGACCGTGAATCGCAACCGCGAGACCCGCCAGCACGACAAAGACGGCGAGCGCCGCCACCAGGATCCTCAATTCGCCTTGGACCATGACGGCCCTCCGCAAAGGCGCCGCGGCGGCGCCAAAAACCCTGTCATATCCGCTGCGCCGCCGCCGGGACGCCGCACGCATGCGCCCCTGTCTTTATCCTGGCACTCGCGCGCACAAAGGCAAGCCGCGCGTGAGGCGCACATCCGGGCGCGCATACCCGCCGCTGTGCCGCCCCGCTGTGCCGCCCCGCTGTGCCGCCCTTCACGCAAACTGTCCCCAATCGTCCGGATTTGCCCGGAATCCCCCGGATGTGGCACGCGCCGACCTTCCTGTACCATGGGCCGACGAATACCGTCGGCTAGAAATACAGTCGGCCAGATCAAGATTGGAGACACGCGTGACCCGACACCCCGCCGCCACCGTCAAGCCACCGGAAACGGCCCGTGCGGACATGATCGCCCAGGCGCACGCGCGCTCGCGCGCCATCGGCCTGCGCGTAGCCGAGGCGCCGGAATTCCAGCCGCTCGGCCGCGCCGATCTGCGCGATCTGATTGACGGCAATCGCACGCTCTACACCCAGGCGCGGCCGGTGATGGACGCGCTGCACGCACAGATCGTCGATACCGAGAGCATGGTGCTGCTCACCGACCGCAACGGCGTGATCCTGCACAGCCTCGGCGATACCGACTTCGTCGAGAAGGCGCGGCGCGTGGCGCTGCGCCCGGGCGTCTCGTGGGCCGAGCGCGACCGCGGTACGAATGCGATCGGCACGGCGCTCGTGGACGGCCAGCCCACCACGATCCACGCAAGCGAGCACTTCCTGCACGCGAACCACATCCTCACCTGCTCGTGCGCGCCGATCGCCGATCCGTGGGGCCGCACGCTGGGCGCGCTCGACGTGAGCGGCGCGCCACACGGTTTGCACGGTTCTCACAAGCACACGCTCGCGCTCGTGCGCATGTCGGCGCAGATGATCGAGAACCATCTGTTCAACACCGAATTCGCCGATGCGATTCGCTTGCAGTTTCATGCGCGCGCGGAGTTCATCGGTACGCTGTACGAAGGACTCGCCGCGTTCGCCGCCGACGGCACCCTGCTATGCGCCAACCGCAGCGCACTATTCCAGTTCGGCGCGTCGCTCGCGGCGCTGCAGCAGCGCGGCTTCGAGGCACTGTTCGGCCAGCCGTTTCCGGCGTTCATGCAGCAGCTCATGCGCGCGCGCGGCGAGCCGCGCAGCGAATTCATCCCGCTCACGCTGCCGAGCGGCGTGCGAGTGCTGGCGCGCGGCACACCGGGCGCGGCGCTCATCGGCGCGCAGCCGGCCTGGCCTGAGCGCAGCACACGCGAACGAGACTCGACAGGCGCCGCCGCGCCGGCT
>DATEJU010000299.1:0-3390 GCA_035277805.1 Paraburkholderia sp. | reverse complement strand
TCGCCACGCCGAAGAGCGGCGTCATGAACGAGAGCACGCCAAGGCGCGCCGCAAAATAGCGGCGCAGCAGCCAGAACCAGACGAGGTAGCTCACGAACGCCACCGCAATGGTCTGAAAAATCAGGCTCGCGAGCGCGAGCGGCGCGCCGTGAAACCGCGTCTGGCCGGTAGCGAACGCGAACGGCACCAGCAGGACGAAGGCGCACGCGAGCTGGCAGAAGAGTGTCTGCGTGGGAGGCGCCTCGCTCAGACGCGTGGTGCGCACGACCACCGTGGTCATGCCCCATGCCACCCCGCCGCACAGGGCCATGAAATCACCGAGCAGCCAGTTGGCACCCGCCTCGCGGCCCCCGCCCACGAGCGCCGGGCCGAGAAACGCGACGGCGACGCCCGCGAACGCGAGGCCGATGCCGGCCCACTGGAGGCGGGCGAGACGCTCGTCGGGCAGCTTCAGATGCAGGCCGATGGCCGCGAACATGGGCGCGGTGTAAAGCAGCACGGCCACATGTGAGGCATTGGTCCAGCGCAGCGCTTCGGCGACGAACAGGAATTCGAGCGCGAACAGCACGCCCACCACGAGCCCGGAGCGCAGCGCGATGCCGGGCAGCCAGCGCTCGCGCGTGACGAAGCGGTTGAACAACCAGACGAGCACCGCCGCGCCGCCCGAGCGCACGCCCACCTGCATCATGGGCGCGATGTCGCTGGACACCGCCTTGATCGCCACCTGCTGAAAGCCCCAGATGAGGCACAGCGTGACCATGATGGCAATTGCCGCGCCATCCACATGCTTTCTCATTCCCGACCCGTCGAGTTTCATTCTTGACGGCGTAGTATTCACGCGGCAGGTTCAAGTCATATAGCGCAAAACTGACAACCGATAGCGGCAGACCGCCAGAGGCGCAACCGCGCGCCGCCAGGATCGTGCGCCGTTTGAGATCTGTGCGCGCCCGCATAGATGCGCATAGCAAGTCGCGATTGACTGACTAGAATGTTTGAGTGCAAGTGAAGCGGCAAAGGTGGTCGGTTCGGACACAACATTCAGTAGCGTAACGTTTCCATTCCTTACTACGCGGCCCGCATTGGAGGCATGTCCATGGCGTGCCTGAACGAAAGGATTGTCGGCGCGGTATGTCTCCTGCTGAGCGGGTATGCGTTCGCGGACGGCCCGATCGCGGACGCGCCCGAGGAGATGATGGTCGCGAGTATCGCGCCGGTGCCCGTGGAAGTCGTCCCGCCCATTCCTGGGCCGCAAAGCTATCTGCATCGCTACGAATTCCAGTATCAGGCAGAGCAGCACGCGCCCTTCGACACGCAACTGCGGGACTTCTATAGCGTGCAGATCACCCAGGATTACCGCTTCGGCGCCGGGAAAAAAGATTCAGCGCCAGGGGTGGCGCAACAGCAGCCGTCGAACCCTCTCCATCTGGGCGGTCCGCCGCCGCCGGCACTCGCGATCACCCAGTTGCCGGACACCACCTTGTCGATTGGTGCGCAACCCCGGCGGCGGCTGTCGTTGACCGTCGACGACTGGGTGTTTTCCGCCACGGCGCGCGTCGCGATTCTGCATTCGCATAGCACGGGCGCGACGCTTTCCGTTCGGCGGGGTTTTTGAGCAGGGCGCGCGGCCTGGGCAGCCTCACCTGAACCGCCCGAGTTCGGCGCTCCCGTTCAAAAGTCGATCTTCGCGTTCAAGCTCACGGTGCGCGGGTCGCCGGGCGCGATGTAGCTGTCGTACTGGAACATCCAGTACCGGCGGTTCGTGAGATTGTCGATGGCGGCGCGCAGCGTCACGTCGTGCCCGCCGATGCGCGTCATATAGTTCGCGCCCACGTTCACGAGCATGTAGCCGCCCGTCTCGAGGTTCCCAGCCGGACGCACCTCCGTGTTGCCCGTGTACTTCGCGTCGGCGCCCACGCGCAGGCCCGGCACGAACGGCACGTCGTAGGTGACGCGCGCCGCCGCGACGAACTGCGGCGCGCCCGCCACGCGCTTGCCGTTGTACTGCTGCCCCTTCGCATACCACGTATCGAGCAGCATGACATCGCCCGACACCTGCCAGCTGCGGCCAAGGCGTACGCTGCCGCCGGCCTCGATGCCTTCGTAGATCGAATCGCCGTCCTGCGTAAGCACGTTCTGATCGTTCGCGTAACTTGCGCCGCGTTCGATGCGGAACAGCGCCGCGTTCGCGCTCCAGCGCGCGTGCTCGCTCTTGATGCCCACCTCGTACTGGCGCGAGCGCAGCGGGCGCAGCACCGACCCGCCATTCGCATAGATATCCGAAACGATCTGCCCCGCCTCCAGCGACTCCACGTAGCTCGCATAGAGCGTGGTTTGCGGCTCGATCTTGTACATGAGCGCGAAGGTTGGCGTGAAGACGCCATTCTGCCCATACGACGCAGTCGTCGCGCCCGATTCAGAAAAGGACTCCTGATCGTAATTCGTGTAGCGCACGCCCGCGAGCACTGACCAGCGGCTCGTCAGATCGACCGTGTCGCTCACGAATAGCGCCTTCTGGTTGATCTCGCTGGCGCGATACTTCTGCAGCCCGCTGCCGGAGTAGTAGCGAAACGGGTTGGGCTCGTAAAGATTGCCTTCGCCGAGGGTCTTGATGACCGTGCCCGCCGCCGTGCCGTAATCATTGGTCTGATGCTGGACCGCCGCGCCGAACACCAGTTGATGCGTGAGCGGCCCGGTCTTCACCTTGCCTTCGAAAGTGCCCTGCCAGTAGATGTCCTGATGGCCTTCGTCGCCGTTCCAGCGGTTATCGGTGTAGTTGCCGGCCTGATCGAGCAGCGTGAGCGTGCTTTCGTTGCGATCGCGCGTGGACTTGCTGTAGCTCGCCGAGGTATTGAAGGTCCAATCGGGCGAGATCTGGTATTTGACGCCCGCCGTATAGAGCTGAAGGTTGGTGTTCAGATGCTGGTCGGTGCTGCCGAGCCAGTTGGTGCCGCCGCTGATCGTCGCCGGGAGGCTCGTGCTGCTGTAGCTCGGGGAAACGTAGATCGCCGGCGTCTGGCCGCTCGAACGGCTCTGCTGATAGATCGCGTTGAAATAGACGTCGAGGTCGCGCGTGAGCTGCCCGTCGAGCGCCAGCGCCACCGAGTTGCGGTTGATGTCGCCCGCGTTGTAGGTCTTGCCCGCCTCGTGCGTGTAGTTGATGCGCGCGCCGAACATGCCGTCCGGACCGAAGCGGCGGCTCAAGTCGGCATGCTGGGTGAGCACGCCGTCCATGCGATAGCCGAGATCGAAGCTCGTGACCGGGTCCCGGCCTGGCTTCTTCGTGACGTAATTGACGACGCCGCCCGGCTGTGCAAAGCCGTACATGAAGCCGCCGAGCCCCTTGAGCAACTCGACGCGCTCGAGGTTCTCGTAGGGCATCGTGATGCCGTA
>DATEJU010000298.1:0-2809 GCA_035277805.1 Paraburkholderia sp. | reverse complement strand
AAGGACGCCGCACGCTTTTATTGTCAGTTATAGACAGAGGTCGCTCCATGCGCGTCGAACGGGTTCCATTCCGCCTAATCACCTTCGCGACGGCTGCCGTAGTGCTCGCAGCGTGCGGGCAAAAGCAGTCCGCGCCGCCGCCGCAAACCCCCGAAGTCGGTGTTGTCGCCGTCCAGCCCACGCCCGTGCCGGTCATGACCGAACTGCCGGGCCGCACCAATGCCTTCCTCGTCGCGCAAGTGCGTGCACGGGTCGACGGCATCGTGTTGCGCCGCGAGTTCACCGAAGGCTCGGTCGTGAAGGCGGGGCAGCGCCTGTACAAGATCGATCCGGCGCCCTACATCGCCACGCTCAATAACGCCAAGGCCTCGCTTGCGAAGGCGAAGGCGAATCTCGTCACGCAGAACGCGCTGGTCGAGCGCTACAAGGTGCTCGTCAAGGCCAACGCGGTCAGCAAGCAGGACTACGACAACGCCGTGGCCGCGCAAGGCCAGGCGCAAGCCGACGTCGACGCGGGCAAGGCCGCGGTCGACACCGCGCAGATCAATCTGGGCTACACGGACGTCGTGTCGCCCATCACCGGCAAGGTCGGCATCTCGCAGGTCACGCCGGGCGCCTACGTGCAGGCGAGCCAGGCCACGCTGATGTCCACCGTGCAGCAGATGGACCCGATGTACGTGGACCTCACGCAGTCGAGTCTCGACGGCCTGAAGCTGCGCCGCGAGGTCGAGGCGGGGCGCCTGAAGACCAACGGCCCGAACGCCGCCAAGGTCTCGCTCGTGCTCGAGGACGGCCGCACTTACGCCGAGCAGGGCAAGCTCCAGTTCACCGACGTCACGGTCGACCAGACCACCGGCTCGGTCACGATCCGCGCACTGTTCCCGAACCCCGACCGCGTGCTGCTGCCGGGCATGTTCGTGCGCGCACGCATCGACGAAGGCACCAACGAGAACGCGTTCCTCGTGCCGCAGGTGGGCGTGCAGCACGACCAGAAGGGACAGGCCACGGTACTCGTCGTCGACAAGGACAACAAGGTCGCGCCGCGTCCGATCGTCACCTCGGGCACGCAGGGCCAGGACTGGATCGTCGAAAGCGGCCTGCAACCCGGCGACCGCGTGATCGTGCAAGGCACCGAGAAGGTGCACCCGGGCGCGACCGTCAAGGCCGTGGCCGCAAACCTGCCGCCGCCGCCGCCGCCGGGCGCGCCTTCGGCGGACGAGGCGACGGCTTCGGGCTATGCGAATGCCGCGAGCGGTGCGTCGGGAGCGTCCGGCGCATCGGCAGCTCAGGCTGCGTCCGCACCCGCTGCCTCCGCTGCGCAATAACAGGGAGCCTGTTTCATGGCAAAGTTCTTTATCGATCGCCCGATTTTTGCGTGGGTGATCGCCATCATCCTGATGCTGGCGGGCGTGGCGTCGGTGTTCACGCTGCCGGTCGCGCAGTATCCGACCATCGCGCCGCCGTCCATCCAGATCAGCGCGAACTATCCGGGCGCGTCGGCGAAGACGGTGGAAGATACGGTCACCCAGGTGATCGAGCAGCAGATGAGCGGTCTCGACCACCTGCTGTATCTCTCGTCGACGTCCGATGACTCGGGCACGGCCACCATCACGCTGACCTTCGCCGCGGGCACCGACCCGGACATCGCGCAGGTGCAGGTGCAGAACAAGCTGCAGCTCGCCACGCCGATCCTGCCGCAGGTCGTTCAGCAGCTCGGCATCAAGGTCACGAAGTCGAGCAGCAGCTTCTTGCTCGTGCTTGCGTTCGTGTCCGAAGACGGCACCATGACCAAGTACGACCTCGCGAACTACGTGGCGTCGAACGTGGAAGACCCGATCAGCCGTATCAACGGCGTGGGTACGGTCACGCTGTTCGGCTCGCAGTACGCGATGCGCGTCTGGCTCGATCCGAACAAGCTCACGAACTACAGTCTCACGCCATCGGATGTGACGGCCGCGATCACCGCGCAGAACGTGCAGATCGCGGGCGGCCAGCTCGGCGGCACGCCAGCGGTGGCGGGGCAGTCGTTCCAGGCGACCATCACCGAATCGACGCTGCTGCACACGCCCGAGGAGTTCGGCAACATTCTCCTGAAGGTGAACCAGGACGGCTCGCAGGTGCGCCTGAAGGACGTGGCGCGCATCAGCCTCGGCGGCGAGAACTACAACTTCGACACGAAGTACAACGGTGCGCCGACGGCCGGCCTCGGCATCCAGCTCGCGACGGGCGCCAACGCGCTGCAGACCGCGAAGCTCGTGCGCGAGAAGATCGACGACCTCTCGAAGTACTTCCCGCACGGCCTCGTCGTGAAGTACCCGTACGACACCACGCCGTTCGTGCGCCTGTCGATCGAGGAAGTGATCAAGACGCTGCTCGAAGGCATCGTGCTGGTGTTCCTCGTGATGTACCTGTTCCTGCAGAACCTGCGCGCGACGTTGATCCCGACGATCGCGGTGCCGGTGGTGCTGCTCGGTACGTTCGCGATCATGGCGGCGGTGGGCTTCTCCATCAATACGCTATCGATGTTCGGTCTCGTGCTCGCCATCGGCCTGCTCGTGGACGACGCCATCGTGGTGGTGGAGAACGTCGAGCGGGTGATGGTGGAAGAGGGGTTGGGACCGAAGGAAGCCACCCGCAAGGCGATGGGCCAGATCACCGGCGCGCTGGTGGGCGTGGCGCTCGTGCTCTCCGCGGTGTTCGTGCCGGTGGCGTTCTCGGGCGGCTCGGTCGGCGCCATCTACCGGCAGTTCTCGCTCACGATCGTGGCGGCGATGGTGCTGTCCGTGATGGTCGCGCTGATTCTCACGCC
>DATEJU010000297.1:0-9185 GCA_035277805.1 Paraburkholderia sp. | reverse complement strand
GCCATCAACGACTTCATCAAGGGCATGGTCGCGAACGACCCGTATCTGCAGAGCAAGGGCTTCACGATCTTGCGCGAAGTGGCGTCGATGGGCTTTCGCAACCGCTATTACGAAGCGGCCGTCCAGGCGGATACGCCCTACAAGAAGATGTTCTCCGCGTTGTGGCGCGAGAACCCGCTCGCACTCGCCGGCGACAGCGGGCGCCTCATGACCATGGCCGCGCTGCTGCACACCGACCGCCAGGGCCGCGCGTTGCTGCCTGCACTCATCGAGGCATCGGGGCTGGGCGTCGAAAGCTGGCTCGACCGCTACATGGAGGCCTATCTCGCGCCGCTCGTGCATTGCTTCTACACGCACGACCTCGTGTTCATGCCGCACGGCGAAAACCTCATTCTCGTGCTCGAAAACCACGTGCCGGTGCGCGCGGTCATGAAGGACATCGCGGAAGAATCTGCAATCCTGAATAAATACGCGAAGCTGCCCGAAAACGTGAAACGCCTCGCCGTGGACGTGCCCGAGAACGTCAAGCTGCTGGCGATCTTCATCGACGTGTTCGACGGTTTCTTCCGCTACGTGAACCAGATTCTCGTCGAGCACGGCTGCTGCAGCGAGGACGTGTTCTGGAACGCCGTGGCGCGCTGCGTCGCGCGCTACCAGAGCGAGCATCCGGAGCTTGCGCAGAAGTTCGCCGACTACGACCTGTTCGCGCCGGAGTTCCTGCACTCGTGCCTGAACCGCCTGCAACTGGGCAACAACCTGCAGATGGTCAATCTCGCCGACCCCGCAGGCAATCTGAAGATGGCGGGCAATCTGCGCAACCCGTTGGCGGGACGGCGCGATGCGCAACGGGCGTTGCTCGCGACCGGGCAGAGCGCCGCCGTGGACACTGCCGCCGTGGACACCGTAGAAGCATAAGCATGGCGGCGAACCGCACACTGGAGGACCTGCTGCGGCTCGCCGCGCGTCTCGTGCCGGGTTTGCATGGCGTGGTGGCCGCACAACCTGACGCAACATCCGTGCAAGACCCGCTGCATGTGTGTCCCGCGCCGCAAACGCACGAGGGCAACCGCATCGCGCTCGATGCCCTGCTCGCGCACTGGTCCCGCGCCTACCCCGAGGCCGGATGCGCTTATTGGGCATCGCGCTGCTGGGGCATCCTGATCTGGCAGCCCGTGTATCTGGGCGTGATCGGCGTCCACGTGGCGCAGCGTGCGCTCTCGCTCGCGCATCTCGCGCAACCCATTGCCGAAGGCTGGACACGCGAGGTGCGCATGCCCGATCACGCGCCCGCGGCAGGCGATACCGAAGCCCTGATTGCGCAAGCCGCTCGCGAAATTGCTGCGTGCTGCGCACAGATCTACGACGACCTCACGCCGCTGATCCGCGTGAACCCGGCCGTGGCGCGCGGAACACAAGCCGACGTGGTGCTCGCCGCCCTGCTCGCGGCACGCAAGATGCGGCCCGGGTGGAGCCACGCGCAGGTGGAAGCGCTCGGCCGCCAGTGGCTTGCCGCGCTCGATATCGAAGGCTGCGGCGGCTACTTCGCGTTCGAGCGCAGCGACGGCTCGCAAGCGCTCGCGCTCGAACGCCAGACTTGCTGCTACCACTACCGCCGCCACGACGGCGAGATGTGCAGCACGTGCCCGCGCCTCGCGAAGCACGAACGCATCGTGCGACTGAATACGGAACGGGACGCCATGCTCGACGCGTGAGCACGCCAGCGCAGGGCACTGCGTCCGCGTCCAACCGAAAGGAATCGATCGATGAACGACATCAGCAACCTGACGCATCTCGCCCCGCCGCCCGATGCGACAGCGAGCCCATTGCAGCTGCCCGCCAGCGCCTATTTCGACGAGGCGCTGTTCGAGCGCGAAATGGCGCGCATCTTTGCACAATCGGCGCTTTACGTGGGGCACGAGCAATCGGTGCCGGAACCCGGCGACTGGCGTCGCCTGCCGCAGGACGAAGGCGGCCGCGTGCTGGTACGCAGCGCGCAAGGCGTGCAACTGCTCTCCAACGTATGCCGGCACCGCCAGGCATTGATGCTGGGCGACAAGCCGGGCAACTGCGGCGACGCCCGCGACCCGGCAAACGCCGCGCACGCACGCGGCAATCTCGCGGCGACGGGCGGCAACATCGTCTGCCCGCTGCACCGCTGGACCTACGATTCGCGCGGCGAGCTGATCGGTGCGCCGGAGTTCGAGCGCAAGCCCTGCCGAAATCTCGAATGCTTCGCGTTGCGCCATTGTCACGGACTCCTCTACGAAGGACCGCGCGAACCGGCGCAAGACATGGCCAGCGTGTTCGCGCGGCCCGAGTTCGATTTTTCCGGCTACGTGCTCGACCATGTGGAAACGCACACCTGCCGCTACAACTGGAAGACCTTCATCGAAGTCTATCTGGAGGACTATCACGTCGCGCCCTTTCACCCAGGGCTAGGACGCTTCGTGACCTGCGAAGACCTCGACTGGGAATTCGCCGCTACGTACAGCATGCAGCGCGTGGGCGTGCACGCGGCGCTCGCGCAGCCAGGCTCGGAAGTGTATCGCGCGTGGCACGACCGCCTGCTCGACTATCGCGGCGGCGAGGCGCCCGACTTCGGCGCAATCTGGCTCGCGTACTTTCCAACCCAGATGATCGAGCTGTATCCGCACGTGCTCGTGGTCTCGACGCTCTATCCGAAAGGGCCGCAGGAAACGCTCAACGTGATCGAGTTCCATTACCCGGAGGAGATCGCGGCTTTCGAGCGCGAGTTCATCGAGGCCCAGCGCGCCGCGTATCTGGAGACCATGATCGAAGACGACGAGATTGCCGAGCGCATGGACGCGGGGCGCCTGCGGCTCGCCCGGCGCGGCACGAGCGACGCCGGCCCCTATCAGTCGCCGCTCGAGGACGGCATGCGCCATTTCCACGCGTGGTACCGGCGCGCGCTCGCGGGGCCGGCGCTTTAATACTGGCTTAAGCCTGCGCTCGCATAGTCCAAAGTGACTCCCTCCAGGAGTTGCACGAGTCTTTCGTTTTGATTCGAGCAGTATCGATCGAAGGAGATACGAAAATGCGATTACGTTCGTATTTGGCACTGGGGGCGCTGGCGCTCGTCCCGGTGCTTGCGCTTGCGGGTGAAGCGAGCACTCACATGGATGCACAACGCGCCGCACAGCCGATGTTCGTCAACGTCAATGGTCAGGCCGTGCCGGTGAAGGCCGAAACACATGTCGTCCAGACCTCGGCCGGCCCGATGAAGGTCAGCACCTGGAGTTGGCACAGCCCGCATGGCGGCGCCAGCTTCGAGATGCAGACGAGCACGGGCGGCGCGCCGCCAGCGTTCGCGCTGCGGCAGATGCAGGCCGCTCAAGCGCAAATGGTGGCAATGCAGCAGCAGATGATGGCCATGCAACAGCAAATGATGGCGCTCCAGCATGCCGCGTTTGCCGACGGATTCGCCGGTGGGTTCGCCGTGCCGGCGCCGCAGCATGTGGTTTTCGCAGTACCGCTGTGGGCGATGCCGGATCCTGTCGTTATCGTGGAACCGGCGCAACGTGCCCCGGTTCCTGCCGTCGCGCCGGCCAACATGCCGGCACACTCGGCGGGGATCAAGGCATAGGGAAGGTTGCACGGGGTTGGTGCGACCGCCAGACCACAGCGCCTTGTCGTTCGAACCGCCGGCTCAGTTCACGCTCGCCGGCGGTTTTGTTTTCGGAGCTGAAAGCCTCCGATCGGCAACTGTCGGCAACTGTCGGCAGGTAGCCGGATCAGTTGCGGCCGGCCATCACGCCGCCGTCCACGTCCCAAATCGCGCCGGTGACCCAGCTCGCCTTGTCCGAGAGCAGGAAGGCGACGACTTCGGCAACGTCCTGCGCGGTGCCAACCCGGCCGACCGGATGGAAGCTGTTGAAGCCTTGCAGCGCGCCGTGAACTTCGGCCTTCGGGATGAAGCCTTCGTAGATCGGGGTCTGCACCACCGCCGGCGACACCGCATTGACACGGATATGCTTCGGCGCCAGTTCCATGGCCAGATGCTGGGTCAGCGAATGCAGGCCCGCCTTGGCCATGGAGTATGCCGACGACGGCGTTGCCGCAATGGCCTGTCTGGCCCACATCGAGCCGATGTTGACGATCGCGCCCGGACGCTGCGCGGCAACCAGATTGGCGGCAACGCGCTGGGTGATGAAGAAGACGGCCTTGTTGAGCTTCATGTACTGCTCGTAGTCCGCATCGTCATGTTGCAGAAACGGCTTGGGGAAGAACACGCCGGCCGCATTGACCAGCAGGTCGATGTCCGGATGCTGCGCGTCGAGGCTCTGGAGCAGCGCGGCGAGGCCTGTATCGCTGGACAAGTCTGCCGTGAGGGCCGCGACTTCGCCCAGCGCGGCCAGTTCCTCGCGCGCGCGTTCGGCCTTGTCCGCGCGATGACCCACGATGACCGCACTGCCGCCAAGCTCCATAACCTGACGCGCCGTCTGCAAACCCATGCCACTCGTGCCGCCGACGACCAGCAGCTTCTTGCCCTTGAATTCGGTGTTCATGGCGAAACCTCTCTACCTGTTTACCTGTTGATTGGCGGGTTCCGGTCGTGGAAAAAGCGGTCAGGTGACCAGGCTTAAAAGGTCGTCATCGAAGCCTGACGACTGGAAGAAAACCTGTCTGTCATGACGCGCATCGGAACTTCGCCCGAAGCGGCCGGAGATCGGCTTTGACCGGAAACTCGAGAGGGATTGTTCGCCGATCCCTGGTGGCCGACAAACGAGATTAAATGTTTGCCATTAGAAGAAAAACTTTAGTGCAGGGCCCCGTCTACCCGTGTCCCCGACGCTCACGAATTCGCCCCGCCCTCCTCCCGGCACAGCCACCCGCGCGAGCGTCCGCGCGTGGCCACGGCCTCGCCCGCCACTTCGTGCCACCAGCGCTCGCCGCGATGCGGCGCCGCCAGATCGAGGCGCTCGCCCATGCGCGGCGTGGCCAGCGCCACGCCTCGCGCGAGCGACAGCCCCGTCACGCGCTCGAACGGCTCCTGCCAGCGGTGCATCGCCAGATCGAAAGTGCCGTTGTGGATGGGCACGAGCCAGCGGCCTCGCAAATCGAGGTGCGCCTGCACCGTCTCCTCGGGCTGCATATGCACATAGGGCCACTGTGCGTCGTAGGCGCCGGTCTCGATCAGCGTGACGTCGAACGGCCCAAGGCGTTCGCCGATCTCCCGGAAGCCTTCGAAGTAACCCGTATCGCCGCTGAAAAACACGCGCAGATCGTCATCGGCGATGACCCACGAAGCCCACAGCGTGCTGTTGCCGTCGAACAGGCTGCGCCCCGAGAAATGCTGCGCGGGCGTGGCCGTGAACCGGATATCGCCCACCTCCACGCTCTGCCACCAGTCGAGTTGGCGCACCTTCGCCGCGTCGATGCCCCATTCGATCAGCCGGTCGCCCACGCCCAGCGGCGTGAGAAACACGCCCGTGGTGGCGGCGAGCGCGAGCACGGTTTCGCGATCGAGGTGATCGTAGTGATCGTGCGAGAGGATCACGCCACGCAGCGGCGGCAAGTCGGCGAGCGCGATGGGCGGCGCGTGAAAACGCTTCGGGCCCATGCGCTTGAACGGCGAAGCACGCTCGCCGAACACGGGGTCGGTGAGCCAGTATTCGCCGCGCAGTTTCAGCAACAGCGTTGAATGGCCGAGCCGGTAGAGGCTGCGCTCAGGCGCCGCCTCGAGGTCGGCGCGGCTGACCGCATGGACGGGCAGCGCGCTCGCCGGCGCCGTGCCCTGCGGCTTCCTGAACAGCACGTTCCAGGCGATGCCGAGCGTCTTCGTCAACCCTTCCACCGGACGCGGGCGCACGTTGCGAAAGCGCGTGCCGTCGTGTTGCGGCGAGCCGACCGACATCACACGCGAGCGACGCGCGGCGGCGAATCCGAGCATGCGGTCGAGAAAATCAGGGATCGATGCCATGAAGGTTCCTGACAAAAAGTAGACTCCGTAGTGTAGTTTATTTTCGAGAGAAGTAAACCGCACGGTGTAAAATTTCCCCCATGGACCCGATCGCCGCCCCTCAACGCCTGACCGACCGCAAACGCGCCGCCATTCTCGAAGCGGCCATCGAGGAGTTTCTCGCCGCCGGCTACGACGCCACCAGCATGGACCGCATCGCCGCGCGCGCGAGCGTCTCGAAGCGCACGGTCTACAACCACTTCCCGAGCAAGGAGGCGCTTTTTGCGGCGATCCTGCACCGGCTCTGGGACGCCAGCGAGGGCGGCACGCCGCCCGCTTATCGCGCCGGGCAACCGTTGCGCGAGCAATTGCTGACGCTCTTGCTGCGCAAGCTGCGCCTCATGGCCGACGAGTCGTTTCTCGCGCTTGCGCGCGTGGCGATCGGAGCGGGCATCCACTCGCCCGAGCGCGCGCGGGACATGGTGGCGCGCCTCGGGCAGCGCGAAGAGGATGTGACCGTGTGGATCCGCGCCGCCGCCGCCGATGGTCGCCTGCACATCGACGATCCGCTTTTCGCCGCGCAGCAGTTGCATGGGCTCGTGAAGGCGTTTGGGTTCTGGCCGCAAGTGACGATGGGGCAGCCGCCGCTGGGTGAAGACGAGCAGCAGCAAGTCGCGCAAGCCGCCGCCGACATGTTTCTCGCCCGCTACGCGTAACGAGCGCGCGCGCTGCGCCCCCGCGTGGAGGTTCGCGCCCCCGTGCGCCAGAACAAGAACGCAAGCAGCCCCGCCAGCGCCTGCGCGCCGATCACGAACGCCACGCAACCCGCCCAGCCCCACTGCCGCCACGCCGGCACCGGCAAGACCGAGCCCAGACTGCCGCCGAGGTAGTAGAACGAGAGATAGACGCCAATGGCGGTCGAGCGCGCCGCGCCCGCTGTCTGCGAGATAAACGCGTTCGCCGCGGCCTGCTCGACGAACACGGCCGTGGAGCCGAGCGCGAGACCGCACAGGATCGGCAGCAGGCCGTGCATGAGCGTAAGCAGGGCGCCCACCAGTGCGAGCAGCGCGGCGCAAACGGCCAGGTCGCGCGGCGAGCGATGCCGCGCAACGCGCCCGCTAAGCGGCGTGACCACGACGGCGAGCAGGAACACGGCGTAAATCGAGCCGATTTGCATCGTGTCGAAGCCATAGGGCGGCTGCGCGAGCCGCAGGCCCGCGAACGTGAAGGTCGCAACCTGCGAAGCGAGCACACAGGCGCCGAAGGCGAACGCGGCCAGCAACGGGCGCTGCGCGAGCAGCGCGAGGCGCGAACGCACGCCGCGCTGCGGTGCCTCGCGCTGGACATGCGCCTCGCGCGACGAGCCCGGCAGGCACGCATAGATAGCCGCACCCACCAGCAGCGTCAGCACGGCCACGACATCGAGCGCATGCCGCCAGCCGATCGCGGCAACGCACGCATTGGTGACGAAGCGTCCGGCGAAGCCGCCGAGCGTGGTGCCCGCGACGAACAACGCGCTCACTTCCGCCACCTCTTCGCGCGCAAAACGCTCGCCGATGAACGCAACGGAAATCGCGAAGACGAACGGCATCAGCATCCCAACCGCGAAGCGCGCCGCGAGGAACGCGGCGAAGCTGCCCGCGTGCGCGGCCCAGAGCGCGGGCAGCGCGGAGCCCATCGCCGCGAGCGCGATGACGGTGCGGCGCGCGAACGGCGCGGCGAGCGCGCCCACGAATGGCGCGATAATGGCGACGGCAAGCGTGGTGGCGCTGACGCCCTGCGCCGCACGCCCGGCGCTCACGCCGAACGCGGCCGCGAGTTCGCGCAGGATGCCCTGGGTCGCATAGAGATTGAGAAACGCCGCACAGCCGCAAAGAAAGAACGCCATGCGCAAGGGCTTGCCAGTCATGAAGGATGTTCCGCAAAGATTCCGCAACGAGACATCCAGTCTGACAAGCGCGCGCGCTGCGCACCAATACCGATTTTGTCGCCATTGATACCTGGACCGACCCGCATGCTCGACCTGCGCCGCCTGCGCTACTTCATGACCGTTGCCGACGAACTGCACTTCGGCCGCGCCGCGCAACGCCTGCACATTGCCCAGCCGCCGCTCACACGCCACATCGCCTCGCTGGAAGCCGAGCTGGGCATCCGTCTGTTCGAGCGCTCCACGCGCGCCGTCACGCTCACGCCCGAGGGCGTGCAATTTCTCGAGCACGCGCGCCACGTGCTCGACGCCGTCAGCGGCGCGGAGTCGTCGGCGCGACAGCTCGCGAGCGGCATCTCGGGGCGCCTCGCGATCGGCTATACGAGTTCCGTTCCGATGTCGCGCATGTTCAGCGAGATCGTGCGCGAGTTCGGCCGCCAGTCGCCCGAGGTCGAGCTCGGCTTTCGCGAGGTGGCGAGCGCCGGTCAGTATCGACAGATCGAAGCCGGCGTGCTCGACATCGCGTTCGGCTGGGCCGCGCCCGAACCCGCGCCGCCTGGCATCGCGCAGCTCAGCGTGGCGCAAGAGCCGCTCGTCGCGGCGGTGCCCTCGGGCAGCCGCCATGCCGCACGGGAAGCGCTTGCCTTCGCCGAGCTCGCGCACGAAGCCTTTATCGTGTATCCGCCGGGTCAGGGCTCCGCGCTCAATGCCGCGTTGTACCGGCTATGCGCGAACGCGGGGCTCGCCCCGCGCGTTGGACCCACCGCCACGCAAGTCGCCACGCTCGTGGCGCTGGTCGCCGCCGAGCGCGGCGTGGCGATCGTGCCCGCTTCCGTGGCGAACCTGCAGATGCCGGGCGTGCGATACGTGCCGCTTTCCGGCGCGGACGCGCTCGAGCAGACGCTGATCTGGCGCGCGCAAAACGCATCGCGCTGCGCGCTGCGCTTCGCCGAATTCGCGCGTGTGGCAATACAGCACGCAGATCGCGCATAGCCCATGGTTCCGGCGCGCGATGCTGTGCCGAAACCAATGCCATAGGCAAGGCAAAGCGCCTCATTCGCTTTATCGACGAGATTCAAAAAAACATCTGCAATCCATAATAATCGCGTGAATATCCGGCCAACGATGATGTGGCCAATTGAACCGGCGACGTCGCTTCAATGCGTGACGATGGCGCAATCGTTCTATGCGCAACCATCGGCAATCGGATTTCATCCAGCAAGGCGCGCGTAAAAACCGGTCCAGCCGCATTCTTTATGCGGAATCGCGCCATTATCAAGCGCGCATCGATTGTCCCTTGACTCCCTTTCATGGGCAAACGAGACTTTGTGCGCCGTA
>DATEJU010000296.1:0-6184 GCA_035277805.1 Paraburkholderia sp. | reverse complement strand
ATTGCCCGATCTCGGCGACGGCTCGGGCGGCGCGCTCACGCCGCAGGCCGAGCGCCGCATCGGCGAGCGCGTGATGCGCGAGATCCGGCGCGACCCCGACTATATCGGCGACTGGCTCGTGCGCGACTATCTCGATTCGGTTGCGGCGCGCCTCTCGGCGTCGGCGGCGGCGCAGTTCATCGGCGGATATCGGCCGGACTTCGATCTGTTCGCCATGCGCGATGGCCAGATCAATGCGTTTTCGCTGCCGGGCGGCTTCATCGGCGTGAATACGGGGTTGATCGTGGCCACGCAGACCGAGTCGGAGCTCGCCTCCGTGCTCGGCCACGAAATGGGCCACGTGTTGCAGCGGCATATCGCGCGCATGCTCTCGCAGAACGAGCGCAACGGCTATGCGGCGCTCGCGGGCATGCTGTTCGGCATCCTCGCGGGCGTGCTGGCAAGGAGCGGCGACCTCGGCAGCGCGATCGCCGTCGGCAGTCAGGCCTACGCCGTGGATAGCCAGTTGCGCTTCTCGCGCGCCGCCGAGCACGAGGCGGACCGCGTCGGCTTCAAGTTGCTGGTGGGCGCCGGCTACGATCCGTGGGGCATGGTGGCGTTCTTCGAGCGGCTCGAACGCGCATCGATGGGCGACGCCGGCGTGCCGGCCTACGCGCGCACGCACCCGCTCACTGTCTCGCGCATCGCCGACATGGAGGATCGCGCCCGCCGCGCGGCTTACCGGCAGCCGCGCCAGTCGCCCGAATACGGCTTCGTGCGCGCGCGTGTGCGCGTGCTGCAAGACCGCTCGCGCGGCGACTACCTCGACGAGATCTCGCGCCTGCGCTCCGAGATCGACGACCGCGTCGCGCTCAATGTGGCGGCGAACTGGTACGGCATCGCGTTTGCGCAACTGCAGGTCGAGCGCTACGACGATGCGGCGGCGTCGCTCGCGAATGCGCGCGCGGCGTTCGCCCGGTTCGAGGCGGCGGACAGCAGCAAGACGCGTAGTTCGCCGAGGAGTTCGCCAAGCCTCGACGTGCTGGCCGCCGAGATCGCGCGGCGCGCGGGCCGCACCGACGAAGCCGTACGGCTCGCGCAGGCCGCGCATGCGGCGTGGCCCGCGTCGCACGCCGCCACCGACGGCCTGTTGCAGGCGCTGATCGCCGCGCGCCGTTTCAAGGAGGCGCAGACGCTCGCGCGCAGCGAGACCGGGTCGGAGCCACGCCAGGGAGTGTGGTGGCAGTATCTCGCGCAGTCGAGCGCCGGGCTGGGCGACTTACTCACGCAGCGGCGCGCGCTCGCGGAGAAGTTCGCACTCGACGGCGCGTGGCCGTCGGCGATTCGGCAGCTCAAGGAAGCGCGCGACATGAAGTCGGTGGGGTTCTACGATTTGTCGACGATCGACGCGCGCCTGCACGAATTCGAGGCGCGCTACAAGGAAGAGCGCGCGGACGACAACGACAGCGGCTGAGCGGCGCGGGCGCATTGGCGCACAACGCTCGCCGCATTCGTTCGGCGTCGATAAGCGTCGATAAGCGGCGGCGCTTTCAGGCGATGGTGCGAAAGCACCGCCCGGCTCATGCGGCGTAGCGCACCGCACGAGCGTCGGCGGGCGCCTCAGCGCGCGGCCTTTTCCGCTTGCTCCGGACTTTGCACGAACGCGAAGCGCGCAGGCACGTCCGCGCGCGCGATGGCTTGCAAAGGCAGCGCGCTCCCGGCGCGCCAGTGAAACGTGCCGCTCTCGCCGTGCTCGGCGAGCGTCGCGTGCTCGGCGAAGCAGTCGAGATCGTGATCGTGCAGCAGCGCCACGCGCGCGCGCGCAGCCGGCACGGCAGCGGCGCCATCGGCTGCATCGGTTGAATTGGCGCTCCCGCCTGCCGAATCCGGCGCCGCTTGTTCGAACAGCACGCTGCCGTGCTCGTCCACATACACGGCGGCCGGCTCGAAGGCCTGGCCGGTTTGATCGGTGAGCGTCAGCGCGCCGCCGTTCGCACTTGCGAGGCGCACGACCCACGGCGTGTATTCGAGCTCGACATAGACGCGCTGCGGCCCGTTCTGGAAGAACCATTGGCCCTTCGCGTCGTGCTCGTAATTGCGGTTGATGAAGCCGATGAGCGCCTCGTGCCGGATCGGCGTGCCCGGTGCGCCTTGTGCCTGATCGGCTTCGTCGCGCAGGCGCCAGTGGCCGCGCGCGTCGAGCAGCAGCCAGCCGGTGCAATGGGGAACGTTGGGCCAGCGCGCGAGCGCCTGCTTGACGATGTCATCCATGAGTCGTGGGGAGGTGAGGCGAGAGATAGCGGGTCACGCGCTGCGCGAGCCAGTCGCTGCGGCCCGGGAACGGTCCCGTCATGAAGCCGACGTGGCCGCCGCCTGCGGGCTGCTCGAGCTCGACGGAGGCGCTTACTTCGTGGCGCGCGGGCAGCACATCGCCGGGCAGGAACGGGTCGTTGCGGGCGTTGATGAGGAGCGTGGGCACGGCGATCTCGCCGAGCTTCGGGCGTACCGTCGCCCGGGTCCAGTAGTCGTGCGCGCTCTGAAAGCCATGCAGCGGCGCGGTCACGACGTCGTCGAATTCGTACATGTTGCGGGTCGCCAGCACGGCTTGCGCGTCGAACAGGCCCGGATACTGCTCGAGCTTTTGCAGCGCCTTCACTTTGAGCGTCTTCAGGAAGCTGCGCGTGTAGATCATGCCGAAGCCGCTCGCGAGCATCTTGCCGCCCGCGTGCACGTCGAGCGGCGCGGAGATCGCGGCCGCGGCGCAGACGATCTTCGCGTCCTCGCGTTGCTGTGCGAGCCAGTGCAGCAGCACGTTGCCGCCGAGCGACACGCCCGCCGCCACGAGCGGGCCTGCGTGACGCGCGGCGAGCCGGCGCAGGACCCAGTCGACTTCGGCGGCGTCGGCGAGATGGTAGAAGCGCGGCATGAGGTTCATCGGCCCGCTGCAGCTGCGAAAGTGCGGGATGACCGCATGCCAGCCGCGCGCGTGCGCCGCCGCGGCGAGCGCGCGCGCATAGTGCGAGCCGGAGCTGCCTTCGAGGCCGTGGAACAGCACGAAGAGCGGAGCGTTCGATGGGGCGCTCGCTGTGGTTTTCACCGCGGCCCTGGCGGTGGCGCCTGTGGGCGCGTCGACCCAGTCGAGATCGATGAAATCGCCATCGGGCGTGTCCCAGCGTTCGCGCCGGTAGGCGGGCAGGGGCAGGCGCGAGAACAGTGCGGGAACGATGGTCTGGACGTGGGCGCCCGGCAGCCAGAAGGGCGCGCGATAGGTCGTGGCGGCTTGGGCGTAGCCGCTCGCACCGTTCAGGACCGACGTTGCGGCGCGTCTTGCCGCTTCGTCGCTTCTTGGGCTCATCGCCGCTTCGTCGCCTGTCGTGCTCATGGCCGTCCCCTTTCTACCGCGCTTGCCCCTTCTTCTACCGCTGTCCTGCTTCGTGGCGCGCCTTGCACGGCTTCAATCAGTGCAGCGCGCCCTGGCCGTGGCGCAGCTTCGCGGAGAACTGGCTCGCGGCGTCGTCGGGCATGCGGCTCGCGTGGATGTGCGCGATGCGCCACTCGCCGCGCTCGTGCACCATCACATAGGTCGTGAAGACCATGGCCGGAATCGCAGTCGGATCCACCGGGCGATGCGCCTCCACGATTGCGTAGACCACCGTGCCAAGGCTGTCGTAGACGCGGATGTCGAGCGGCTCGATCGACACCGGCGCCGCTTCGAACTCTGCCGCGAGCCCGGCGCGAATGTCGGGCAGGCCGTGCAGATGCGAGCCTTTGGCGCTGATGCAGCTCACGAACTCCTCATCGATCCACAGGCCCATCAATGCGTCGATGTTGACCTCCGCGACGGCCTGATAGTACGCGTTAAGAGTGTCCGCGGCGGCTTCGAAGATGTGGGCAAAACGTGGCATGGCTCGTTGATCTGATGCGCTTCTCGCGCGGGTTGGCGTTTGCTTCGTTCGTGATGCGGTGACATGCGTAGCGGCTGACAGCCGCGAGCATGCCGCCGCATCATGAGACAGGCGCGAGACAGGCCTGTGACGCCCCGCTTCGATGCGCGTTACCTGAATTGAGCACACGCTCGAGGCACCGCGTCGGTGGCGTGCCGCACATCCGCGGCGCGAAGCTCGTGAGTCGTGCCGGACGCCAGCAGCCCGCAGGCAGGCTGAAGGGAAACCGGACGCGGCACGCCTCGTTCGGCGCTGCTAGCGCTGGGCGACGAGCATGCCGCGCAAATCGTCGAAGACCTGTTCCGGGCTCAGTTCGCGCAGGCAGTTCAGATGCCCGAGCGGACACTCGCGCGCAAAGCAGGGGCTGCAATCGAGATGCAGCCATTGTACCTTTGCGAGCTCGGACAAGGGCGGCGTGTGGCGCGGATCCGTCGATCCGTAGAGTGCCACCAGCGGCCGGCGCAGCGCCGCGGCCACGTGCATGAGGCCCGAATCGTTGGTGACCACGGCGCTCGCGCGCGAGATCAGCGCGCAGGCTTCGCCCAGCGCGGTCTGGCCGCACAGGTTGCGCACGTTCGGGGCCTTTTCGGCGATGGCCTGGGCGAGCGGTGCGTCCTTGGGCGAGCCGAGCGCGACGATCTGCGTGTAGGGGAACGACTGCGCGATCATGCGCGCGAGCGCCGCGAAATGCTCGGGCGGCCAGCGCTTGGCGGGGCCGTATTCGGCGCCGGGGCAGAACACCAGCAGCGGCACGCGCGTGTCGAGATTGAAGCGCGCCGAGACGCGCGAGGCCTCGTTCGGATCGGCTTCGAGGCGCGGCATCGGCAGGTCGTCGGGCACGGTGGCGCCGGGCGCGTAGGCGAGCGCGGCGTAGTGCCTGACCATCGGCGGACGCGCGTCCTTTGACGGATTCGCGTGACGCACGTTCAGGAAACCGTAGCGGCTCTCGCCCGTGTAGCCGATGCGCAGCGGAATGTTCGCGAGCCACGGGATCAGCGCGGACTTGAGCGAATTCGGCAGCACATAGACCGCGTCGTAGCGCTCGGCGCGCAGGTCGCCGGCCAGTTGCCAGCGGCGCAGCAACTGCAGCTTGCCGTGGGCGAGGTCGGTGGCGTAGACGTCGCGTATCTCGGGCATGCGCTCGAGCACGGGCGCGACCCAGGTGGGCGCAATCGCATCGATGTCGATGCGCGGATGCAGTTTTACGAGCCGCGAAAGAAGCGGCTGCGCCATCAGTGCGTCACCGATCCAATTCGGTGCAATTACCAGCGCGCGGCGCATCGGGAGTCAGAGTCCGGAAAAAGGGCAGGGATTTCGGGCGCGGCCGGCAACGTCGGGCCGGAGCGTGCGCGCGAAACGCGGTTAGGGGATCGGCGCGGCAAGCGCGCCGGCGGGCTGCGGACCGCTCGAGCGGCCTGCGTGGCGGACGATGCACCGTGGCGGCAGGTGTGAGGAGTACGCCGCGAGCCGGCGCGGGCATCGTCGGGTGCCTACGCTGGCGCGGCGTCTTCTGTTGCGCTGAGCGCCCGGAACGCGGCGGCCTGGGCCGCCTGTCCTCACCGCCTGACCTCACGTTACGGCCGTGGGTGCGAACCTCGCGAACCGTACGAACCGTGCAGCTTCATGCCGGCAGCAGCCGTCAGTGGCCGTGCACGACCTCGCCGTCGCGCAGCTTGTAGCGCGTGCTGCAATACGGGCACTTCGCTTCGCCGTGGGTCACGTCGAGAAAGACACGCGGATGATTGCTCCAGCGCGGCATCGACGGATTCGGGCAATACGCGGGCAGGTCCTTGGCCTTCAACTCGACCAGGGGCATTTCCTTGAGTTCGCTCATGAGGATGATTCTCTTTGTATCCGGTGTATCGATCGGGCACAGGCCGGGCGCAGCCGGCTGTCGCGCCGCACGCCCCAAGGCGCGAACCCTTCGGGCGCGCGCGGGGCAAAGTGTGCCATTTTAGCGTCATTTGTGCGCCGCAAGCGCGTTCGCGGGCGCATGTGTTGGCGCTGTAAGGTCCCGTAAGGTCCACGCGGCGTTCATGCAAATACGCGACATTCGCTGATGCACGGCTCAGATCAACCTGGCTATCGGCTAAAATACCGATCTCGCAAATCGATGCTGGCCTCGCGCCCGGCGCCGAGCAGCGACCCGCAGCGGCGCCGCGGCCTGTCACAGGGCCGGCAGAGGGCAGCCGCGCGGATCCCGCGCCGCGCCCATCGCGCTTTTGCCGCCCGTGCCCCCTTTTTGTATGCGGGCACGCGGC
>DATEJU010000295.1:0-9379 GCA_035277805.1 Paraburkholderia sp. | reverse complement strand
GGTGTTGAGCGTGAACGCGAGCAGCGTGCAGTTCATGCCGCTTCTGAAGAACGCGCTCGTGAGCTCGTGGTTGCGGATGATGTCGAGGCTGTAGAGGCCCGTATAGCAGAGCAGCAACTGCACGTAGAGCGGCGTGCCGCGAAACACATACGTATAGAGCCACACCAGCCTCGAAAGCCACTTCCTCTTCGAGACGCGGGCCACGGCGAGCGGCACCGAGAGGCAGAAGCCGAGGCCGATCGAAATCACGAGCAGCCATGCCGTGATGGCGACGCCGGTGAAGTGATAGCCGTCGCTGAAGAGGTAGTTGCGCCAGTATTGCTGGATCAGTTGGACGAAGTCTTGCATGGTCTTGGCCTCGCTCGTTTCAGAGATCCGCTTTGCGCACGCCCGTGGAGTAGCGCTTGTCGAGATACATCAGCACGAAGTTCGAGACGGTCGTGATGACGAGATAGATCGCGCCTGCGAGCAGGGTGAAGAAGAAGAAGCGCAAGGTGCCCTTGCCGGCGTCCTGGCTGGCCTTCACGACATCGGCGAGGCCGATGATCGAGACGAGCGCCGTGGACTTCACGAGCACCTGCCAGTTGTTGCCGATGCCGGGCAGGGCGAAGCGCATCATCTGCGGAAACATGACACGTGTGAACACCTGCCAGTTGGTCATGCCGTAGGCGTGGCCGGCTTCGAGCTGGCCGCGCGGCACCGCGAGAAAGGCGCCGCGGAAGGTCTCGGTGAAGTACGCGCCGTAGATGAAGCCCAGCACGATCACCCCCGCGAGGAACGGGTCGATGTCGATCTGGTCCCAGCCGAGCCAGTCGGTGAACATGTTCAGCCAGATCTGCAGGCTGTAGAAGAGCAGCAGCATCAGCACCAGATCGGGCACGCCGCGAATGAGCGTGGTGTAGGCCGTGCCCGCGCCGTAGACGACGCGGTTTTTCGAGAGCTTCGCCCCTGCGCCGATCAGCCCGAGCACGAACGAAAGCACGAGCGAGAGCACCGAGAGCTTGACGGTCTGCCAGGTGCCGGCGAGGATCAGCGGTCCGTAGCCTTGAAGAAACATAGGTGAGTCCTCGACGGGGCGTCTCAACGCTTGCGGGCGCCCCGAGAAAGACGCGGCAGTGGCTGCCGCGGTTCAAGTCCGATCATGCGCGGCCGGCGTGGCTGGCCGCGTGCTTCGTGACGGCGGCGCCCGCGGGCGCCGTGTGTCTCCGTCTCTTTATTACTTGCCTTTATAGATATCGAAGTCGAAATACTGCTTCGCGATCTTGTCGAACGTGCCGTCCTTGTGGATTGCGGCCAGTGCGGCATTGAATTGCGCCTTCAGGTCGGTGTCTTGCTTGCGCAGGCCGATCGCGGTGCCGTCGCCGATCGTCGCCGGATCTTCCACCGCCGGGCCCGCCCACGCGAAACCCTTGCCGCGCGGCGTCTTCAGGAAGCCGACGTCGGCCTGGACCTCGTCCTGGAGCGTCGCGTCGAGGCGTCCCGACATCAGATCCTGATAGACCTGATCCTGATTCTGGTACGACACGACGTTCACGCCTTTCCCTGCCCAGTGCGCCTTCGCGTAGGCCTCCTGGGTCGAGCCCTGCTCGACGCCCACGTTCTTGCCCTTGAGCGAGGCCACCGTGGGCAGCAGCGGCGAGCCCGCCTTCGCGAGCATGCGCGCGGGCGCGTCGAACATCTTGTCGGAGTAGTCGATCTGCTGGCGACGCTGGTCGGTGATGGACAGCGACGAGACGATCGCGTCGAACTTGCGGGCCTTGAGCGCGGGAATGATGCCGTCGAGGTCGCTCTCGACCCAGACGCACTTCACGTTCATGCGCGCGCAGAGGGCTTTGGTCAGGTCGACGTCGAAACCGACGATCTGGCCGCTGGCATTCTTGGACTCGAACGGCGGATAGCTCGCATCGACGCCGATGCGCACGGTCTTCCACTCCTTGGCCGCGGCGCTGCCTGCCAAAAGGGCGAGCGCGATGCACACTGCGAACTTCTTCATCATTCTCCTGATACGGGCGCGGCGCCGTGTGGGTGCCGCGTAGCGTGGGTGCCGGATCGGCACTGTTCGACGTCTGCCCGAGGGCCACTTGAGGGTAGGACGGCGGTCACCTCTCGCGCGGGCCGGCTCATGGCCGGGCGCCGTCATTTTAGGCGATCAAAAATGCGGGTCGGACGCGTACGGTGCCGGTGGCCTGGCGTACCGGGCGTTGGTGCGTCTGTACGCAGGCTTAAGGCCCAAGCCGCGAGGGCCGGGCCTGACCGAGCCGCAACTGACCGGCCGTACCTGACCGGCCGTACCGAAAAGCGCGGTATTTTACCCGAAGCGGGGGCCGGCGCGGTCGGCCGCTTCCTGGCGTGTGGCTTCGGTCTGACAGACTGAGGACGGACAGTGTCACGGGGAACGCGGCTCATCGGACGCCGGCCGCGCCTGCGGCACGGCACATTTGCACCACGCACGCGAGGCATTGATGCCGCTGAAGAAACGCTGCGGTGCGCCGCTGCGGATTGTGTCGCGGGCCGCTCGCCCCAATCTGCCGATATCGACATGACTGACTGGAGAATGCCCATGCTTACGATCCGACGCGCCGGCGAACGCGGCCACGCCAACCACGGCTGGCTCGACAGTTGGCACAGCTTCTCGTTCGCCGAGTATTTCGACGAAGCGCACGTCCACTACGGGGCGCTCCGGGTGCTCAACGACGACCGCATCGCGGGCGGGCGCGGCTTCGGCGCGCACGGTCACCGCGACATGGAGATCGTGACCTACGTGCTCTCGGGCGCGCTCGCGCACCGCGACAGCATGGGCAACGGTTCGACCATCCGCCCCGGCGACGTGCAGCGCATGAGCGCGGGCACGGGCGTCATGCACAGCGAGTTCAACGCCTCGAAGGACGAAGAGGCGCATCTGCTGCAGATCTGGTTGCTGCCCAGCGAGCGCGGCGGAGCGCCCGGCTATGAGGAGCAGCGTTTCGACGATGCGGACAAGCGCGGGCGTTTGCGCCTGATTGCCTCGCCCGACGGACGCGACGGCTCGGTGACGGTGCGCTCCGACGCGTCGATCCACGCCGCGCTGATCGACGGCGCCGAGCGTGCCGGGTACGCGCTGCCGGCGGGGCGGCGGGCTTACGTGCATGTGGCGCGCGGCACGCTGGAGGTCAACGGCGAGCGTCTTGCGGCCGGCGACGCCGCAATGATCGAGGCCGGAGTCGAGGAAAAGGCGAGCGTGACGCTCGCGAACGGCGATGCCGCCGAGGTGCTGCTTTTCGACGTGGCATGAGCGCGGATCCGGGCGGGCCTTGCGGGGCAGCCTGGATTTGCGTCCGGATCTGGGCTGCAACAGAAAACGCCGCGGGACTTGCGTTCCGCGGCGTTTTGCCTGGCGCGGCCGAGCCGAACGGCGCGCCGCCCGGCCGCGCCTCACGCGGCGCTTATTGCGCCGCCGGCGCCGAGGCTGTGCCCTTGTGGTCCTTCTGGTGCTGCTCCCAGCGCTCGCGCATCTTCTCGTGGCGCTGCTCCATCTTCGCGAAGCGCTCCTTGAGCGCCGAGCTCACGGTGGTCTTCTGCTGATCGTTCAGACCGTTATAGAAGGTGAGCCACGCCTGCGCGGTCTGCTCGCGCAGTTGCGCATCCTGCTGCTCGATCTGCTGGTGCGTGGTGTGCATCGCGTTCAGGTCGAGGATCGGCTGGTTCTTCATCGAATCGAACTGCTGCTTGAGCTGCTCGTGATTCTTGCGCATGGCCTCGTGGTTCTGCTTCATGGTGTCGAGCGCGGCTTGCCATTGCTTTTCCTGGGTGGCATTCAGGTTCAGCTTGTCGTGCAGCTTCTTGAATCCCATCATGAATTCGCCGTGCATGCCGCGGCCGTGATGCATCATGGCCGGACCGCCCGGAGGCGGCGTTTGTGCGTTGGCGGCGGTGGCGCCCAGGGTGAGCGCGAGCGAGGCGGCGGCGATGGCGAGAAGGCGCGAGGTCGTCTTATACATGGTGGTGCTCCTGACAGATCCTTAAGGTGTCCGGTTTGGCACGGCGCCGCAGGAAGTTGATGGCGTCCGCAACCGGTGTCCCTAGCGTATCGATCGGATAAGCGCCGCGTGTTACGGCCCCGGCTGCGGCCATTACGCGACATTACATGCGCCTTTCGCGGTAACACCTGGTAACCCAAAGCGCGTTCGTGTAAGCAAACGGCTTTCCCGCGCGCGTTACACTTCGTCCATGGCTACTCAAATTCTGGTCGTCGACGACGACGTCGAACTGCGCGACCTGCTGCGCGACTATCTGGCGCGGCAGGGTATCGAAGTGTCGGTGCTGCACGATGCGGGCGCGCTCGAGCGGCGGCTCGAGCGCGAGCGCCCCGACCTGATCGTGCTCGATCTCATGATGCCCGGCGTGGACGGGCTCACCGCGCTGCGCAAGCTGCGCGCGTCGGGCGACGACATTCCCGTCATCATGCTGACCGCGCGCGCGGACGACGTGGACCGCATCGTCGGTCTGGAGCTCGGCGCCGACGACTATCTCGGCAAGCCCTTCAATCCGCGCGAGCTGCTCGCGCGCGTGCAGGCGGTGCTGCGCCGGCGCCGCACGGTGCCCTCGGCCGCCGCTCCCGAGCAGCGCGAGCCGTTCTCGTTCGGCCGCTTCATGCTCGACTTCCAGTCGCGCACGCTGCAGCAGGAAGGCAAGCCCATCATGCTCTCGGGCAGCGAATTCGCGCTTCTGAAGATCTTCGTCAATCACCCCATGCGCACGCTCACGCGCGAGCGCCTGCTCGAACTGCTGCACGGTCCGGAGTACGACGGCACCGACCGTGGCATCGACGTGCAGGTGTGGCGCCTGCGCCGCATTCTCGAGAGCGACCCGTCCACGCCGCGCTTCATCCAGACGGTGCGCGGCCGCGGCTACGTCTTCGTGCCGGACGGCGAACAGAACAGTCATGCGCCGGCCGGTTGATTCGCTGTTCGGGCGGCTTGCGCTGCTCTTCATCGGCGTTCTGCTCCTCTCTCACGTGGCGTGGTTCGCGCTGATGCGTCTCGAGCGCGACCAGATGCAGTCGCGCTACGCGGTGGAAGAGGCGGTGTTTCTCGTCGACGCCGTGCGCCAGCACGTGCAGCGCGAGCCCAACCAGCCGCTGCCCTCGCGCGTGCAGATCGTCGACCCGGCGAGCCCTGAAGTGCCCCCGGCCAGGAAAGATTTGCCCGGCAGCTTGCGCCGCTTCATCGACGACATCCGCGATCGCATGCCGGCCGGCACCGATGTGCGTATCGGGCCGCCGGGGCATCCGCCCAAGCTGTGGGTGCGCGGGCCGCAGGACGCGCGCTGGATCGTGGTGCCCGCGCAGCCGCTGCGCCCGATGCGCCCCATCGACAAGCTGGTGCCGTGGTTCGTCATCATCTTCTCGGCGGCGGTGATCGCGGCGCTGGTGGCCGCATGGATGCTTCAGCACCCGCTGCGCGCGCTCGCCCAGGCGGTCGCGCGCTTCGGGCGCGGCCAGCCGGTGCCACCCTTGCCCGAGCGCGGTCCGCGCGAAATGCGCCAGCTCACGCGCGGCTTCAATCAGATGGTGAAGGAAGTCGAGCGCACCGAGAAAGACCGTGCGGTCATGCTCGCGGGCGTCGCGCACGACTTGAAGACGCCGCTCGCGCGCTTGCGTCTGCGCGCCGAAATGATGGACGAGCAGAAGGTGCGCGATGGCGTGGTGCGCGACGTGGATTCGATGGCGCATATCGTCGACCAGTTTCTGGTGTTCGCGCATGACGGCGCCGACCGTAGCGAGCCCGTCGAAGTGGATGACCAGTGCGAGCGCATCGCGCGCAACTACCGCACGGTGGGCGGCGAGACGCTCGTCATCGAGCGCCGCCTGAAAGGCGGGCCGGACTTTCGCCTGCCTGCGGCCACGCTCGATCGCGTCGTGTCGAACCTGCTCGACAACGCGCACGCCTACGGCGCACCGCCCGTGGTGATCGAGACTTCGCGAGACGGCGACGCGTTCACGCTGAGCGTGCGCGACCACGGCAAGGGTATCGCCGACCAGGACCTCACGCAGGCGAGCCGCCCGTTCGTGCGGCTCGATCCGGCGCGCGGCGGCAACGGCCACAGCGGTCTGGGTCTTGCGATCGTCGAGCGGCTCGTGCGTCGGGCGGGCGGCGAAATCGCCATCGGCAATGGTGAGCGCGGCGGCCTCGAAGTGCGCATGACGTTCCCGGTGGAGGTGGTCGAGCGTACGGTCGCCGAGGCGGCGCAGATCTGGTGAGCGCCGGCGCGCGGCGCGGGTTGGCTGGGCCTGTCATTGGCGTGAACAGGCCTTGGGGAGTGTGCGGCGGGCGCGCGGCGCGCGTGCCTGACCGGTGCCGAGCGCGTTGCTGAAACTACCGATGCGGGAACAGCCTGAATGGCGGGGTTGCCGCAGGGTCGCCATGGTGGCTGGCGGGCAATGCCGCACCAGCCCACGCCAGGTCACATCAGGCTGAGAACAGCGTATCGAGTGCGCCTGCGGCCTCGCTGTCGACGGTGTTGTAGACGACGCTGTCGGCCTCGAAGATGTAGTGGGTCGTGTACTTGCCGAGGCGGGCAAGAATTTCTTCCTGAACCAGCTCGGGCGCGGCTTCGAGCTTCAGGTACCACGCGGTCGATGACAGGCGCGTCTGGAACGCCCCGTATTCGACCATCAACTGGTCGAACGCGAGAGCATCCTGATCGCGGCAGACGATGACCAGATTTCCCTTCATGCATGCCTCCTATGTGCTGAGCGACTTGCTACGGCGATGCGCGCCGCATGACGCCACGCGCTCCGTTCGTTCGATGATACCGCGTCAGAGGCGAAAGCCCCGGGCGAGTCCTGCAATTAAGTGAGTAATGATTTTCGCGAACGCGTGATGGCGCGCGCACTGGCCTGACGGATTACCAGGTCGCCGCAGTGGCGCGCGGTGGTGCCGCGCCGTCGGAGGCCATGGCCTCGCAGCGGTCGCGGCCCCCCGCCTTCGCCATGTAGAGCGCGAGATCGGCGCGGCTCATCAGGCGCTCGGGCTGGTCCTGGGACGCCGCGAGCGCCGTGATGCCGATGCTCACGCTCAAGTACGCTTCGCTCGGCAACCCTGCGCAAACGCTCGCCTTCACCTCGCGGCGCAGGCGCTCGACCACGTCCTGCCCGGTGGCGAGCGAGGTGGCCGGCAGCAGAATGCCGAACTCCTCGCCGCCGAGCCGCCCGACGGCATCGTCGGAGCGCAGTTCGGCGCGGCAGGTCTCGACGAAGTGCTGGAGTGCGCGATCGCCGGCTGGGTGGCCGTAGCGGTCGTTGATCTGCTTGAAATGGTCGAGGTCGGCGATCGCCATGCACAGCGGCTTGCCGCTCGCGTAGGCGGCGTCGATCTCGCGGCTCAGCAGGTCGAGGAAATAGCGGCGCGAGAGCGCGCCCGTGAGCGCGTCGTGGCGCGCCTCGGCGGCCAGCAGCGAGTTGGCGGCCTGCAATTGCTCGGCGAGATCGCGGCTCGCGCGATGCAGGCGCCGCTCGCGCACCCATGAGATCGAGATCACGGCCGCGAGCGCCGCCGTACCTGCGAGCGTGAGGAAGATCAGCACCCGGTCGCGCCGTCGATTCGCGAGCAACTCGGGCCACGCGTTGAGCGGATCGACGAGATGGGCGGTGAGCCCCGAATTGAGCCCGCCACGATGCTCGTAGAGCGACGGAGCGCGCTGGCCGGGCAGTTCCACGAGCGCCTGCGCCTCGCTCTGCGGCATCCAGGGCGCTTCGCGCGTCGCGGCATGGGCTGCGCTGTGCAGCGGGAGCTCGGAGAAACGCTCGCGTAGATAGGTGTTCACGCGATCGACGGCGTTCATCTCCTCGACACGGGAACCGGGCATGGCGAGCCCTTCGAGCTTGCTGTCATGCGCCATGACGATCACGCCATTGCTGTCTGAGACGAACGTGCCCGGGTGCGTCACCCAGTGGCGCAGCCGCGCGATGCTGACCTTGGCGAGCACGGCGCCCACGAGCAGGCCGTTGTCGTAGACCGGCGCGGCCACGAAGATGCCTGGCTCGCCGTTCGAGGTGCCCACGCCGTAGGTTTCCGAGAACGCGCCGAGCAGGGTGTCGCTCAGATAGTTGCGCGAGCGCATGTCGATGCCCACGTAGGAGATTTTCTCCATGGCGTTGCTCGACGCGATGCAGATGCCGTTGTTGTTGACGAGCCAGATGGCGTCGAAGCCGGAGAAGCCTTGTGCGTCGTGCAGGAAGCCGTTGACGGTCACGAGCGCGGGCGCGCGCTGCAATGCCTCGCGCCGCGCCAGTTCCGTGGACGAGCGCGACGCGGCATAATGCCCGGCCTCGGCCAGTGCCTGCTGCACCACGCCGGTTTCGGCCATGGTCGCGGGGATGGCGCGCGACATCGAGAGATCGCTCGCGATGACTTCGGCCATGTTGTCGACGACCGAGCGCGTCATCTGGCGCTGCACGGCAAGCGCGGTATCGAGCTCCTGGCGCACCATGCGGTTGGCGAGCACACCCGCGACCAGCCAGCAGACGAGCGCGACCACCACGACGACCGCCGCCGTCACCGCGCGGGATACGGCGGCCTGACGCAAGAGTCTCCTGTTCATCGGCCTTCTGGTTGGTTCAGGCGCATGGCGCGCATGGTGCATTGGCGGGCGGGATGCCTGGCATCCCGGCAAAACGCGGCAATGCGTGACCGCGTGTGACAACAGTTTTAACAGTTGGCAGCCGCTGCCGTGCGACGATTTTAACTCTCGAACGGTGGCGGAGAATCCGCAGGCGCCCTTGAGCCGGCCGTGCCGATGCCGGTTGCATGCCTGACAGGGCGCGCGGCGCGGCAGGCGATGGACGGTCGTTGGGTTCGGGCGCGAGTGCGAGGTCCACGTACGCGCCCTGAAAGGACGTGCAAAGCGGCCGTGCAAAGCGCCTGCCGGCGGGTGTGCTTTGGCATGGGGGGCGAGGTTGAATCTGTCATGAAGGTTGTGTAGTGTCGTGCCGTCCTGAACAAGGCAAGCCCGTGAGGCTGGCCGCCGGCCCGGTCCCGCACGTCCGGACGGTGCGTGCGCCGGTGTATCGCCTCAGTTGGCGCCGGCGTGTCGTCAACGCTAACGAAATACTGTCTCCATGCGTCTTGCCTTTTCCGATCGCGCTTTCCCTGCGCGCCATGCGCGCGGCCCGCGCTATTCACGTGGCCGCGCCCGCCGTGCTGCTGCTCACCTGGTGCATCTGCGGCAACACGGGGAGGGCGCCTGAATGGACTTCGGCTTCAACCTGAACCGTACGGCCAACGCTTCGGCGTGGCGCGTGCTGCCCAATCGCTGGGACTTCGTGGCGTTCCCGCTCATCATCTGCCTGATCGCCATGGCCGTCGTGGGCTTTCATCAGACCATGGCGCCCATCGCCACG
>DATEJU010000294.1:0-19333 GCA_035277805.1 Paraburkholderia sp. | reverse complement strand
CACCCGGAAAAGCGGAATCAGGGGTTGATAAGGACGACATCGTCAGCCTCGTAACGCAGGGAAACACGCATGCCTTTTTCCGGCGTCATGCCGTGGCCGCGCTGCATGGTGACGAGCACCGGTTCGTTGGGCATCGCGTCGAGCAGCACCGGCACCGAGAGCACCGAGCCATACCATTCGACGGACTCGATCGTGCCGTGCAGGCCGCCTTCGCCCAGCGGCACGATGCGCAGGCTTTCGGGGCGCAGACACGCGAGCTTGTCGCGCACGTCGTGGCGCGCATCGCCCACCGGGAACGCCACGTTCGGCGGCAAGAGGTTCGCCGCGCCCAGGTAGCGCGCGACGTAGGCGTCGTTGGGCGTGTCGTAGAGCTGCTGCGGCGTGCCGAGCTGTGCGATGCGGCCATCGCGCATCAGCAGCGTGCGGTCGGAAAGCACCAGCGCATCGTCCTGATCGTGTGTCACGCAGACGATCGTGAGGTCGGGCAAGCGCTCGTGCAGCGCCTTGAGCTCGGAGCGCACCGAGGCGCGCAGATTGGCGTCGAGCGCCGAAAGCGGCTCGTCGAGCAGCAGCACGTCCGGCTCGATCACGAGCGCGCGGGCGAGCGCCACGCGCTGCTGCATGCCGCCCGAGAGCTGCGCGGGCATGACGTGGCCCGCGTCGCCGAGCTGCACGAGCTTGAGCGCGTCCGCCACGCGCCGCGCGATGTCGCGCGACGGCACACGGCGCGCCTTCAGCCCGAACGCGACGTTCTCGAACACCGAGAGATGCGGAAAGAGCGCGTAGCTCTGAAACAGCAGCCCCAGGTTGCGCTGATGCGGCGGCACGTGCGTCAGGTCGCGGCCCGCGATGGTGAGCGAGCCCGCGAGCCCATCGGCTTCGATGAACCCGGCAATGAAGCGCAGCAAGGTGGTCTTGCCGCAACCGCTGCGGCCCAGCACCGTCAGCAACTCGCCGCGCCGGATGGTGAGCGACAGATCGTCGAGCACCGTGCGTGTGCCGAAGCGCACGCTCAGGCGATCGATCTGCACGCCCGCGGCGCCGCCGGGATTGGACGCATCGGCTGCATCGGTCAGGCCGGACACATCCGGCAGTGCGCGGGCCATCTGGGCCGGCGCAAGGCTTGCGGTATTCACCGGATTCATCTCCTGCAAAGCTGTCGACCGGAGCCCGTGCTGAATAAGCACGGGCTCCGGTCCCATACAACGTACTCAGGTATTGCTCGAACGTATTACTGCGGCTTCACGACTTCGGTTTGCTTGCCCGATGCGCCAACCACTTCGTTCTTCCAGCGCGTGGTCCAGTCGCCCTTCTTCGCCATCACCTCGTTCCAGTCCACCGGAATCAGCTTGACACCCTGGATCGCCTGCTTGACCGCCGCGCCGTTCTTGCCCGAAAGCGCCACGTCCGTGCGGCCCGGAATGCCGAAGATGTCCGGCACCTTCGACTGCACATCCGTCGACATCAGGTAGTCGATCAGCTTCTTGCCTTCCGCCTGGTTCGGACCGTTCTTGATCAGGCCGATCGCGTACGGCAGCTGGAACGTCGTGGGATGGCCGCCCGCGTCGGCCGCGAGGAAGATCGGCTTGAGCGAGAGACCGCCGTTGGCTGCGTCGTCGAGATCCATCTGCAGGTCGCCGTTGGCCACCGCGATCTCGTTGCGCGAGAGCAGCACGTCGAGGTAGCCCGTGCCCTTGGTGTGGAACTTGGCGCTCTGCTCGAGCTTCTTCAGATAATCGAACGCCTTGTCTTCGCCCATCAGCGAGGTCGTGAGGATGATCACGGCCATGCCGTCGCCCGCCGTGGCCGGGTTCGAGTACGCCACCTTGCCCGAATAGTCCGGGTGCAGCAGGTCGGCGAACGTCTTGGGCTGATTCTTCACGACTTCAGGGTTGATCGCGAACGAGAAGTAGTTGTTCACGAACGTCGCCCACGAACCGTCCGACGCCTTCGCGATCGCCGGCACGTTCTTGTAGTTCACGCTCTGGTACGGCTGCAGCAGGCCGCTTTGCTGCGCCTGCTGGATGAACGGCGGCAGCGTGACGAGCACGTCGGCCTTGGGCGAATCTTTTTCGACGTTGGCGCGGTTCACAACTTCGCCACTGCCGGCCGTCACGATATTGACCTTCACGCCTTCCTTCTTCTCGAAGGCCGGCAGGACGTCGCGGTAGAGATTTTCGAGGCCGTCAGCCGTGTACAGCACGACGGCACCGGCGGCGTGGGCGCTCATCGCCGCGCATTGCAGCAGCGTGGCGGCAGCCACCATGGGCAGCACCTTGCGTGCGAAACCCGCGCGATGGGAATTCCTGTGGTTCATGTCGCTCTCCGAAGGCAGAAACCATGTGCTCGGGGATACCCGATGCGTGTCTAGTCGAATGTCGAACGTCGGCGGACTGTGCCGCCTGCCATGCCCGTCCGGTGCGGCGCGGATTGCAGATTGTCTGCAATCCGCCGTTGCCACCCCAAAATCGCCGGGCCGCATGGCACGCCAGGAGCCGCCCCGTCACGCACGCCGGCCCCGTCTGAACGGGCCCGGCAAGAATCACAGGTTTTCGTGACAGGGCAATGACGATTGTGGCGAATGTCAGAAAATTCCACAATTCGCCAAAAATAAGCATATGTCACCCGGCGCCGAAACCCCAGGGGCGGCAGGCAAGCGGCGGTCGGCGAATGGGTCGGAGGGAACAGCAGGAAGAGGCGCGCAGCGCGTGCGCGCGCCTCGGCGGCGGGAGACTCAGGCGATGAAAATCAGGCGATGACGAGTTCGGGCCCGCGCGCGGCGATGGCGCGGGCAATGCTCTTTTCGGGTGCGAGCTCGGTGATCACATAGCGGGTGCGCTCGAAGCCGTTGATGCGCACCGGCGTGACGCGCCCGAACTTCGAGTGGTCCGCCACGACGATCGCGCAGGCGGCGGCCGTGAGCATGCGGCTGCGCACCTCGGCGACCATGCGCGTGTAGTCGGTCAGCCAGCCGTCGGCGGTGATGCCGCCCGCGCCAACGAACGCGTAATCGACGTGATATTGCGCGAGCTGCTGCACGGTATCGAGACCGAAGGTGGCCTCTTCCTGATCGGACAGCTCGCCGCCCAGCAGCGTCACGCGGTTCTCGTTGCGCCGGCCGAGCAGGAGCGCGATGCGCCAGTCGTTGGTGTAGACCGTGAGGCGATGGCGGTCGATGAGCGCGCGCGCGAGCGCGTGCGTCGTGCTGCCCGAATCGATGATGATGGACGCGCCGTCGGGCACGAACTCGGCCGCGCGTTCGCCGATCGCGCGTTTGGCGCTCGCGTTGGCGGCCTCGCGCACGTCGAGGTCCGGCTCGCTGCGGTCGCTGGAAAGCGCGCCGCCGTGAGTCGTCACGAGCAGCCCTCGCCCGGCGAGCGCGTTGAGGTCGCGCCGGATCGTCTCGCGCGAGACTCGCAGCTCGCGCACGAGATCCGCCACCGAGAGCGCGCCGGTCCGGTTCACTTCAGAAAGGATGTACTGGTGACGTTGTTCTGCGAGCATCTTGGTGGGCGCGCGACAGCGCGTGAAAAACGGAAAGGCCGCCGTATTGTATTACTTACGCGTACCACGGCGGCGCGCCCTCTGGCGGCGCGCCCTCTGGCGGTGCGCCCTCTGGCGGCGGCCAGCCTGACTGCGCACCTGCGCCACCGCACGGCCTGCCCGGCGCGGCAGCGCAGCGCGAAATGCGCCGGAACGGAGCGAATCGAACCGACCGGGCCCTGCCATCGCGCGGCTATCCCTGCTAATCTCGTGTTGGCCGCCCGGGAACCGGACGGCTCTCCATTGTGTCGATTCGTCGTTCCGTCGACTGCCGCGCCCATGCGTTCACGACTTCGCCAACTGCGTCTCCTCTTCTGCGCGCTGCGCTACGGCGTGCGGCTGATCTGGCTCGCAGCGCCCGAGCATCACAAGCTGCACTGGATCGTCTCGCTCGCCGCGCGCATGCGCGACGACGAGCGCCTCACCGCGCATCTATCGAGCGCGTTGCCGCGCCTTGCGCCGCTCGCGGGCGCGTTCGCGCAAACGCTCGCCACGAAGCCCGAGCTTGCGGCCACTACGCTGCACGACGCCATCGACGCCGTCGAGCACTTCGAGGACCCGCTTACGCCACAACAGCTCGATACGGCCCTGCACACGGCGCTCGGCAAGCCGCCGCAGACGCTCTTCTCGTGGATCGACACCACGCCCTGCCACAACGGCTGGTGCGAGCAGACCCACGTCGCGCGCCTTGCGCTGCCGGTCAACGGCCACCAGATGGTGACGGTGCGCGTGCTGCGCGCGAAGCAGGTTCAGGAAGTCGACGATGACGCCGCACTGCTATGCGCCGTCGCGCGCTGGCTCGAGCGCTTCTCGGGCGCCGCGCGCAAGCTGGGTCTGCGCGCGCTCGCGCAGACGTTGCGCGAGGATCTGCAACGCCGTTTCGATCTGCGCGCGCAGGCCGCGAATCTGAGCCAGACCGGACATCACCTCGCGAACGACACGCGTGTCGTGGTGCCCGACGTGATCTGGGACTTCTGCACCGCGCAGACGCTCGCGGTCGAGCACATCGACACCGTGCACGTGACCGACATCGCCGGACTCGCGGAGCATCACATCAACGTGACGCGCGTGGCCGCGCATCTGATCGAGGTGGTCACGCAGCAGGCCTTCGAGCATGGCTTCTTCCACGCCGCCTTCGACGCGCGACGCATAGCCGTGAGTGTCGAGCCGCAGACGCGCGGCCGCCTCGTGTTCGCGAGCGCGGCGCTGATGACGAGCCTCTCGTCGCCGGAGCGCGAATTCTTCGTGCACGGCGCGACGGCGCTCTTCGAGCAGGATTACGGGCGGCTCGCTGCGCTGCACCACGTCGCGGGCCACGTGCCCGCACACGCACGCACCGAGCAGATCGAAGCCGAGCTGCGCACGCGCAGCGAGGCGCATTTCGCCGGCGACGCCAGCACGCGCAGCGCGGGCGCGCTGCTCCATCATCTGCTGCACTCGGTCCAGCCGTTCGGCGGCGAGGTATCGCCGCGGCTCGCCGCCGCGCAGCGCGCATTCGGCAACGCCGAGGCGCTCGCGCGCACGATTCATCCGGGCGTCGACGCGTGGGGTATCGCGCGCGCGACGCTCGCCGACATCGCAAGACGCGATCTCGGGCCGCAAGGCTGGATCAAGCGGCTTTCCGAGGAGTTGCCGCATCTCGCGCAGATCGCGCCACGCGTGCCGCAGCTCATCTTCCATTTCATGCAACATCACACCCGCGCGGCGCACGGCCCCGCCGTCGCGCAAGCCCAAGCCGCAGCGCTCGAGGCGCTGCGTCGTGAGCACCGCCGCACGCGCGCGCTGCTGATCGCCTGCGCATTGAGCGGCGCGCTGATCGGCGTGGCCGCGGCGCTCTTCGCCGCGCCCTTCTCCAGCCAGGCGAGCCGCGAGAGCGCGCCGCGCTCCGCGCACTCCCAACCCGCCAGTTCAGTGCAGTCCTGAACAAGACCGGCCCGGCCTGCCCGGGCGATACTCCGGGTCTTTCGCGGATCGTTTCCTCGTCGTTTGTCCATCGTCTGCGACTCGCGCGCGAAATGCCCGCGTATCGGCGTATTCGCGCGCCCCTGCCGCGCGACGCCGCCCCAACCCCGTGCGCCGCTCTTGCCCTAGCCCATGCTCGCCTTGCTCGCTCCCGCCCTCTTCGTCGTCCTGTGGTCGACGGGCTTCGTGGTCGCCCGCGCCATCGCCCCTTTTGCCGATCCCAACCTGTTCCTGCTCGCGCGCTTCGGCGGAACTGCGGCGCTGTTCGCGTGCGTCGCGCTCGCACAGCGTGCGCCATGGCCACGCGGGCGCGAGTTCGGCAAGCACCTCTTCGCCGGCGCGCTGCTGCAGGGCGTGTATCTGGGCGCGAGCTACTGGGCCATCGCGCAGGGCCTGAGCGCGGGCGGGATGGCGCTGCTCGGCGCACTGCAGCCGCTCCTGACTTCAGTGCTCGCCGCGCCGCTGTTCGGCGAGCGGCTCACCACGCGGCGCTGGCAGGGCCTGTCGCTCGGTCTCGCGGGCGTCGTGCTCGTGCTGATGCCAAAGCTGCGCGCCGCCGCTGCGAGCGTCTCCGCCACCGCAGCCGCCGATGCCTCGGGCACGCATGCGAACCCGCTCGTGGTCGTGCTCGTCGCGGTGCTCTCGGTCGGCGCGATCACCGCGGGCACGCTCTATCAGAAGACCTCGCTCGCCAAAGCCGATATCCGCAGCGCGAGCGCAGTGCAGAATGCAGGCGCGGCTGTCGTTGCGGCGCTGCTGGCGCTCGCGCTGGGCGAGCATCGCTGGATTGCCTCGCCGACGCTCTGGCTCTCGCTCGCATGGGGCGTCGCGATGCTCTCGGGTGTGGGGGTGACGTTGCTCGTCTGGATGGTGCGCCATGGCGACGCTGCCCGCGCCACGGCGCTGCTCTTTCTCGCGCCGCCGCTCGCCGCGCTCGAAAGCTGGCTGCTGTTTGGCGAGACGCTCGCGCCGATCCAGATGGCGGGCTTCGGCGTCGCACTCGCAGGCGTGCTGATCGCGCGGCGCGGCTAGCCGCGCGAAGGTAGCACCGCGGCAAGCTCGGCGGGCGCAACGTCGCGCCGCGCCGCTCTCGCGCCGAGCGTCAATCGGCCGTGTCGCCGCCCTTGGGCACCTTCGCGCGCGCCTTGCTGCCCGGCGCCGGCGCCCACGCGGGCCGCGTCTTGCGCTCCGAATCGATCACGACGATGAAGCGCCCCGCCCACGGCGTGACCTCCCGGTTCGGGTGCAGGACCCACAGCGACTTGCCCGAGTCGACGAGCGCCTGGTACTCGGCGTCGATGATCCCGTAATGATCGATGAATGCGTTGAGCGACGCGGGAATGCGCACGCAGCCCTTCGAATGGCGAATACCGAGCAGCGGCTCGAGCCGGTCGGGATCGGTGGCGTGCATCTGGAAGCGCATCGGCGAGCGTCCGCCCTTGCCCCAGCCGCGCTCCCCGTCGACCCAGCCGAAATCGTAGATGCGCATGTCGCGCGCGCCGTAGCCGCGGATGCCGTTGTCGTTCATCGTGCCTTCCGCGCGGAAGTCCATGTTCGAGGGGGTGTGCTCGAACACGCCGAGCGGCGTGAGGAAGTGGTCGAACTCGCCCGGCCGGCCCGTCGCGACGGGCGAAGCGCCGATCATCTGCCACGGCTCGTCCGGCATCGCGCGGAAGTAAATGAAGAGCGCCTGGACGGTGGCTGCGCGATCCACGAGGATGACGAACTCGCCCGCCAGCGCGCCGAGGTTCTTTTCGTCGAGTGCGGCCTGCAAGCGCAGGCCGTACGCGCGCTGATCGGCGAGCGGCACGCGCAGACGCCGCGTCACGGCGCGCGCGAAAGTCTGACGCATGGCCAGCGCGCGGTGCATTTCCTCGACCGCCTGCGCGTGCGTAAGGTTCGGATGCTCTGGCAATACGAGCGGAGCGGGCCCGGGAGCGGAAGCGGGCGTCGCCGGCGCGGCAGCGGACGATGCCGCCGAAGCGGACGACGCGGATGCCGCAGCAGAAGCCGACGCTGCTGGCGAAGCGGCCGACGTTGCGGGCAAGGTCACCGACGCCGGGGCAGCGCCTTGTGCCAGGGAAGCCCGTACAGGCGCCGAGGCGCCCGACATCGCCGCCGACGCAGCGCCGGAAGCCCCCGCCGATGCCAACACGGTAGCCGACGCAGCCGGATGAGATGCCCCGACGGGCGCGGAAGGCGCCTTATGGGCCGGCCGCACGGCCCCCGACGTCACGTGCGCGCCCGATGCGGGCCCGGCATCCGCGGCCCAGGCACCGGCGGCCCACCACGCACAGGCCGCCGCACACAACATGCGGCGAATCGGCAGCGGCGCGCGGCGCGCTCCGCGATAATGGGTCATCGTAGTGTCACCCCGGACACCGCCATTCACGCGCGCAAGAGCGCCGCGCGAAAAGTTTTCATTCATTGTGAATCCGGCAGATTTTGCGTTTTGTCTGAATCGATCGCCGCGGCGCCGGACCGCAAACGTGTGCTCCATGACGCCCACACCCGGCCAGCACCCCGGCACTACCATCCACCATTAAACCAGACAACGCGCGCAAGTCGCAGTACAAGTCGATATGCCGCCCAAGGAGCCCTGCATGAACACTGCCCCCAAGCGCGAAGCCTGGCAGCGCCGCCGGCGCGCGATTGCTGCCGAGCTGAACGTCGCGGAGGATTTTTCCGCCTCTGAAGAGTGCGATCGCCGTGTTGCTTTTCTCAGTAGCTGTCTGCGTGCGAGCGGGTTGCGCACGCTGGTGCTCGGGATCAGCGGCGGCATCGATTCGGCAACGGCGGGCCGGCTCGCGCAGTTGGCAGCTGTTGCATTGCGCGCCGAGGGTCGCGACGCGCGCTTCATCGCGATGCGCCTGCCCTACGGCACACAGCGAGACGAAGCCGCTGCCGCCGAGGCGCTCGCCTTCATCCGTCCCGACGAGACCTTGAGCGCCGACGTCGCTCCGCCCGCCGACGCGATGCTCGCATCGCTCACGGCAGGGGGCCTCGCGTTCGCGGGCGCGGACCAGCAGGACTTCGTGCTCGGCAATATCAAGGCCCGCCAGCGGATGATCGCGCAGTACGCGGTGGCGGGCGCGCGCGCCGGCCTCGTGATCGGCACCGACCACGCGGCGGAATCATTGATGGGGTTCTTCACCAAGTTCGGTGACGGCGGCGCGGACGTACTGCCGCTGGCCGGATTGACCAAGCGGCGCGTGCGCGCGCTTGCGCGCCTGCTAGGCGCGCCGGAGCAGCTTGTGGACAAGATCCCGACCGCCGACCTCGAAACGTTGCGCCCGCTTCGGTCCGACGAAGAGGCCTATGGCGTTGGTTATGAGGAGATCGACGATTTTCTGGAAGGCAAGCCGGTCAGCGACGCCGCCTATGCGACGATCCTGCGCTTTTACGACGGGACACGACACAAGCGCGCCCTGCCCTACACCCCATACGATCCGATGCCGGACATGGCAGGCTAATAGCAGCGCACGGCGGGAGGGCGAATCTGGCGGCAAGAATGCCGCGAAGAAGCAAGCAAAGCGGGAAAAGATATCGCGCCACCGCAAGCAGGGCGCGATCAGCAAACCATTACAAAGAAACAAACGAAGAATCGAATAATCAGCGCACTGTCGCAGGACGCGCATCTTGCTGGGACTCGCCGTCAAACGGCGCAGCGCTCACGCGCAGTGCCACACCGGCAAGACGCCGGCTCTGCAGTTCGCGCGCAACCGATTCGCCCACATAGGGCACATCGGAATCGAGTTCGATATCTGCGTGCGCGTTCGGCGTACCCACGTCGAACACCGTGACATCCTTGGCGTAATGTCCGAGTTCGCGTTTGAGGAAATCGCGCACTTCCTGTTCGCTACAGGTTTCGGGGACGTTCCAGACGGTCAGGTGCATGTTGAGCTACCGGTAGCGGCGCGGTTGGTTGGCTCGCACCCGCACGGGCTGCAAACTCGCGCGCGCCTTTGCGCGAGTCCAAACCGCCTGTCCGAGCAGGGCTGCGGCTGCAAGCAGGATAAGACCCGACGATAGCATTTCGCTCACTCCTCTTTTATTGATCATAGGCAGGATAGTCTCAATCTCCAGCCTGCGCGCTGCGTCATATTGTCGGATGCCAGCGAGTCGGGTGAGCCGACTCTGTGCATGCAATCAGCATGCCTGGCAAGGAGCACATCGAAGCGCCCGGATGAGGGTTGCCGCGCCCGCGGTACGTGTGGCGGGCCCCTTAGGGCTCTTCGTCGCTGCTCGCCGAGGTGGTGTCGCCCGCATCGGTGCCGCATTGCATGCGCGTGAGTCGATCGTACCGGTGCGACCAGTTGCCGGAGATGGCCGCCTGTGCCTGGGCGAGCGATATCCGCCCTGCGCATACACAACGCTTGAGCCGCACAGTAAGGAGCGACTTGCGCCGTTCGCCGGCATGACCGCCCCACGGGAGCAGGTCGAAATTCGCAACCGCATCCGGCGAGCCGCCAAGCAGGATCGGCACGCGCCGGTCGAGCGCGTAGGCGACGCCGTCATCGGCGTCGATGCCGCGCGCCGCGAGCAAACGGTCCTTTTGCGCCATCGCCTCGTCGAAAGGCGGCGCCACGGTATCGGCATAGCCCGGCCGGCAAATCGTCTCGGTCACCGACTCCTGGGTAACGCGCGCGTCGAGCAGTTGCGCGTCCTGCGCCATGGCGGACGCGCTGCGCACGACGCCACCGACGGCAAGTGCCAGCAGCACGCCATGCAGCGCGTAACCGAGCGAGCGCGGACCGCGCAGGCCCGCCCGGCGTGCCCTGCCTTCTGCCACGCGACGCCCGGCGCGACATCCTTCTGCCAATTCTGCGTTCATGAGTCGGCGCACCATACGCTGCCGTACGATGCGAAATAGATGGTCAATGCAGGGTAATTAAAACACATTCAAATTTGACGTGGTGAATATGCAGCACCAACCGATGCACAGCATGACAGAACCGGTTCACTGCGATGGATCGGCTTTTCGAATTTTTGGTGTCGCCTTAGTCCGCACCCGCTCGCTGAAACATCCGTTTCGGGCCATCGTGCGGCTAGCCGCCGGTTCTGGAGCTCCGGCAGGCATCCATGCCTAACCCAATGATTCACAATGGAGATTTTATTTCGTCGTGCAGATTAACAGGCAAACTCTGGCAGCGCCGAATTACGTATGTGTGAGGAAACCTGCCCGCGAGTGGACCTTCAAGTCAATAACGTTCAGTCGGTGGGCGGCACTTGCGACACGCTGGCTGCAAGCGCCCGAATAGTCTTGCGCAACCCGCGCCAGGTATTCGGCTCGCTTTCGACCGAAACAACTGCCGCCGCGGGCCACGCATTCACATCATCTTCGAACGTAATCGCTCGTGTTTCGACCAGGACCTTGCCACGGCATTTTGCGATGAAGTGGCGCGCGTCATGGATCTTCCTCTCAACCGTGTTACCTCACGTCATATTTGCATATGCCGTATCGAACAGGTCTCCATTTGATTCTCCTCGATCAGGGCAAAGAACGCTGCCGGCAGGGCAACCGCGCCTTGCTCGGCTTGACGCCCACTAGCGTTCCTTCGTGGAAACATGCCCGATGAAAGCAGAGATCTACGCGCGGCCGCAAGATCGGCCGTTCGGGCAATGGCGGCGGCAAAACCGTTGGCGCATAATGGGCCGCCCGCCAATCTCCGCTCCGGAGTCCGGCGTGCCCATTCAAGGAAACGAGGAATTCCCATGTCCATCACCATGTATCAAGCCTCGGTGCCCGTGCTCGTGCGCGGCCTCGCCAACCTGCAGACCATCATCGGCAAGGCGCAGGCACACGCGGCCGAGAAGCAGATCGACCCCTCGGTGCTGACCGGAGCACGGCTGTTCCCCGACATGCTGCCGCTCGCGCGCCAGATTCACATTGCCACGGACACGGCGAAGGGCTGCGCCGCGCGCCTCGCGAACGTGGACGCACCGAAATTCGAAGACGTGGAAGTGACCTTCGACGACCTGCATGCGCGCATCCAGAAGACGATCGACTATCTGAACACGTTCAAGCCCGAGCAGATCGACGGCACCGAAGGCGAGAGCATTACGCTGAAGATGCGCTCGGGCCCGATCGAGTTCACGGGCCAGAGCTACCTGCTGTGCTTCGTGCTGCCCAACTTCTACTTCCATGTGACGACGGCTTACGACATCCTGCGTCACAATGGCGTCGAACTGGGCAAGCTGGACTATCTCGGCGGCAAGCCGAACGCGTAAAACGCCCGGGCGCGTAGCGTCTGCGCACCTCTCACTGCGGATCGTCGCGCGGACAACGTGTGACGCACCGCAGCCCGCCGTACGTGCGCGGTGGGCGATTCCCGATTGCGCCAGGTGAAGCACGTCAATCGAGCGAAAGCCGCACGGCGAAACCGATCAGCGCCGAGGAAAACGCCCACTTCTGCACCGTTTGCGCGAGCGGATGACGGCGCAGCCACACGGCGATGCGCGCCGCGCCCAGCACGTAGATCACGTCGAAGAGTGCGCACACGATCACGAGCAGGATGCCCAGTTCGGTCACCTGCAGCCAGACCGACCCCAGCTCTGGGCGAATGAACTGCGGCAGCAGCACCGAGCAGAACAGCAACGCTTTCGGATTGAGCAGATTGGTGAGCAGGCCCTTGAAGAAGTCCGCGCGCAGCGGACGCTCGGCCGCCACATCGGCCCGATCCGGCAAGGCAAAAACCGGCGCGCGGAAGATCTGCACGGCGATCCAGGTCAGATACAGCGCGCCCGCATAGCGCACGACCTCATAGAGCCAGGGCGCGTTATGCAGCAGCGCCGCGAGGCCGCACGCCGAGAGCGTGACGTGCGTGGCGCGCGCGAGCGCGAGGCCGCAGGCTGCCGCGAAACCGCGGCGCGCGCCGCGGCTCATGCTGGTCTGCATCACCAGCGCCATGTCCGCGCCCGGTAGTGCGCAGACCACGATCAGAGCGGCAATGAACATCAACAGCAGGTGAGCGGAAATCATGATGGCCTCGTTTGAAAGAGGCTCTATGTTGCCGCCAAAGCCGGAGCGAATTCTGACGCTTTTTGTGGATAATCCTTCAATTGGAAGCGGAATGCCCTAAAATTTCATTATCAGCATCGGAAAAGCACTCCACGACATGAGCGACCTCGACAAACTCGACCGTGCGATCCTCGGCGCCCTGCAGGCGGACGGCAGAATGCCGATCGCGCGGCTCGCCGAAACCGTCGGCTTGAGCGAAACGCCTTGCGCGCGCCGCCTCAAGCGACTCGAGCAGGACGGCTATATCGAGCGCTATCGGGCGATGCTCTCGCGGCGCGCGCTCGGCTATGGCGTGCTCGCCTATGTCTCGGTGCGCTTCGCCGTGCACGACCGGGCGCTGGCAGACCGCTTCGAGCGCGAAGTGGGCGCAATCGAGCGGATTCTCTCGTGCCACAACGTGGCCGGCACGGCGGACTATATTCTGATGATCGTGGCGCGCGATCTCGACGACTACGGCACCTTCATGCGCGACGAATTGCGCAGCCTGCCGGGCGTCACGTCGGTCGAATCGGCGCTCTCGCTGCGCGCCGTGAAATCCGAGGGCCGACTGCCTCTGCCGTGAGTGCCGCCGCGCTCTACCTTCTTCTTAAACCGGAGCTTTCGATGAACCCAGAACAGGCGCGAGCCGAAGAAACCGCCGCGATGGACCGCGTGTTGAGCGCGACGCAACGCGTGAAGACGGCGTTCGCCGCCTTGCAGACGCAATTTCCGCCACAGGGCGAAGGCCGGCCGTCGCAATTCGCGCTGCAGACATTCGACGCCGCGCTGCAGGAGCTCGAAGACGCCCAGGCGGCCTTCGACGAAATGCTCAACGACCTCTTCGATGGCAATCGTTGAGGGACTCGCGTCGCCCGCCACGGTCCTCGGTGCGGGCGTCGTCATCCAGCGCAATGGCGCATGGCTGCTCGGTCTCAGAATGACTCGCTGGGGCTTCGAGACATGGGGATTTCCGGGCGGCAAGGTGGAGGCGGGAGAAGATCCGCTGGTTGCCGCCGCACGCGAATTGCGCGAAGAAACGGGCCTCGAATTGCTCGAGCCGCGTCCCGCGGGCTGGACCACCGGGTGGCTCGAAGCAGGCCGCGTGCGTCACGTGACACTGTTCATCGAAGGCGCGGCAGATGGGATGCCCGCTGTCCTGGAGCCCGAAAAATGTGCGCGCTGGGCCTGGTTCACGCGCGATACGCTGCCGTCCAATCTGTTCGAGCCGACCCGCCTTTATTTCGAAGCAAGCTAGCTTTCGAAGCAGGCTAGCACCGAGTCCCAGCCAGTTGCCGGACGAAGGCCGCGATCCGCTCGCAGGCCTCGACGAGCCGAGCGTCATCGACCACGAAACCGAAGCGGACATAGCCGCTTGCCGTTTCGCCGAATGCACTCGCATCGAGCAGCGACACCTTTTGCGCCTCGAATAGCTGCCATGTGAACGCATGCGGATCGAGGCCGGTGTCGCGCACGTCGATCATCATGAACATGCCCGCTTCGGGTAACAGGCAACGCAGCCCAGGCACGCCGCTCAGGCGCGCATAGACGAGATCGCGCCTGCGCCGGTAGATCGCGCGCATTTGCGCGACGATCTGCTCGCGCTGCTCGAGCGCCGTGAGCGCGGCCTCCTGGATGAAGCCGGGCAAGCCATAGAACATGCACAGCGCGAGCCGCCCCAAATGGCCGATCAACGCTTCGGGGGCAATCACCCAGCCAAAACGCCAACCCGGCATCGCATGCGATTTCGAAAGACTGCCGAGGGTGACCGCACGTTGCGCCATGCCGTCGAGCATCGCGATGCTCACGTGTTCGCGCTCGAACGTGAGATCGGCATAGACCTCGTCGGAAACGACCCAGAGATCGTGACGCTGCGCGAGCCGCGCGATGCGCTCGAGGTGCTCGCGCGGCATCACGGCGCCGGTCGGGTTGCACGGCGTGGCAAAGAAGACCGCCCGAGTGCGCGGCGTGACCGCCGCTTCGAGGGCGTCGCAATCGAGATGAAAACCGTTGTCCGGGTCGACGGGCACCGGCACGAGCGTCGCGCCCGATGCGCGAATCGCAGCCTCGTAGGTCAGATACATCGGCTCCGGCACGAGCACCTCGTCGCCCGCTTCGCACAGGCATAGCGAAGCAGCGAAAAGCCCGTTCTGCGCGTCTGCGCACAGGATCACGTTCTGCGCACCCACTTCGCGCGCACCCTCCGCCGCGTGCTGACGCGCAATGGCTTCGCGCAAAGGCTCGCGGCCCATGATGGCCGTGTAATGCGTATCGCCCGCGCGCAAAGCCGTCACGGCACGCTCGACGACAGGCTCGGGTGTCGCGAAATCCGGGTCACCCACGCTCAGGACGATCACGTCCTCGCCACGCGCCGCCGCCTGCAGCGCGGCGTGATGGATCTCCCATGCCGACGTGCGCCGCCCCTGCAAGCGCTCCACCAGATTCGAATATTTCATCGTCCGCGACTCCCTGCGACGACACAGCGGCCGTCGATGAAACACCGCCTGCGTCGATTCGTGTCCAATCCGTGCTCATTGCCTGATGCGCGTTCGCACGACCCGCGCATCGCACCGCCGCCATATGGCGCAGCGCCAAATGGCCCGGACACAACGATACCAAGGAACGCGTTCGAGGAAAAATAGCGTGCCGGTATTTCCGAACGGAAACCCTCGCGGCGCCCCCGGTTTCCATTCGGAAAAAATCAGGCAGCGGGCGCGATGCCGCGCGCGGCAAGATTCGCGTACAGCGCGCGCACGCCGAATGTCCACGGTGCAATCTCGTCGCAGAGCTTCACCGTGTTGACGAGCGCACCCAGTTGCGGCGCGGAGATCGTCACGACATCGCCAATATGATGCGTAAAGCCCGAACCCGGCGCGTCGCGGTCCTGGATCGGCGAGAACATCGTGCCGAGGAACAGCATGAAGCCATCGGGATATTGATGATGCGCGCCACAGGTCTGCTCGACGAGTTGCTGCGGGCCGCGGCTGATTTCGCACATATGGCTCACGCCATCGAGCACGAAGCCATCGTCGGCGCCCGCCACGCGCAGCGAGACGCTCGCCTCGCGCACCGAGTCGAGCGTGAAGCGCCCATCGAACAGGCGCACGAACGGGCCGATCGCACACGACGCGTTGTTGTCCTTGCACTTGCCGAGCAGCAGCGCCGAGCGGCCTTCGATATCGCGCAGGTTCACGTCGTTGCCGAGGGTCGCGCCTACCGCCACGCCGCTCGCATTCACCGCCAGCACGATCTCCGGCTCCGGGTTGTTCCATGCCGATGCGCGCAGCAAGCCAATATCCGCGCCGAAGCCCACCGCCGACATGGGCTGCGATTTCGAAAACACTTCGGCATCCGGACCAATACCCACTTCCAGATATTGCGACCACGCACCGCGGCGCTGAAGCTCTTCCTTCAGGCGCTGCGAGGCTTCGGAGCCTGGCGCGATCTGCGAGAGATCGGCGCCGATCAGCGCGGTGATGGTCGCGCGCACCTCCGCGGCCTTCGCGCGATCGCCGCCCGCCTGCTCCTCGATCACACGCTCGATCAGGCTCACCGCGAAAGTCACGCCGCACGCCTTGATCGCCTGCACGTCGCAAGGCGCGAGCAAGCGCGCCTGGCCGCCCACCGTGTCATGTGCCCCAGGCAGGCTCGCCGCGAGCAGATCGGCAACTGCGCCCAGCGCCTCGCCAGGCGCACTACGCACGATCTCGAGCGCATCGTCGCGATCGAACAGGTCCGCCGTGGTGGCCACCGTGCGCGTGATGTCGAACACCTGGCCACCGCGTACAGCAACCACGCACGGCCCCTCCTGCGCGCCATCGCGCCGCCAGACGCGGCCGACGAGCAACGCCTCTTCGAGATCGGTGGGCAAGAATCCTGAAACGGGGAAATTGGCCATGATGGTAGACCTGCTTCGTTGCTGGTGTTGATGACGTCGCCAGGGACCTGGCGCATCGATCGTAAAAGCGCCCGAGCGCCGTGTCCAACCTGATGCTAGTATTTCCAACCTGTTGGAGATCGGATCGACTCACGAATCATGCCCGCCGCCTACGAAGTCCCCGCGCTCAAGCGCATCCATGACATTCTCGACGTGCTGGCGCACGCGCAGGCGCCGGTGCGCGCCGCCGCCATCGCGGAGCAAACCGGCCTTTCGCGCAGCACGCTCTATCTGATACTCGACTCGCTGGAGCGCCGGCGCTGGATAGAAAAGCGCGCGGACGGCTATATCGTCGGCGTGACGCTGTTCGAGCTCGGCAGTGCCTATGTGCGCCATGACCAGTTGCAGGAAGCATTCCGCCATGAGGCGGCGACGTTCGTCGCCGTCCACAACGAGGTGGTGCAGCTCGCCGTGCTCGACGGCGCGGAGGTCGTCTACATCGCGCGCGAGGACGCTGCGCGGCCGGTGCGGCTCGTCTCCGATCTTGGCTCGCGCCTGCCCGCGCATTGCTGCGCGCTGGGCAAGGCCTTGCTCGCAAGCCTTTCGGATGACGAAGTAATGACGTTGCTGCCGAAGCAGCTTGCCGCCGTCACGGGCCGCACCCTCACGCGCCGCCAGGATCTGCTGCAGGCGCTCGCCGCGATTCGCCGCTCCGGGCTCGCTCAGGAGCGCGAGGAAGTCACGGCCGGCCTCGCATGCTTCGCGGCGTTCGTCGGCGTGACTGTGCTTGGCAAGCGCGTTGCGGTCAGCACGAGCCTGCCGCTGGAGCGACTCGATGCGCGCCGCGAAAAGCGCATGGCGATTGCCATCGTGGAGATGGCACATCGCATCGGCAAAACGCTCTGAACGCCCACGCAGCCCGGTTCGCTCAGTGCGAATGGCGCGGCTCACCGTGCTCCGCGATCACGCGTAGATAGAGCGTGGCCGGTTCGAGGCAGCCGCCTGTCGAGAGCTGGCCGACGGTCATCCGGTAAAGCTCCTGCCATGGCGTCTGGGACGGCGGCACCTGAAATTCGGCCTGTGCGCGACGGCGTTCGAGCTCGTCTGCATCGATCAGCACTTCTACACGACGTGCGTTGAGATCGACCTTGATGCGATCGTCCGTGCGCAGCAACGCGAGACCGCCGCCCACCGCCGCTTCCGGCGACATGTTGAGAATCGAAGGGCTCGCCGAGGTGCCGCTCTGGCGTCCGTCGCCCATGCACGGCAGCGAGGTCACGCCGCGCTTGATCATCTCAGCCGGCGGCGCCATGTTCACGACTTCGGCGCTGCCCGGGTAGCCGACCGTGCCGCAGCCGCGAATCACGAGCATGCAGTGCTCGTCGATCTTCAGCGACGGATCGTTGATGCGCGCGCGATAGTCCTCTGGACCGTCGAACACGATAGCGCGCGTCTCGAACACATTCCGTGCGCCAGGCTCGCTCAGATACGTCTTGCGAAACGCCTCGCCCACCACCGACATCTTCATGACGGCGCTGTCGAAGAAGTTACCGGAGAGCACGATGAAGCCGGCGCCGTGCTTGAGTGGGTCGTCGCAGGTACGGATCACGTCGTGGTCCGCCACGGGAGCGGTGTCTGCAATCTCGCCGGTCGAGCGGCCGGAAACGGTCAGGCAAGCGCGCCGCACGAGCCCCGCGCGATCTAGCTCGCGCAATACGGCAGGCACGCCGCCCGCGCGGTGAAAGCTCTCGCCCAGGTACTCGCCCGCCGGCATGGTGTTCGCGAGGAGCGGCACCTGCTCGCCATGACGCTGCCAGTCTTCGAGCGTGAGATCGACGCCCATGTGACGCGCAATCGCGATCAGATGCGGCGGACAGTTGGTCGACGCGCCCAACGCCGAAGCCACCACGATCGCGTTCTCGAACGCCTCGCGCGTCATGATGCGCGAGGGGCGCACGTCCTCGCGCACGAGGTCGACGGCGCGCTTGCCGGTGGCGTACGCCATCTGTCCGCGCTCGCGGTAGGCCGCCGGAATGCTCGCGCAACCGGGCAGCGACATGCCGAGCGCCTCGGCCAGGCAATTCATCGAGAGCGCGGTGCCCATCGTGTTGCAATGCCCGATGGACGGCGCCGAAGCCGTGGTCAGCGCCATGAAGCCTTCATAGTCGATCTCGCCTGCCGCCAGCAGATTGCGCGCGTGCCAGATCACCGTGCCCGAGCCCACGCGCTTGCCTTCGTACCAGCCGTCGAGCATCGGGCCGCCCGAGAGCACGATGGCCGGCAGATCGACCGTGGCAGCGGCCATCAGGCATGCGGGCGTGGTCTTGTCGCAGCCCGTCGTGAGCACGACGCCGTCCAGAGGAAAGCCGTGCAGGATTTCGACGAGGCCCAGATACGCGAGATTGCGGTCGAGCGCGGCCGTGGGGCGGCGGCTCTGCTCCGCCAACGGGTGCACCGGAAACTCCATGGGAATGCCGCCCGCGTCACGGATGCCCGCCTTGACGCGCTCCGCGAGCGCAATGTGATGGCGGTTGCAGGGCGCGAGATCGCTGCCCGTCTGCGCGATGCCGATGATCGGCCGGCCCGATTGCAATTCCTCGCGCGTGAGGCCGTAGTTCATGAAGCGTTCGACGTACAGTGCCGTCATATCGGCGTGAGTCGGATCGTCGAACCAGTTTTGGCTGCGCAGCCTGCGCGGGGGCGTCGGTGACATGGGTGTTTCGTGCTCCTAACTATGACTCATGAACAGCGTGACCAGCGTGACCAGCGTGATTCGCATGACCGGCGTGATAGTCGGTGCCGGTTAGCGCGCGCGCACGAGGCCGCGCGTCAGCACGTTCTGCGGCAAGCCCGGAACGGGCGAGCGAAACGTGAACAAGCCGCCCGCCAGCGTTTCGCGTTCGCGCTTGGCTTCGCTCAATCCTTTCTGTGCCGTCGTGACATAGGCGGTACGC